>DASYBR010000096.1:0-28591 GCA_036500645.1 Mycobacterium sp. | reverse complement strand
CTGCTGGCTGAACCGCACCCATCGCGAGAGCAGCTGTTCGGCGGCACCGGAGTCGATCGCAGCGGCGGCACGCTGCAACCCGTCCTCCCACGCCGGCAGCCATTCGGCGCGACTGGATAGGCCTGCGTGAGCGACGATCGCACCGGCGGCGTTGAGCACGACCGCGTCTCGCACCGGGCCGTTGGCGCCGGCCAGCACGGAACGCACCTCCGCGGCGTTGGCCTGCGCGTCACCGCCCAACAGATCCCCGATGTCGGCCCGGGGAAATCCGAATCCGGCCGGATCGAAGGTCAGCTTGTCCACCGTCCCGGCTTGCACCCGCCAAATCGTGCTGGTGGTCGTGGTCGTCAACTCGTCCAGGCCGTCGTCGCCGTGCACGACCAGCACGCTGGACCGGCGCGCCGCGAACACCCCCGCCATCACCTCGGCCAGGTTGGCGAACGCGCAACCGATCAATCCGGCCCGGGGTTTGGCTGGATTGGTAAGCGGCCCAAGGAGATTGAAGACGGTCGGCACGCCGATTTCCCGACGCACCGTGGACGCGTGCCGGTACGACGGGTGAAACAGCGGCGCGAAGCAGAACCCGATTCCGACCTCGGCGAGGCTGCTGGCGACCTGTTCGGGGCCGAGGTCGATGCGAACTCCGAGCGCCTCCAACGTGTCGGCACCGCCGGACAACGACGAAGCGGCCCGGTTGCCGTGCTTGACCACCGGCACGCCGGCGGCCGCAACCACGATCGAGGCCATCGTGGACAGGTTGACGGTGTTCACGCCGTCGCCACCGGTGCCGACGATGTCGACGGTGTCGTCACGGATCGCGCCGACGGGCATCTGGCGCGCGTGGTTCAACATGACCTCGGCCAACTCGCCGACCTCGGCTGACGTCGGGACCTTCACCTTCATCGCTACCGCAAAGGCGGCGATCTGGGCCTGGCTCGCGTCGCCCGCCATGATCTGGTCCATTGCCCAGGCGGCCTGGCCACGGTCCAGGTCTTGACCCTCCGTCAAACGACCAAGAACATGCGGCCACGACGGCGCGGGACCGCCCGCGGGGGAACCCGAGATGGACGAAGCGTCGGAAGACAGAGCCACGCGCCCGATGGTCCCACGAGGACCGAAGCTCGCCCAACCGTCGCCGCGAGCGGCCCGACGGGGCCCTTCACGGACGGCGGCGCGACCGCGCGCAACATCAAATGCCGCCCCGGGTGGAGTTCAACAACTACAAAGCGTCATACTTGCGGATGTGACCAGTGCTGCCGGGACCTCAGGTACAGCAATTACGTCGCGGGTGCATTCGCTGAATCGCCCAAACATGGTCAGTGTCGGCACCATAGTTTGGCTTTCCAGCGAACTCATGTTCTTTGCTGGCCTGTTCGCGATGTACTTCACTGCCCGCGCCCAGGCCGGCGGGAAGTGGCCGCCGCCGCCGACCGAGCTCAATCTGTATCAGGCCGTTCCCGTGACGCTGGTGCTGATCGCGTCGTCGTTCACCTGCCAGATGGGGGTGTTCGCGGCCGAGCGCGGCGACGTCTTCGGGCTGCGCCGCTGGTACGTGGTCACCTTCCTGATGGGCCTGTTCTTCGTCTGCGGGCAGGGCTACGAGTACTTCCACCTGACGACGCACGGCACCACGATCCCCAGCAGCGCCTACGGCAGTGTGTTCTACCTGGCCACCGGGTTCCACGGCCTACACGTCACCGGCGGTCTGATCGCCTTCATCTTCCTGCTGGCCCGCACCGCGATGAGCAAGTTCACGCCGGCGCAGGCTACGGCCAGCATCGTCGTGTCCTACTACTGGCATTTCGTCGACATCGTGTGGATCGCGCTGTTCACCGTGATCTATTTCATCCGATGACCCGGCCCTAGACGAACAGGAGTGCTCGGTTGAAGAGACTGGGGTCTACCCGATTCGGTCGCGGCAAGCGGCTGGGTAAGTCGCTCAAAGGGCGAAACGATCGCTCCCGACGGCGCTTGCGCCGCCGGCTGTCGGGTGGCCTGCTGCTGCTGATCGCGCTGACCATCGCCGGCGGCCTCGCCGCCGTGCTGACGCCCAAGCCGCAGGTGGCCGTCGCCGACGAGTCGGCCTCGGCCCTGCTGCGTACCGGCAAGCAGCTGTTCGACACGTCGTGCGTGTCCTGCCACGGCGCCAACCTGCAGGGTGTGCCCGACCGTGGTCCGAGCCTGATCGGGGTCGGCGAGGAGGCCGTGTACTTCCAGGTGTCCACCGGCCGGATGCCCGCGATGACCGGTGAGGCCCAGGCGCCACGCAAGGAGCCGATCTTCGACCAGTCGCAAATCGACGCGCTGGGCGCTTTCGTGCAGGCCAACGGTGGTGGACCCACCGTGGTGCGCAACCCGGACGGCAGCTTGGCGATGCGCTCCCTGCGCGGCGAGGACCTGGGCCGTGGTGGGGACCTGTTCCGGCTCAACTGCTCGTCGTGCCACAACTTCACCGGCAAGGGCGGGGCGCTGTCGTCGGGTAAGTACGCGCCGGACCTGGAGCCCGCCAACGAACAGCAGATCCTTGCGGCGATGCGGACCGGCCCGCAGAACATGCCGAAGTTCTCCGACCGCCAGCTGTCCTTCGAGGCCAAGAAGGACATCATCGGCTACGTGAAGGCGGTCACCGAAGAGCGTCAACCGGGCGGCTACGGCCTCGGCGGATTCGGACCCGCACCCGAGGGCATGGCGGCGTGGATCATCGGGATGGTCGCCGCCATCGGGCTGGCACTGTGGATTGGGGCACGAGCATGAGCCGCGCCGAGACGATGCAGTGGGGGTCCCCCCAGCCGCGCAGCGGCGAGGGGGCCGAAGCGATGGGGAGGAGCGGCGCAAAATGAGTGACGGCGACGTTCGCGGCTCTGACACCGATAAAGGCGCCGGAGCACCCAACGAGCCCGACGAAGCGGCGCTGGCCGCGATGTCGCAGCAGGAACTGCTGACGCTGGGCGGCAAGCTGGACGGCGTCGACACGGTGTTCAAGGAACCGCGCTGGCCGGTCGAGGGCACCAAAGCCGAGAAGCGGGCCGAGCGCGGCGTGGCCCTGTGGCTTTTACTGGGCGGCGGTTTCGGGCTGGCGCTGCTGTTGATCTTTTTGTTCTGGCCGTGGGAGTACAAGCCGAAAGAGGCCGCGGGCAGCTTCATCTACGACCTCACCACTCCGCTGTACGGGCTGACCTTCGGGATGTCGATCCTGGCGATCGGGATCGGCGCCATCCTGTACCAGAAACGCTTTATCCCGGAAGAGATTTCGATCCAGGACCGCCATGACGGCGCCTCTCGCGACATCGACCGCAAGACGGTCGTGGCGAACCTGAGCGATGCCTATCAAAGCTCCACGATCGGGCGGCGCAAGCTGGTCGGGCTGTCGTTGGGCGTGGGGCTGGGCGCCTTCGGCGCAGGCACCTTGGTCGCCTTCCTCGGTGGTCTGATCAAGAACCCGTGGAAGCCGGTGGTGCCGACGGCCGACGGCAAGAAGGCCGTGCTGTTCACCTCCGGGTGGACCCCGACCTACCACGGCGAGACCATCTATCTGGCACGCGCGACCGGCTCCGCCTCCGCGTCGCCGTTCATCAAGATGCGCCCCGAGGACATCGACGCCGGCGGCATGGAAACCGTCTTCCCGTGGCGGGAGTCCGACGGTGACGGCACCACCCCGGAATCGCAGGAAAAGCTGCGCGCGATCAACCAGGGTGTCCGCAATCCGGTGATGCTCATCCGCATCAGGCCCACCGACATGGGCCGGGTCGTCAAGCGGCAGGGCCAGGAGAGCTTCAACTTCGGCGAGTTGTTCGCCTACACGAAGGTCTGCTCGCACCTGGGTTGCCCCGCGTCGCTGTACGAGGAGCAGTCCTACCGAATCTTGTGCCCCTGCCACCAGTCGCAGTTCGACGCCCTGCACTTCGCCAAGCCGATCTTCGGGCCGGCCGCGCGTGCGTTGGCGCAATTGCCGATCACTATAGACACCAACGGGTACTTGGTCGCCAACGGCGACTTCGTCGAGCCCGTCGGGCCGGCATTCTGGGAGAGGACGACAACATGAGTCCGAAACTGAGTCCCCCGAAAATCGGCGATGTCCTCGCCCGTCAGGGCGAGGACATCGACACGCGTTATCACCCTTCGGCGGCCGTACGCAGACAGCTCAACAAGGTGTTCCCCACCCACTGGTCGTTCCTGCTGGGCGAGATCGCGCTGTACAGCTTCATCGTGCTGCTGCTCACCGGCGTGTACCTGACGCTGTTCTTCGACCCGTCCATGGCCGAGATCACCTACAACGGTGCGTATCAGCCGCTGCGCGGCGTGGACATGTCGAAGGCGTTCGCGTCGACCCTCGACATCTCCTTCGAGGTGCGGGGCGGCCTGTTCGTCCGCCAGGTCCACCACTGGGCCGCCTTGATCTTCTCCGCGGCGATCATGGTGCACCTGGCACGCATCTTCTTCACCGGCGCGTTCCGGCGGCCGCGTGAGGCCAACTGGGTCATCGGTTCGCTGTTGCTGATCCTGGCCATGTTCGAGGGCTACTTCGGCTACTCGCTGCCCGACGACCTGTTGTCGGGCATCGGGCTGCGCGCCGCGCTGTCCTCGATCACGTTGGGAATGCCGGTGATCGGCACCTGGCTGCACTGGGCGCTGTTCGGCGGCGACTTCCCCTGTGGCGGTGTGGGTAGCGAGTGCGCGACGGCGGGTTACATCATTCCCCGCATGTACGCCCTGCACATCCTGCTGCTGCCCGGGATCATCCTGGCGCTGATCGGGCTGCATCTGGGGATGGTCTGGTTCCAGAAGCACACCCAGTTCCCGGGCCCCGGCCGCACCGAGCACAACGTCGTCGGCGTGCGAGTCATGCCGGTGTTCGCGGTCAAGTCCGGCGCGTTCTTCGCCACCATCGTCGGCGTCCTCGGCCTGATGGGTGGCCTGCTGCAGATCAACCCGATCTGGAACCTGGGTCCCTACAAGCCATCTCACGTCTCGGCCGGCTCACAGCCCGACTTCTACATGATGTGGACGGAAGGCCTGGCCCGTATCTGGCCGCCGTGGGAATTCTACTTCTTCCACCACACCATTCCCGCGGCGGTTTGGGTCGCGTTGCTCATGGGCGCCATCTTTATGCTTTTGATCGCCTACCCGTTCCTGGAGAAGCGGTTCAGCGGTGACTACGCGCACCACAACCTGCTGCAACGTCCTCGCGACGTGCCGGTGCGCACGTCGATCGGCGCGATGGCGATCTCGTTCTACATGGTGCTCACGCTGAGCGCGATGAACGACATCATCGCGTTCAAGTTCGACATCTCGCTGAACGCGACGACCTGGATCGGGCGCATCGGAATGGTGATCGTTCCGCCGATCGTCTACTTCATCAGCTACCGGTGGTGCATCGGCCTGCAGCGCAGCGACCGTGCGGTACTCGAGCACGGCATCGAAACCGGCATCATCAAGCGGCTGCCCCACGGTGCCTACATCGAACTGCACCAGCCGCTCGGCCCGGTCGACGACCACGGCCACCCGATTCCGCTGGCGTATCAAGGCGCACCCGTGCCGGTGAAGATGAACAAGCTCGGCTCGGCCGGGTCACCGGGTAGCGGTAGCTTCCTGTTCGCCGATCCGGTATCCGAGGATGCGGCGTTACGCGAGGCGGCGCATAGCTCGGAGCACCGGGCCCTGACCGCCCTGCGTGAGCACCAAGCCGAGAGCTCCGACGGCTCGTCCAATGGTTCGTCCAACGGCGAGAAGAACGGCCACCACTAGCCGGTGATCCAGCGCGCCCAGGCCGTCGGCGGAAACTGCGCCGCCCACGGTTCGGGAGCCACATCGTCGCCGACGAGATAGACGATTGTGTGGTGCAGTCGATCGGCGAGCCGAATGATTATGCGCTGCTTGCTATCCCAGGCACGTCGACGCTAGGGCTCTGCCACCACACGACGCAGCTGGCGAACATGCAGCCATTCAACCACCGGCATCGCGGCGGTGACGACGCCGGCGAGCGCGTATCCGACCCAGGACGGGCCGTCGTGACCGACCGCCATCAGGTAGGTCGCCGTTGCCACCGCGATCAGGGCCGCACCCATGGTGCCGGTCAGCAGGACCGTGCCGCGCAGCCAGACCCGGTCCACCGACTCGCCTGACCACTCGGTGCCCGACGCCTCAGCTTGCTGCCCACGCGGCTGCGGCACCCGCTCGGCCGGGGTGCGCGGTTTCTGCGACATCAGGCGCACCGGGGGCCTATCGGGCGCGGTCATCCCCCGCGCGGCAGGCTCGGACTGGGCCATCCGGCGCGCCCGCAACAGGATCGGGATCGCCCCCGCGATGATCAGTGCGGAGACAATGATGACGGCATACAGCACCCAATTGGTATGTGGACTGCTGCTCGCCGCCTTATGAAAGCCGCGGCCCAGATCAGCCAGTGCGACGGCCGCGGCCACGCTCACGCCCAACAACACCAGCCAGACGGCGGCGCAGGACCCGATCAGTATGCGATCGATGACATCCGGTGAAATCGCGTCGTCCGACCCACGCCGATACGTCGAATACTTTGCAACCATCAGCAGCTCGTCTGCGGCGCGTCGTTGTTGTTCGACGACAGCACCGCCCCGTCGCTGGTGGTGATCGAGCAATTCAGTTTGCTGACCCGAAAAAGGCTGGACGCCTGGACCGAGCCGACGTCTGACGTCGAGATCGGGGTGACCGTCATCGACCACGGGATGTACACGTTGTGCTGAGTGCGGGACCGACCGGAGGCATCGACGTAGGTCACCGAGATGATGTCGCCCGGCGCTTTGGTGCCGGTCACCGAATAGGTCACCTGCCGTGGCCCTGCCGGCGTCGTCGCGGGCGGCGGCGGAGGAGGCGCCGCGGCCGTTGAGGTGGCCGGGGGCGGCGCAGGAGCCGGCGCCGGCGCGGGCGGCGGCGGCGGATTGGGCGTCACCGTCACGGTCTGTGTCTCCGTTGCTGTCGGGGGCGGTGGTGGTGGCGGTTCGGCGGGCGGCGGCGGAGGAGGCGGCGGTGGCTTGGTAGTCGTTATCTGGTCCTGGAAGGGCGGCGGTGACGGGGTTGTGGTGGTGTTGGGGTTGGCCAGTTTGGTCGTGTCGGTACGGACGAACAGCAACGACACCGAGACCACCAGCGCGATCGCGGCGGCAATGGCGGCCACGCCCACCACCCACGGCCAGCGCGGGGCGCCGTGGTCGTCATCGTCGTCGGATGACTCCTCGAATTCGTCGTAGTCGTACAGCCGCAGATCGGCCGGCAGGTACGGCCCGCTGATGAAATGCTCGGATTCCGGAGCCGAGTACGCGCGTGAATATGCGTCCGTCTGACCCGTCTGGTCCGCCGCCGGTTCGGCGCTGTCGTCAAAGGGCTCCAGCTCGTCGTCATGGGCTTGTTCGCTGTCGGAGTTCGCTTCGGGGCTGACCTCATGAGCGGAATCGGGTTCTTCCGGTTCCCATCCCGGGGGTTTCGGCCCGCTCATCTTCGCCTGCCCTGTTCGACTGCATCACCAGCGCGCGGGGCTCCGCTGGTGCTTCGTTGCGGGCGCGCTTGAAAACTTCTCATTTGCCTTGCAAAACACTACCGAACCGAGAAGGGCAAAGATGTCTTGGCGAACAGGCCGCGGATCACGTGATCTGATTGTGACCTTCAGGCCAATAATCAGTGTTTCTCGGGCCCTACGTAGTACTCGAAGACCAGTCCGGCAACCGAGGACAGGATGAACGCCACCCCGGTGACTATCAGCCACGGCAGCCACAACCCGATCGCGACGGCGGTCACCGCACCGGACAGCGCGACCAGGATCGGCCACCAGCTGTGCGGGCTGAAGAAACCCAATTCCCCTGCTCCATCGCTGATCTCGGCGCCTTCGTAGTCCTCGGGCCGGGTGTCGATCCGGCGCGCCACGAATCTGAAGAAGGTGGCCGTGATCAACGCCAGGCCGCCCGTCAGCGCCAGCGCGGTGGTGCCCGCCCACTCCTCACCGCCGGTGGCGAAGATCGCGGTGAGCACCCCGTAGAGCACCGCGACCAAGATGAAGAACCCGGCAATGAACTCGAATAGCCTGGCTTCGATATGCATTTGGCGTCCTAACCTACTGGTTGCCGGCCAATTGACCGCGGCGGGTATCGAACGGATGCGTGGTCACCGCGAGCGGCGGCTGGCCAATCGCCTGCAGTGCCGCAGCGTTGCTCTTTCCATTCATGCGCTGCTGCAGGTAAGCCTTGAAGTCGTTGGGCGGCACCACCCGAACCTCGAAGTTCATCATCGAGTGGTAGGTGCCGCAGAACTCGGCGCAGTGCCCGACGAACGCGCCGGCCTGGGTGATCTCGTCCACCTGGAAGACGTGGATGGAGTTATTCGCGTCAGCGTTGGGAATGACGTCGCGCTTGAACAGAAATTCCGGAACCCAGAAAGTGTGAATCACGTCCGCCGACGCCAAATCGAATTGAATTTGTTTGCCGGTGGGCAACACCAGCACCGGTATCTCGTCGCTGGTTCCCAGCGTTTCGACCTTGTCGAAGTTCAGGTAGGTGCGGTCCGAGGTGTTGTGGCCACGCACGGGGCCGACGAGCTCCTCGCCGTGGGCGTCCTTGCCTTCGGGCTTGGAAAGCATCGCGTTCTTGCGCGCCTGGTCGGCGCCGTCGTAGGTCAGTGTGCCGTCTTTGAAGTTGACCTTCTGATAGCCGAATTTCCAGTTCCACTGGAAGGCCGTGACATCGATCACGACCTCGGGATCCTTGGAGAGGTGCAGCATCTTTTCCTGCACCACGACGGTGAAGTAGAACAAAACCGAGATGATGAGGAACGGCGTCACCGTGAGGACCAGCTCCAGCGGCATGTTGTAGCCGAACTGCCGGGGCAGCTCGGTGTCAGTGGCCTTCTTGCGGTGGAACGCCGACGCCCAGAAGATCAGCCCCCACACGAGCACCCCGACGACCAGCGAGGCGATCACCGCGCCGATCCACAGCTCGCGGTTGACGTGTGCCTCCGGGGTGATGCCCCTCGGCCAGCCCAGGGCCAGCGCGTCCGCCCAGCCGTCGCATCCACTCAGGACAAACGCCAGCACACCGAACGTCGCCGCCAGCGCCAACCGGCGAAGACGACGGGCCAAACCGCTACGAGCGCCCCCGCTGTGACCTCTAGAAAGGCCTAGAAACCTGCCCTGCGACAAACGTTGCGAACGGTTCTGCTCGCGAGGTGTCACGTTGGCGCCTCCTGCTCGGATATCGAATACTACGCAGCGTAGACCACGCGGGTGAGCCGGGCGACGAAACCCCGGCCGGTCGGGCGTCGCGAGCAGCGCGACCCGCCGGGTGCAGCCGCCACGCGAACCGCCCGCGTGCGGCATACTGAGGCGCCGTGTGTGGACTGCTGGCGTTCGTCGCGGCGCCGGCGGGCGCCGATAGCTCAGGGAGCGAGCACGCCGCGGCCATCGCCGCCCGCGCCGACTCCGCCATTGCCCGCTCGTCGCACCTGATGCGCCACCGCGGCCCCGATGAGCCCGGCACCTGGGCCGACCCGGGCGCCGACGGCTCTGTCGTGTTCGGTTTCAACAGGCTGTCCATCATCGACATCGCGCATTCGCATCAGCCGCTGCGCTGGGGGCCGGCCGATGCGCCCGACCGCTATGTGCTGGTATTCAACGGCGAGATCTACAACTACCTGGAGCTGCGCGAAGAGCTGGCCACCCGGCACGGGGCCGTCTTCGCCACCGACGGCGACGGCGAGGCCATCGTCGCCGGCTACCACTACTGGGGCACGGATGTCCTGACCCGGCTGCGCGGCATGTTCGCGTTCGCCCTGTGGGACACCGAGACCCGCGAATTGATCTGCGCCCGTGACCCATTCGGCATCAAGCCGCTGTTCATGGCGACCGGCCCGGGCGGCACCGCCGTCGCCAGCGAGAAGAAGTGCCTGCTGGACCTGGCCGAGCTGGTCGGATTCGACACGCGGATCGACGACCGGGCCGTGCAGCACTACACCGTGCTGCAGTACGTGCCCGAGCCGGAGACGCTGCACCGGGGGGTGCGCCGGCTGGAATCGGGTTGCTATGCCCGAATCCGTCCGGAACGCCTCGAGCCGGAGGTCACCCGCTACTTCGTACCGCGCTTTGCCGCCACGCCGATCGCTCGCGACACCGAACAGGCCCGGTACGACGAGATCACCGCGGTACTCGAGGACTCGGTCGCCAAGCACATGCGCGCAGACGTCACCGTCGGCGCGTTCCTGTCCGGCGGGATCGACTCCACCGCGATCGCGGCCCTGGCCATTCGGCACAACCCGCGGTTGATCACGTTCACGACCGGTTTCGAACGCGAGGGATTCTCCGAGATCGACGTCGCCGTGGCCTCGGCGGAGGCGATCGGCGCCCGTCACATCGCCAAAGTGGTCAGCGCGCAGGAGTTCGTCGCCGCCCTGCCCGAAATCGTCTGGTATCTCGACGAACCCGTCGCCGACCCCGCGCTGGTACCGCTGTTCTTCGTCGCCCGCGAGGCCCGCAAGCACGTCAAGGTGGTGTTGTCCGGGGAAGGCGCCGACGAGCTGTTCGGCGGTTACACGATCTACCGGGAACCGTTGTCGCTCAAGCCCTTCAACTACCTGCCCCGGCCGCTGCGACGTTCGATGGGCAAGGTGTCCAAGCCCCTCCCGGAGGGCATGCGGGGCAAAAGCCTGCTGCACCGCGGATCGCTGACGCTCGAGGAGCGTTACTACGGCAACGCCCGCAGCTTCTCCGACGCGCAGTTGCGCGACGTGTTGCCCGGTTTCCGCGACGACTGGACCCACACCGACGTCACCGCAAAGGTGTACGCGGAATCCATCGGCTGGGATGCGATAGCCCGCATGCAGCACATCGACCTGTTCACCTGGCTACGCGGCGACATCCTGGTGAAGGCCGACAAGATGACGATGGCCAATTCGCTGGAACTTCGGGTGCCGTTCCTGGACCCCGAGGTGTTCGCCGTCGCCTCCCGGCTGCCGGTGGAGGCAAAAATCACCCGGACGACGACGAAGTACGCGCTGCGGCGCGCATTGGAGCCGATCGTGCCCGCGCATGTGCTGCACCGGCCCAAGCTCGGGTTCCCGGTGCCGATCCGGCACTGGTTGCGCGCGGGTGAGCTGCTGGAGTGGGCCTACGCGACGGTGGACGCGTCGCAGGCCGGCCACCTGGTCGACCTGGCCGCCGTGCGCCGGATGCTCGACGAGCACCGCAACGGCGTCAGCGATCACAGCCGTCGGTTGTGGACGCTGCTCATCTTCATGCTCTGGCACGCGATCTTCGTCGAGCACAGCGTGGTGCCGCAGATCAGCGAGCCGCAGTATCCCGTCGAGTTGTAGCGGGAAACGACGCTTCGAGTGTGAAGCGCGGTGTACTAACCCAGGACCGCGGCGATCTCGGCGGCGGCGTCGTCGCCGTACGCGCCGGCCAACCGGGTCTTGGCGACCTCGCTTTCCCACACCCACTCCTGGGTGCCGGTGGACTCCAGCACCAGCACGGCCACCAGCGAGCCCAGTTGTGCCGAACGCTCCAGGCTCAGGCCCGCGCTGTGTCCGGTCAAGAAACCCGCGCGGAACGCGTCGCCGACGCCGGTCGGGTCGGTCTGGCTGTTCTCGGGAACCACGTCGACGTGGGTGGTGGTGCCGTCGCGGTCCACGATGTCCACGCCCTTGGCACCCAGCGTGGTCACCCGCAGGTCGACCTTCTGTTGCACGTCGGCTTCCGACCAGCCGGTCTTGGAGAGCAGCAGCTCCCACTCATAGTCGTTGGTGAACAGGTAGGTGGCGCCGTCGACGAGCTCGTCGATCTGGGCACCCGACAGGCGCGGCAGCTGCTGCGACGGGTCGGCGGCGAACGGCAACCCGAGCTTGCGGCACTCCTCGGTGTGCACCACCATCGCGTCGGGGTCGTTCGCGCCGATGATCACCAGGTCCGGCTTCCCGACGGACGACACCAGGTCCGCGAGCTTGATGTTGCGGGCCTCGGACATGGCGCCCGGGTAGAACGACGCGATCTGGGCCATGTCGAGGTCGGTGGTGCAAACGAAACGCGCGGTGTGCGCGGTTTCGGAGATCAGCACGTGGTCGCAGTTGACCCCGTGCTTCTGCAGCCAGTCGCGATACTCGCCGAAGTCTTCACCGGCCGCGCCGACGAGCGCCACGTCGCCGCCCAGCACGCCGATGGCGAACGCGATGTTGCCCGCCACGCCGCCGCGATGAATCACCAGGTCGTCGACCAGGAAGCTCAGTGACACCTTCTGTAGGTGCTCGGCCAGCAGATGCTCGGAAAACCGGCCGGGAAACCGCATCAGATTGTCAGTCGCAATCGAACCCGTTACCGCGATGGTCACGAAATCTCACCCTTCGTTAGATAGGTTATCTAGCTTACCCACGCGCCTTGACCGTCCTTGTGTCCACGGTCGGCGAAAGCCGTGCGCTAGCCTCCCTAGAGAACTCACTCTCAAGCCGTCGGAACCGCAAATGCTCGGGCGGTAACCCTTGTGCAGGCGCAGTCCCCGTCTACCAGCGTAGGAGAACCACGATGGCAGGTCCGCACTCGCCGAACCACGCTGTCGGCGGCGGCAGCGGGGGACCGAGCGGACATCAGCCCCCAACCGAATCCCCGCCGCTCGACTTTCCCGAGGAACCGGGTGCGGGCGGTCAGGCCTTCGCTCCCCCGCCTGGCAGCGCCTCACGACCTGCTCCGGCCAATTATGCAGGGCAGCAGCCGCCGCCGCCGGTCGCCTACCCGCCGCGACGGTCCAAGCGAGGTCTGATCATCGGCGTGCTGCTTGCCATCGCGCTCGTCGCCATCTTGACCGTGGCCATCGTCTACGGGGTTCGGACGAACGGCGCGAACACCGGGGCAACGTTTTCCGAGGGGGCGGCAAAAACCGCGATTCAGGGGTACTTGGACGCGCTCGAGCACCGCGACGTCGACACAATCGTGCGCAACTCGCTGTGCGGCATGTACGAGGGTGTGCACGACAAACGCTCCGACCAGGCCCTGGCGAAGCTGAGCAGTGATGCATTCCGCAAGCAGTTTTCCGAGGTCGAGGTGACCTCGATCGACAAGGTCGTGTACCTGTCGCAGTATCAGGCCCAGGCGTTGTTCACCATGCGGGTCTCACCCGGGACCGGGGGCCCGATGCGCGGCGAGGTGCAAGGCATCGCGCAGCTGCTGTTCCAGCGCGGACAGATCACGGTGTGCTCGTACATGCTGCGCACCGGCGGCTCGTACTGAACACACAATCTCGTACTGAACACACAATCTCGTACTGAACACATTGAGCCGGGCCACGAGGGCCCGGCTCAATCCGGCTAACCGGTCAGCTCAGTTGAACGAATCGCCGCAGGCGCAGGAGCCGGTGGCGTTGGGGTTGTCGATCGTGAAGCCCTGCTTTTCGATCGTGTCGACGAAATCGATGGACGCGCCTTGCACGTAGGGCGCGCTCATCCGGTCCACGGTCAGCGTCACGCCGCCGAAGTCCGCGGTGAGGTCGCCGTCCAGCGTCCGGTCGTCGAAGAACAGGTTGTAGCGCAGGCCTGCGCAACCACCGGGCTGGACCGCGATGCGCAGCGCCAAGTCGTCCCGCCCCTCCTGGTCGAGCAGGGACTTTGCCTTGGTGGCGGCGGCCTCGGTCAGGATCGCGCCGTGGGTGGTGGTGGCGTTCGACTCGTTTTGCACCGTCATTACTTCTCCTACATGGCTCTCGTCGGGTGGGTCCGTTCAGCCTTTCGCTTGCTTGCGCCAGCCGACCCGAACTGCTCGGAAATCGCCCACACCCTCAACGGTACCTTGCAGGACCGCTATTCCCGAGTCGAGAAGCGGCAACAGATGCCAGACCCATCAGCTGATTGGCCACGTCGGCCTGCGCCAGCCGCACCGATCCGGCGTGATCGGCGATCGATAAGGCGGCCATGATGCCCGACGAGCGGACCGTCGCGTTTTCCAGGCTGACCTGACCGGCCAGCACGATCACCGGAATGCCGCGGGGCCCGGCGGCGTCCGCCAGGGAGCCGACCACCTTTCCGTGCAGCGACTGCTCGTCGAACCGTCCTTCACCGGTGACGATCAATTCCGCCATGTCGAGGTCGTCGGCCAACCGGGTGTGCTGGGCGATGATCGCCGCCCCCGATTCGCACCGGCCGCCCAGGGCCAGCAACCCGGCGCCGATGCCGCCGGCGGCGGCGGCCCCCGGTTCGGCGCTGACGTCGCGTCCGGCGACGGCTTCCAGGATGAGCGCCCACGCTTGGAGGCGGACTTCAAGCGCCCCGACGGTGGCCGTGTCCGCGCCCTTCTGCGGGCCGAACACCCTGGCCGCGCCCCACGGGCCGAGCAGCGGGTATTCGGTGTCCGAGGCAGCGATCAGCTGCACGTTGGCCAGCTGACGGCGGGCGGTGTCCAGGCCGCCGAGCTCGGCGATCATCCCCTGTCCGCCGTCGGTGCATGCGCTGCCGCCCAATCCGACGACGATCCGCGTCGCCCCGGCCCGCAGCGCCTCGGCGATCAGTTGCCCGACTCCCCTGCTAGTGGCCGCCATCGCGGTCTCGGGGGTGGGCCGACCGCCGAGCAACGCCAAACCGCATGCCTGAGCGCATTCCAGGTATGCGGTCGCCGAACCGGGGTCGAACACCCATTCGGCTTCCACCATGGCCTTGAGCGGCCCGGATACCCTCAGGCGCCGCCGCTTTCCCAGCCGGCTGGCCAGCACTTCGACGAAGCCGGGGCCGCCATCGGACTGCGGGGCGACGATGAACCGATCACCCGGCCGTGACCGCGTCCACCCGGTTGCGATGGCCGCCGCGGCGTCCACAGCGGTCATGCTGTCGCCATAGCAGTCCGGGGCCACCAGGACGAGCATGGCGGGCAGCTGGAGACGGCCTGGAGCGAGGCCAGGGGGAGTATCGCCCGTGGCCATCGAGCCGTCGTCCATCAGAGATCACCGTTCATCACTGGTAAGAGTAGGGCCAAGTGCGGGGCTGACGCAGGTCTAATAGCGAGGCATTCCAGGCGAATTCCGGCGCGGGCCATCCGCGAAGTAACCTGGCCTCTGTGAAGCTGATGGGCCGCAAGAAAGGCCAGGAAACCGACCTTGACCGGGGCGCCGAGGCGCAGGCCGCGCCCGATGCCGCCGGCGCCGCGGATGTGACAACTCCGGCGACGCGCAGGACGGGCCCAAAGGGCCGGCCCACCCCGAGGCGCAACGACGCCAGGCGCACCGCCAAGAAGGGGCCGGTCGCGCCCGCACCCATGACCTCCTCGGAGGCCCGGGCCCGGCGCAAGTCGCTGGCCGGCCCCAAGCTCAGCCGCGAGGAGCGCAAGGCCGACAAAGTCGCCAACCGTGCTCGCATGACGGACCGCCGAGAAAAGATGATGGCCGGCGATGAGGCGTACCTGCTGCCGCGCGATCAGGGGCCGATCAAGCGCTACGCCCGCGACATCGTGGACTCCCGGCGCAACCTGCTGGGTCTGTTCATGCCCGCAACCCTGTTCCTGATGTTCGCCATGTTCACCACCCCGCAGCTGCAGCTCTACGTCTCTCCCGCCATGCTGGTGCTGATGTTCGTGATGACCGTAGACGGGCTCATTCTAGGACGTAAGGTGAGCAAGGCGGTCGACGCGAAGTTCCCGGATAACACCGAAAGCCGTTGGAAGCTAAGTATTTACGCCGCCGGACGCGCTTCCCAGATGCGCCGGTTGCGGGCACCACGTCCCCAAGTCGATCGCGGCGCCAAAGTTGGTTGAGCGCGGCCCGAGAGGCGTCTGACAGCGGTGCGCACCCTGGTGCTCGGGGGAATCAGGTCGGGCAAGTCACGATGGGCCGAGGAGGCGATCGCTATGGCACTGCCCGCCGGACAGCAGGTCCGGTACCTCGCCCCGGGCCCGGACGGTGCCGACGATGCGGACTGGTCGCAGCGGGTCGCCGAGCATCGAGACCGTCGGCCCGCACACTGGTTGACGCTCGAAACCGACGACCTCGCAACCCAATTGCGGCAGAGGCCGCAGACCCCGATGCTCGTCGACGACCTCGGCACCTGGCTGACCGGCACACTGGACCGCCACAACGCGTGGGACCTCGAAGCGACGCCGGGCACGGTGACGGGCGCGATCGATGACATGCTGGCCGCGCTCGGCGCTTTCGCCTCGACGCTGATGCTGGTCAGCCCGGAAGTCGGGCTGACCGTCGTGCCGGCCACCGCTTCGGGACGCCGTTTCGCCGACCAACTGGGCAACCTCAACCAGCGCGTCGCCGAGTTGTGTGATCGGGTGGTGCTGGTGGTGGCCGGACAGGCACTGCCCCTCAAGCCGTCGGGGGCGTGATGGAATTCGCCGTGGAATTCGCCCCGGTGTCGCCACCCGACGCGGAAGCCGCCGCGGCGGCCCACGCCCGCCAGAACACGCTGACCAAACCCACGGGGGCACTGGGTCGACTCGAAGACCTGTCGGCCTGGATCGCGTCCTGCCAAAAGCGCTGCCCGCCTAAGCAATTCGAGCGTGTGCGGGTGGTGGTGTTCGCCGGTGACCACGGCGTCGCCCGGTCCGGGGTGTCGGCCTACCCGCCGGAGGTGACCGCGCAGATGGTCGCCAACTTCGACGCGGGCGGTGCCGCGATCAATGTGCTGGCCGACATCGCCGGCGCGACGGTGCGGGTCGTGGACATCGCGGTCGACGCGGAGCCGCTGTCGGAGCCGATAGGCGCCCACAAAATCCGACGCAGCAGTGGCGATATCACGATCGAGGACGCGTTGAGCGACGACGAGACCGCCCGTGCGATCACCGCCGGCCGGGCGATCGCCGACGAGGAGGTTGACGCAGGCACCGACCTGCTCATCGCCGGCGACATGGGAATCGGAAATACCACTGCGGCAGCGGTATTGGTCGCGGCCTTGACCAACGCCGAACCGGTCGCGGTCGTCGGCTTCGGCACCGGGATCGACGACGCCGGCTGGGCACGCAAGACGGCCGCGGTGCGCGACGCCCTGTTTCGCACGCGGTCGGTGCTGCCCGATCCGGTCGGGCTGCTGCGTTGCGCCGGCGGCGCGGACCTGGCCGCGCTGGCGGGTTTCTGCGCACAGGCCGCGGTGCGGCGCACCCCGCTGCTGCTGGACGGGATGGCGGTGACGGCAGCGGCGCTGGTCGCCGAACGCCTGGCGCCCGGCGCCCGGCATTGGTGGCAGGCAGGTCACCGGTCCACCGAGCCCGGCCATTCGCTGGCCTTGGCGGCGCTCGACTTGGAGCCGATTCTGGACCTGCGAATGCGGCTGGGCGAAGGAACCGGCGCGGCGCTCGCGTTGCCGGTGCTACGCGCCGCGGTGGCCACGCTGTCGTCGATGGCCACGTTCAGCCAGGCCAGGGTGTCCAACCGGCCCGACGCTCACGGCCAGGCTTCTGCGCCGTCGTGATACGTTCGCTGGCAACGGCTTTCGCGTTCGGAACAGTTCTGCCCGGGCCGCGCGCGGGCAACGCCCCGATGGGCCGCGGCGCCATGACTGCGCTTCCGGTGGTGGGCATCGTTTTGGGTGTGTTGGCGGCGGGCGTGACATGGGGCGGGGCTCAGGCTTTCGGGCCGCCCGGGCCGGTGTCCAGTCCCCTGTCGGGGATGCTCGCGGTCGCGGTGCTGCTGCTTGCGACGCGCGGCCTGCACGTCGACGGCGTGGCCGACACGGCCGACGGGCTGGGCTGCTACGGGCCATCGCAGCGTGCGCTGGCGGTCATGCGGGACGGTTCTACCGGACCGTTCGGCGCGGCGGCCGTCGTCTTGGTGATCGTGCTGCAGGGCCTGGCATTCTCGGCACTCGGACCCACCGCTCTGCCCGGCATCGCGGTGGCGGTGTTTGCCGGCCGGGTCGCCGCAGTGCTGGCCACCCGCCGGTCGGTACCGGCGGCCGAGGGCAGCGCGTTGGGTGCCGGCGTTGCCGGCACCCAACCGGCGGCGGTCGTGGCGGCCTGGGTCGCGGTGCTGCTTGCCGCGTCGTTGGTGGCGGGCCCGCGGCCGTGGCAGGGCCCGGTCGCGGTATTGCTGGGCATGTGCTGCGGCGCCGTCCTGGTGGGCCACTGCGTGCGACGCTTCGGCGGCATCACCGGCGACGTGCTGGGCGCCGCGATTGAGCTGACCACGACGGTGAGCGCCGTGGCGCTCGCCGCGTTGGTGCGCTTTTAGCCCAGCCGGGCCATCCAGCCGTGGGTGTCGGCGAAAGTGCCCCGCTGAATCCCGGTCAGCGTGTCGCGCAGCGCCATCGTCACCTCACCGGGTTCTCCGTCGGCGATGGTGAACTCGGTGTCGCCGTACTTCACGTTCGACACGGGGGTGATGACGGCGGCGGTGCCGCACGCGAATACCTCGGTGATCTCGCCGGCGGCGGCCTTTTTCTGCCACTCGTCGATATCGATCTTGCGCTCCTCGACGGAGAATCCGGCATCAATAGCCAACTGCAGCAAGGAGTCTCGCGTAATACCCGGCAACAGCGAGCCGGACAGCTCCGGGGTGACCAGCCGCGCCGACCCGCCGCTGCCGAAGACGAAGAAGAGATTCATTCCGCCCATCTCTTCCACGAAGCGTCGCTCGACGGCGTCCAGCCACACCACCTGGTCGCAATCGTGCTCGGCGGATTCGGCCTGGGCCAGCAGCGAGGCGGCGTAGTTGCCGCCGAACTTGGCCGCGCCGGTGCCGCCCGGGCTGGCCCGCACGTACTCCGTTGACACCCAGACGGTGACGGGGCTGATGCCGCCCTTGAAATACGCACCGGCCGGCGAGGCGATCAGCATGTAGCGGTATTGCTTGGACGGCCGCACCCCCAGCCCGGGCTCGGTGGCGATGACGAACGGGCGCAGGTACAGCGCCGCCTCGCCGCCGGCGGCCGGCACCCAGGCCTTGTCCACCGCAACCAACTGGCACAACGAACCCATGAACAGTTCCTCGGGCAGTTCCGGAATCGCCAGCCGCCGCGCCGAGGACTGAAGCCGGGCGGCGTTTGCCTCGGCCCGGAACGAAACGATCGAGTCGTCCGCCCAGCGGTAAGCCTTGAGCCCCTCGAAGATTTCCTGCGCGTAGTGCAGCACGAGCGCCGACGGGTCCAGCTCGATCGGTGCGTACGGAATGACGCGCGCATTGTGCCAACCGTGTGCTTCGTCGTAGTCGATCGACACCATGTGATCGGTGAAGTATTTGCCGAAACCCGGCTCGGCCAGGATGGATTCACGTTCGGCATCGGGTAGGGGGTTCACCGATCGTGAAACCTTGAACTCAAGGGAGCCGCTGGTCATGGCGCCGATTGTATCTCTGACCGCGAATCAGCTTTTGCCCCCCGAAGCGGCGGCGGCTAACGGGTTTTCGCCTCGACGAAGGGCGGCCGCACGATTTCGCACTCGACCGAACGGCCACGGACGTCGACGGTGATTTGCTGGCCGTCCTCGACTCCGGCGTCGGTGTCGATGAGCGCCAGCCCGATGCCGACCTGCAGCGTCGGGGAGAACGTGCCCGACGTGGTCACCCCGGCGGGCTTGTCCCCGGCGAGCACCGTCAGCCCGGGACGCAGCACGCCGCGGCCGACCATTCGCAGGCCCCGCAGCAGCCGCCGCGGTCCCGCTTCCTTCTCCGCCAGCAGTGCGTCTCGGCCGAAGAACGCGTCCTTCTTCCAGCCGATCGCCCAGCCGCATCGGGCCTGCAGGGGCGAAATGTCGAGCGCCAGCTCGTGCCCGTGCAGCGGATAGCCCATCTCGGTGCGCAGCGTGTCGCGGGCGCCCAGTCCGGCGGGCTCACCGCCGGCGGCCTTGACCGCGGCGGCCAGCGCGTCGAACACCACGCCCGCGGACTTCCACGGTGGCAGCAGCTCGTAACCGTGCTCGCCGGTGTATCCGGTCCGGCAGACGCGTACCGACACCCCGGCGTATGTGGCGTCGGCGTAGCCCATGTAATCCATGTCGGTGGGCAGGCCCAGTTCGCCGAGCACGTCCGCGGATCGCGGTCCCTGCACGGCCAGCACCGCGTAGGAACGATGCTGGTTGGTGATCGTCACGCCTGCGGGGGCGGCTTCGGCCAGCGCCTCGACCACCGCGGTGGTGTTCGCGGCGTTGGGCACCAGGAAAATCTCGTCGTCGCTGACGTAGTAGGCGATCAGATCGTCGATGACCCCGCCGGATTCGGTGCAGCACAACGTGTATTGCGCCTTGCCCGGCCCGATGCGGTTCAGGTCGTTGCTGAGCGCGGAGTTGATGAACTGCGCGGCGCCCGGCCCGCGGACCAGGGCCTTGCCGAGGTGGCTGACGTCGAACAGGCCCACCACGTTGCGGGTCGCGTTGTGCTCGGTGACCGTGCCGGCGTACGAGACCGGCATCAACCAGCCGCCGAACTCGGCGAAACTGGCCCCCAGTTGGCGGTGGGAGTCTTCTAATGGTCCGTGGAGGAGGTCGGCTGCTTTGCTCACGACACTTCACCCTAATCAGCCATGACGAACGGGCCGTTAGGGTGATGCAGATGAGCACAGAACCCGGTTACGCCCCTCCGTCCGTTAGTGTCGCTTCCTCGCTACCGCGTCGCGCCGCCGCGTCCACCGTGCTGATCGTCCCGGTCGTCTCGACCGGCGACGACGACAAGCCGGGCGCCAAGGTCGCGTCACCCGACTCTGTCCTGCCTGCCGAAGCCGTCACCGAAATCGAATCCGGTCTGCGGGCGCTGGACGCCACCGGGGGCGCTGAGCAGGTGCACCGGCTGGTGGTGCCATCGCTGCCGGTGTCCAGCGTGCTCACGGTGGGCCTGGGCAAGCCCCGCGACGAGTGGCCGGCCGACACGATTCGCCGCGCCTCCGGCGTGGCCGCGCGATCGCTCGGGCCCGCCGAGGCGGTGTTCACCACGCTGGGCGAGTTGCCGGGTGAGGGCGTCTGCTCGGCCGCCGTCGAGGGCCTGATCCTGGGCAGCTACCGGTTCACCGATTTCCGCAGTGACAAGACCGCGCCGAAAGACAAAGGGCTGCGCAAGATCACCGTCCTCGCCACGTCGAAAGAGGCCAAGAAGCAGAGCGCGCACGGCGCCGCCGTCGCGACCGCGGTCGCCACGGCCCGTGACTTCGTCAACACTCCGCCCAGCCACCTATTCCCCGCCGAATTC
Source organism: Mycobacterium sp. (assembly GCA_036500645.1). Classification (GTDB taxonomy): domain Bacteria; phylum Actinomycetota; class Actinomycetes; order Mycobacteriales; family Mycobacteriaceae; genus Mycobacterium. The sequence continues at coordinate 7,502 of DASYBR010000096.1, read as the reverse complement.
GCCAAGCGCGCAATGGCTTTGGGCGAATCGGTCGGCCTCGAAGTGGAGGTGCTTGACGACAAGGCGTTGCAGAAGGGTGGCTACGGCGGGATTGTCGGCGTAGGGCAGGGCTCGTCGCGGCCGCCGCGGCTGGTGCGGTTGATCCATCGCGGGTCAAAGCTGGCCAAAAGCAAGAAGGGCAAGGCCGCCAAGCGAGTCGCGCTGGTCGGCAAGGGCGTCACCTTCGACACCGGCGGCATCTCGATCAAGCCGGCGGCGTCGATGCACTACATGACCTCGGATATGGGCGGGGCCGCCGCGGTGATCGCGACCGTCACGCTGGCCGCGCAGCTCGAGCTGCCGATCGACGTCATCGCCACCGTACCGATGGCCGAGAACATGCCGTCGGCCACCGCGCAGCGCCCGGGCGACGTGCTGACGCAGTACGGCGGCATCACGGTCGAGGTCCAGAACACCGACGCCGAGGGCCGGCTCATCCTGGCCGACGCGATCGTGCGGGCCTGCGAGGACAACCCGGACTATCTGATCGAGACGTCCACGCTGACCGGCGCGCAGACGGTGGCGCTGGGCGCCCGCATCCCCGGCGTGATGGGCAGCGAGGAGTTCCGCGACCGGGTAGCCGCGATCTCCCAGCGGGCCGGCGAGAACGGCTGGCCGATGCCGCTGCCCGACGACCTCAAGGACGACCTGAAGTCCCAGGTGGCCGACCTGTCCAACATCAGCGGGCAGCGCTTCGCCGGCATGCTGGTGGCCGGGGTGTTCCTGCGCGAGTTCGTCGCTGACGGGGTGAGCTGGGCCCATCTCGACGTGGCAGGCCCGGCGTACAACACCGGCAGCCCGTGGGGCTACACGCCGAAGGGCGCCACCGGCGTGCCGACCCGGACCATGTTCGCCGTGCTCGAGGACATCGCCGAGAACGGGTAGGCGCGGGCTACTTCGTCAGCAGCGAAGTCACCGCTCGGGTCATCGTGCGGCGAGGCCACCCCGTCACACCGTGGGCAGCCAGCGCGGCAAGGGCGGCATTACGACCGCAGGCGCCGTGTACGGAGCCTCCCGGGGTTGCCGACGCGCTGCCGAGATACAACCCGCGCACCGGGGTTTCGGCTCGCCCCATCCCGGGCGCCGGGCGAAAGACCAGCATTTGCGGCAATTGCGCTGTACCGCCGTTGAGCGCACCCAGGTGCAGGTTGGCGTCGCTAGCCTCCAAGTCCGACGGGCGTTGTACGAACCGGTCGATCACCGCGGCGCCGAAACCCGGCGCGTGCTCCTCGATGACGCGGTCGACGGATGCGGCGAGGCGCTCGGCCGACGCGTCGTCGGCCACGTTGCGCGGCAAATGCGTGTATGCCCAGACACTTTCGGTGCCCGCCGGCGACCTGCTGGGGTCGGCGGTGGTGGTCTGGCCCAGCAACATGAACGGATGCTCGGGCACGACTCGAGTGTTCAGGTCGGCCATCCAGCGCACCAGCCCGTCGCCGTCGGCTCCCAAATGAACCGTGCCCACACCCTGCAAGGTCTTCGCCCGCCACGGGATGGGCCCGTTCAGCGCATAGTTGACCTTCACCACCGGCGGATCCCACTCATAATGTTCGAGATCGCGAAGCAGCCTGGGCGGCAGTACATCCGGGGGCAGCATGTCGCAGAACAACCGCGGTGCCGTCACGTCGGCGACGATCGCGCGGCGCGCCCGCACGGTGCGTCCCTCGGCCGTCGTCGCCCCGACCGCCCGCCCGCCACGGACGTGGATGCGCGAGACCGTCTGGTTGCACTCGATGTGTGCGCCGGCCGAGCGCGCGCGGTTCACCAGAGCGGCGGTGAGTTGGCCGGAGCCGCCGACGGGCACCGGCCAGCCACCGTCCTGGGCGAGCATCGTCATCAGAAAACCCATGGCGCCGCTGATCGGCGCGTCGGGCGGAACGTCGGCGTGCATGGCATTGCCAAGCAACAAGACTCGCGGCGCCTCGCCGTCGAACAGGTGCCTGGCCATGGTGTTGGCGGGCTCGACGAGCAGGCGCGCGAGCCGGACGGCCTCCGACGTACCAAGCTTGTGCAAGAGCCGCAGCAGCGGACGCACCGGAGGGAACGGCGACAACATCGCATCGAGCAACGGCGACTTGACTTTCTGCCACAAATCCACCACGCGCCACCAGTTTTCGCCGTCGGCGGGCTCTCGGCGCGCCAATTCCGCTGCGGTGCGGGACGGGTCGTTGTAAATGATCGGCGGGTCGTCGTCGGTCGCGCTGCGGGGATGGGCCACCACAGCCGGCGCGCGTGACCACCGCAGGCCGTGGTCCTCCAAGTGCAGCGCCGCCATGGCGGGTGATGCAACCGTCATCGGGTAGAAGGAGCTGAACAAGTCGGTGATGTAGCCCGGCGTCAACTCCGCGCTCCGAACCGCGCCACCCGGTTCCGGTTGGGCTTCGAGCACCAGCACGTCCCACCCGGCATCGGCCAGCATGGCGGCGGCGACCAGCCCGTGGTGGCCCGCTCCGATGACGACGGCATCGGCGGTGTCCCGCACGATCAAGTCACCTGGCTCGGCTTCCGATGCTCCGCGAGAGCCGCCAGCCGCCACAGGCACTCGCGATTGCGCGGGTAGGCCGCGGCCAGCGCAACGGAATCGGGGATGATCCCCATCGGGCCCTCAACGGGCACTTCGATCATCTCCACGCTGCATCCCTGCGCGGCCTCCTGCAGCAACAGCGTTATCCGCGCGGCGCCCAGGGGCCCCAGGCGGGCGCGGAGCACGAGCTTGTGCGGCGGGTCGCATTCCTCCACTATCGTCGCGTCGTTGATCACCAACGGCCAGATTCCGATCGAGTGTCTGATCGAGGCGCCAGGCTCCGGCCAATTCGAGTCGACCGCGCGCATGCGGCTGTTGCCCACCACCCATTGCGTGTAGGTCCAGCCCTGGGCGAGCACCTCCCATACGCGCTCGCAGGGCGCGGCTACCTCCCGCGTCGCAGTGATCACCTGGTGTCCTTTCAGTTCTCAACTGATGCGTCTCAACTGATGCGTCTCAACTGATGCGGCGGATACCCACAATCACGGGCGATACCCGGTCAACTTTGCGTTTCGCCACGGGTGTACGTGGTTAGTCTGCTAGCGGTCGAAGTCCTTAACGACGAAAGGCGGAATCATGACGGTGCGACGGTTGATCCTTGGTGTGGGCGCCGCGCTATTGTTGGCCGGGTTGATCGGCATGCTCGTGCCGGTGTCGATTACGGATGGCAATGGCCATTCCATCGGATGCGGAAACGCCGTCGCGACTGACCTTTCCGCGGCCAGAACCGCGAACGACAACAGTGTGGCGAACGTTCCGATTCTCAACCAGGTCGTTCCGCACACCGACTATGTCGGGCAATGTCAGTCATCGGTGGGCAGTCGACGTGCGTGGACCATACCGCTGACCGTTCTCGGGATCATCGCAATCGGCGGGGTTTTGCTGACGGGCCGTCGAGGGGCGATCTCGACCACTTGACCTGCGTCAGATCACCCGCATCCGCGCCGCATTGCGCAATCCCTGCGGCGCGAGGCGGGAAAGGCCATACAGGGCATAAGCTTCCGGCGCGACCGGCCGAATCGGTTTCTTCTTCTTGACCGATGACAGGATCGCGTTGGCGACCTTATCCGGGCCGTAATGCCTTAGCGCAAACATCTTGCCCAGCTGGCCGCGCCGGCCGTCGACGCCCTCGGACTTTCCCACCGGCGCGTCGAAGCGGGTGGTGTTGATGATGTTGGTGTCGATGACGCCCGGGCAGATCGTGGTCAGCCCGACGTCGGCCGCGTCGAGTTCTGCACGCAGGCAGTCGGAGAACATGTAGGTCGCCGCCTTCGACGTGCAGTAGGCGTTCAGCGACTGCAGCGGGGCGTAGGCGGCCATCGACGACACGTTCACGATGTAGCCGCCCGTGCCACGCTCGACCAGCCGTCGCCCGAACGACCGGCAGCCGTTGACCACGCCGCCCAGATTGACGTCGAGCACGCGGTCGAACTGCTCGGCCGGGGTGTCCAGGAAGCGGCCGGCCTGCCCGATGCCGGCGTTGTTGACGACGATGTCGGGAACGCCGTGTTCGGTGCTGACCCGTTCGGCGTACGCCTCGACCGCGTCGGCGTCGGACACGTCGAGCGCGTAGGCGTGGGCGACGCCGCCACGGGTGACGATCTCGGCGGCCGTGGCTTTGACGGCCGCTTCGTCGATATCGCTGATGACCAGTTCGGCGCCCTCCCGCGCGAACGCGAACGCGGTCTCGCGGCCGATTCCGCTGCCGGCGCCGGTGACCGACACCAGGGTGTCACCGAACGACCCGCGGGGGCGCCCCACCTGCGCGCGCAGGAGCGCGCGGCTGGGTTCCCGGCCGTCAATCAGGTCGGCGAATTCGTGCACGGCGGCCGCCATCACCTGCGGGTGCGACATCGGCGAGAAGTGACCGGCCCTGATGTCGCGACGCCACAGGCGCGGTACCCAACGTCCGGTTTCGTCGTATCCGTACGGCCGCACGTACTTGTCCCGGGTGTTGACGATGAGTTGCACCGGCACGTCGATGATGCAAGGAGCCTCGCGGCGCCGGGAGAACGCGCGAAAGTAGTTGGCGGGGTAGGTCTTTACCGAACGGGCGGCGTCGGAGGCCAGGTTCGGCGAGTGATGGATCAACTCGTCGGAGATGTTGTCGACCGCGTTGCGCCGCAGCGCAGGGACCGACAGCATCAGCCGAAGCAGCAGCGGCGCCAGGACGGGGATCGAGAACAGCGCCATGTACGTGAACCGCAGGGCCTGACTGACTGACCGGGCAAACCTGCGCGGACGCCATGGTTGGCGTAGACCGCTGAAGATGTAGTCGACCAGTTGGTCCTGGCTCGGGCCGGACACCGAGGTGAACGAGGCGACCCGGTCACTGGCCCCGGGGCGTTTCAGGTACTCCCACATACCTACCGAGCCCCAGTCGTGGGCCAGCACGTGCACCGGAGCACCCGGGCTGAGCTCGGCGGTGACGGCGGCGAAGTCATCGGCGAACCGGGCCATGGCGTACGCCGACACCGGCTTGGGCGCCGACGTCAGGCCGACACCGCGGTTGTCGTAACGGATGATTCGAAACCGCTCGCTCAGCAGCGGGACCACGCCGTCCCACAGCACGTGGGAGTCGGGAAAGCCGTGCACCAGCACGACGGTCGGCCCGTCGGGGTTGCCTTCCTCGTAGACCGCGATGCGCACGCCGTCGGCGCTGTCGACGAATTGCTGTTCTGACGTCGGCATCCGACCTCCCCGATCTGACTGCAGTGGCCACACGGTAGCAAGTGGGTTCGCGCCCACCTGGCAGCCGCGCGCGGTCCGCCCTGGATGTGTGCCGACCGCGGCGCAGTGACAGGATAGTTTTGGATTGCTACTTCGCCTTCCGCAAGCGAGATGTTCGACCCGCCCCGACCCACGAGCGATCGAGGAGTCAAAACAGATGGCCTTCTCCGTCCAGATGCCGGCACTCGGTGAAAGCGTCACCGAGGGGACGGTCACCCGCTGGCTCAAGCAGGAAGGCGACACGGTCGAACTCGACGAACCCCTCGTCGAGGTGTCGACCGATAAGGTGGACACCGAAATCCCCTCGCCCGCCGCGGGTGTGCTGACCAAGATCATCGCCCAGGAGGACGACACCGTTGAGGTGGGCGGCGACCTGGCGCTGATCGGCGACTCGGCCGACAGCAGTGGTGAGGGTGGCGGGTCACAGCCGGCCGCGCAGCCACCGAGCCAACCCGAGCCAGAGGCCGAATCCGCGCCGGAACCCCAGCCTGAGCCCGAACCCGCGGCCCCGGCCCAACCGGAGGCCCAGCCGGAGCCTGAGCCGGCTCGGCAGAGTTCCGGCGGCGGGTCCGCGACCCCCGTGCTGATGCCCGAACTCGGCGAATCCGTGACCGAGGGCACGGTGACTCGCTGGCTCAAGAAGGTCGGCGACTCGGTTTCGGTCGACGAGGCGCTGGTCGAGGTCTCGACGGACAAGGTGGACACCGAGATCCCGTCACCGGTGGCCGGTGTCCTGGTCAGCATCACCGCCGACGAGGACGCCACCGTGCCCGTGGGCGGCGAGTTGGCCCGCATCGGCAGCGGGGCCGACGTCGGCGCGGCCTCCGCGCCGACGCCCCCGCCCGCCCCAGAACCCGAACCGGCCCCCCAGCCAAGGGCCGAGCCGAAGCCCGAACCCCAGCCCAAAGCTCAGGCTCAGCCGGAGCCGCAACCCGCGCCGAAAGCCCAACCGGCACAGGCCCAGCCGCCCGTGCAGTCCCAACCGCCGGCGCAGGCCGCGGGATCCGACGGCGCGCCGTACGTGACGCCGTTGGTGCGAAAACTGGCCACCGAGAACAACATCGACCTGTCCGAGATCACGGGCACCGGGGTGGGCGGTCGCATCCGCAAACAGGACGTGCTGGCCGCGTCCGAGGAGAAGCAGCGGCAGAAGGAGGCCGCGAAGGCACCCGCGCAGGCGGCGGCGCCTCCGACCGAACCCGGCAAAGCGGCTGCAGCGGCCGCACCGACCCCGGCACCGGCGCTGGCACACCTGCGTGGCACCACTCAGAAGGCCAGCCGGATCCGCCAGATCACCGCCAAGAAGACCCGCGAATCCCTGCAGGCCACCGCGCAACTCACCCAGACGCACGAAGTCGACATGACCAGGATCGTGGGACTGCGGGCCCGGGCCAAGGCGTCTTTCGTGGAGCGCGAAGGGGTGAACCTGACTTTCCTCCCGTTCATCGCCAAGGCGGTGATCGACGCCCTGAAGACGCACCCCAACGTCAACGCGAGCTACAACGAGGACACCAAGGAGATCACCTACTACGACGCCGAGCACCTCGGCTTCGCCGTGGACACCGATCAGGGCCTGCTCTCCCCCGTCATCCACAACGCCGGCGACCTGTCTCTGGCGGGGCTGGCCCGGGCGATCGCCGACATCGCCGAACGCGCCCGGTCCGGCAATCTGAAACCCGACGAGTTGTCCGGTGGCACCTTCACCATCACCAACATCGGCAGCCAGGGCGCGTTGTTCGACACCCCGATCCTGGTTCCGCCGCAGGCAGCCATGCTGGGCACCGGGGCCATCGTGAAGCGGCCGCGGGTGTTGGTCGATGAAGGTGGCAACGAATCGATCGGGGTTCGCTCGATCTGCTACCTGCCGCTGACCTATGACCATCGGCTGATCGACGGCGCAGATGCCGGGCGTTTCCTGACCACGATCAAGCACCGGCTCGAAGAGGGAGCGTTCGAGGCCGATCTAGGGCTCTAAGGGGGGCGGCGACACGTGGCTCAAGCCGGTCAAAAGGCCGTCATCGCGATAGCGGGTTCGTCCGGCCTGATCGGCTCGGCACTGGCTGCGGCATTGCGTGCCGCCGATCACCGGGTCCTGCGCATCGTGCGCCGTTCGCCGGCGAATCCCGACGAACTGCATTGGAATCCCGAGAGCGGCGAGTTCGACCCCGACGCGCTGCGCGAAGCCGACGCCGTCGTCAACCTGTGCGGC
>DASYBR010000095.1:0-2586 GCA_036500645.1 Mycobacterium sp. | reverse complement strand
GTTCGGCGCAGACCGAGTCAGCGTCGAGCTGACCCATCACGGCCATCCGCTCGACGACGAAATCAACGCCCAATTAGCCGAACTGGCAACCCGTTTCGGCCTCCGGAGTGTCGCCACCACCGGCGCGCATTTCGCCGCGCCATCGCGTCGTCGGCTGGCGATGGCCATGGGCGCGATACGCGCCAGGCAGTCGCTGGACGAGGCGGCCGGCTGGCTGGCCGCGCTGGGGGGTTCCCATCTGCGGTCGGGCGAAGAGATGGCGCGGCTGTTCGCGCAGCGGCCCGACGCGGTGACCGCCGCGGCCGAACTCGGCGAGCAGTGCGCCTTCGGCCTGGCGCTCATCGCCCCGCAGCTGCCGCCGTTCGACGTCCCACCCGGCCACACCGAGGACAGCTGGTTGCGGGAACTGGCGATGGCGGGTGCGCAGCGCCGCTACGGGCCGCGAGCACAGGCCCGGCAAGCGTATGCCCAGATCGAGCACGAGTTGGAAATCATTGCGCGGCTGACCTTTCCAGGCTATTTCCTGGTGGTCTATGACATCACCCGATTCTGCCGGGAGAACAACATTCTGTGCCAGGGCAGGGGATCGGCGGCCAACTCGGCGGTCTGTTATGCCCTCGGCGTCACGGCGGTCGATCCGATTGCCAACGAGTTGCTGTTCGAGCGTTTCCTGTCGCCGGCCCGCGACGGGCCACCCGATATCGACATCGACATCGAGTCGGATCAGCGTGAAAAGGTCATCCAGTACGTCTATGACAAGTACGGCCGTGACTATGCCGCTCAGGTCGCCAATGTGATCACCTACCGCAGCCGAATCGCGGTACGCGACATGGCTCGCGCCCTGGGCTTCTCGCAGGGGCAGCAAGACGCGTGGAGCAAGCAGATCAGCCACTGGAGTGGACGGCCGTCGGACATCGAGGACATCCCCGAGCAGGTGATCGACCTGGCCACCCAGATCCAGAATCTGCCGCGGCACATGGGCATCCATTCCGGCGGCATGGTGATCTGCGACCGTCCGATCGCCGATGTCTGTCCGGTGGAATGGGCGCGCATGGAAAACCGCAGCGTGTTGCAGTGGGACAAAGACGACTGCGCGGCAATCGGTTTGGTGAAATTCGACCTGCTCGGGCTGGGTATGCTCTCGGCGTTGCACTACGTCATCGACCTGCTGGCCGAACACAAAGGCATCGAGGTCGACCTGGCCAAGTTGGACCTGTCTGAATCGGCAGTGTACGAAATGCTGTGCCGCGCCGATTCCGTCGGGGTGTTCCAGGTGGAGTCCCGCGCGCAGATGGCCACCCTGCCGCGGCTGCGGCCGAGGGTGTTCTACGACCTGGTTGTCGAGGTCGCGTTGATCCGCCCCGGGCCTATCCAGGGCGGCTCGGTGCACCCGTACATCCGGCGGCGCAACGGCGTCGACCCGGTCGTCTACGACCATCCGTCGATGGAGTCGGCATTACGGAAAACGCTGGGAGTGCCGTTGTTTCAGGAACAGCTGATGCAGCTCGCGGTGGACTGTGCCGGCTTTTCGGCCGCCGAGGCCGATCAGCTGCGGCGTGCCATGGGGTCCAAGCGGTCAACGGAACGTATGCAACGGCTACGCGGCCGGTTCTACGACGGCATGCGCGCGCTGCACGGCGCCACCGATGAGGTGATCGACCGCACCTACGAAAAGCTGGAAGCTTTCGCCAACTTCGGCTTTCCGGAAAGCCACGCACTGAGCTTCGCATCGCTGGTGTTCTACTCGTCGTGGTTCAAGCTGCATCACCCGGCGGCGTTCTGCGCGGCGCTGCTGCGCGCGCAGCCGATGGGCTTCTACTCGCCACAGTCGCTGGTGGCCGATGCGCGGCGGCACGGGGTGACCGTGCACGGCCCGGATGTCAATGCCAGCCTGGCGCACGCCACGTTGGAGAACGCCGGAATGGAAGTCCGGCTGGGGCTGGGCGGCATCCGCCATATCGGCGATGACCTTGCGGAAAAGATGGCGGATGAACGAAAAGCCCACGGCCCCTTCACTTCTCTGCTGGATTTGACATCCCGGGTGCAGCTTTCGGTGCCGCAGACCGAAGCACTGGCCACCGCGGGAGCGCTGAGCTGCTTCGGGATAACGCGACGCGAGGCGCTATGGGCGGCCGGGGCGGCCGCCAGGGGGCGGCCGGACCGCTTGCCGGGGGTGGGCTCGTCGTCGCACATCCCGGCGTTGCCGGGGATGAGCGAGCTGGAGTTGGCCGCCGCCGATGTGTGGGCCACCGGCATCTCCCCGGACAGCTATCCGACCCAGTTCCTGCGGTCGGATCTCGATGAGATGGGGGTGCTGCCCGCCGACGCCCTGTTGTCGGTGCCCGACGGCGACCGCGTGCTGATCGCCGGGGCGGTCACCCATAGGCAGCGACCGGGCACCGCTCAGGGAGTGACGTTTATCAATCTCGAGGACGAAACCGGGATGGTCAACGTGCTGTGTACACCGGGGGTATGGGCACGACACCGCAAGCTGGCGCAGACAGCGTCGGCGCTGCTGATCCGGGGTCAGGTCCAAAATGCCAGTGGCGCAGTTACCGTCGTGGCCGAACGGTTGGCCAAGCTCAC
>DASYBR010000094.1:0-6854 GCA_036500645.1 Mycobacterium sp. | reverse complement strand
CATCAGCGGCGCCAGCCGGGCGAACTCGGTGTACCAGCTGGATGCGCCGTCGGCGGGACCGGAGATGATCAGCGGGGTCCGCGCCTCGTCGATCAGGATGGAGTCGACCTCGTCGACGATGGCGAAGTTGTGGCCGCGCTGCACCAGGTCGTCGAGCGAATGCGCCATGTTGTCGCGCAGGTAGTCGAAGCCGAACTCGTTGTTGGTGCCGTAGGTGATGTCGGCGTTGTAGGCCACGCGACGCTCGTCGGGCGTCATCTGGGCGAGGATGACGCCGACGTCCAGGCCAAGGAAGCGATGCACCCGGCCCATCCACTCGCTGTCGCGTTTGGCCAGGTAGTCGTTGACGGTGACGATGTGTACGCCCTTGCCGCTGATGCCGTTGAGGTAGGCCGGCAGCACCGACGTCAGGGTCTTGCCCTCACCGGTCTTCATCTCGGCGACGTTGCCGAAGTGCAGCGCCGCTCCACCCATCAGCTGTACGTCGAAGGGACGCTGGTCGAGCACCCGCCAAGCGGCTTCGCGGGCCACGGCGAAAGCCTCGGGCAGCAGGTCATCGAGGCTTTCGCCGTCGGCGTGCCGCTTCTTGAACTCGTCCGTCTTGGCCCGCAGCTCGGCGTCGGTGAGCTTCTCTATCTCGTCTGACAAGGTGTTGACGTAGTCAGCCACCCGCTTCAGACGCTTGACCATGCGACCTTCGCCAAGGCGCAGCAACTTCGACAGCACGGTGTTGTCCCCTTTGTGGGATGTTCCCCTGTTGGTAGGAGTCTTCTTCGTTTAGGCGACTCCCATGGTAGGTGACAACCCCACGAGCACCGCCGCAGCGGCGATCGCAAGCGCGGCACCGCCGGGCGCGGCGGGTCGCCGCCCGAGGAACTCAGCGGCGATCGCAAGCGCGGCACCGCCGGGCGCGGCGGGTCGCCCCACGAGCACCAGTCAGGACAGCCTGATCAGCCCGTAATCGTATGCGTGTCGGCGGTAGACCACACACGGCCGTTCGGTCTGCTTGTCGTGGAACAAGAAGAAGTCGTGTCCGACGAGCTCCATCTCGTAGAGCGCGTCGTCGACCGTCATCGGCGTAGCCGGGTGCTCCTTGGTCCGCACGATCCGTCCCGGCTCGTGAGCCGCTTCGGCGCCGTCTTGCTCGACGGGCGGCGTGTCCGGCACGCGCTGTGGTTCGGGGGGCGGCACCGCGGTCGCGGCGGCCAGCGATACGGGGGTCTTGTCGCCGTAGTGAACCTTGCGGCGGTCTTTGACGCGGCGCAGGCGGTTCTCCAGCTTGTCAACCGCGGACTCGAACGCGGCATAGAAGCTGTCGGCGCAGGCTTCGGCGCGGCTGACCGGGCCGCGTCCGCGCGCGGTGATCTCGACGCGCTGACAGGATTTGCGCTGACGACGGTTGGGTGCGTGCTTGAGCTCAACGTCGAAAAGATAAATAGAACGATCGAACCGCTCGAGGCGGGCGAGTTTTTGCGAGACGTAGACGCGGTAATGATCGGGGATTTCTACATTGCGGCCCTTGAACACGACTTCGGCGTTGCTCGCCGGTTCGGCCTGCCCGTTGGTCTGGGTGAACTTCGCGGGCGGTTGGTCCAGAATCTGACCGGAATCCACGGATAGCCTTGACATACGTGACAACTCGTTTCTCTTTCACGTCGCACGCGCCCTGCGTGCCCGGCTTGCTTGAAACGCGCCGACGGGGTTTAGAGCGGTCTTGAAGCGGTCACCGCCGCAGGCTGCCCGCCGGCGCAAGGTGTCGAATGCTCACCCCTTTCCCCGCGAGTGGGTCTCAACCCGGGAACAACACGACCAGAGAGTCAGACCAATGAGTCAGATCAAGAGTCGTTAAAGGTTGTTCTTGACGTTAGCTCGTGTTCGCCTTGCGATGCCACTAATTCGCGCAGCTGTTGCGAGTTCTTCACAACCTCTTGGCAAGTTCACGGCTTTTGGCCTGGGTTTGTCGGATCACGCGACCGCGAGGGCCAAAACCGCGGCGACACGAACCCCGGCGGCGTGCAACATCCGCACCGATTCGCGGGCCGTTGCGCCCGTGGTGACGATGTCGTCGACGATCAAAACCTCGGTGCGTGGCGGCCGGCCGCGCACCACCACGCGGCCCGCGACGTTGCGCTCGCGGGCGGCGGTGCCGAGCCCCACCGAGTCACGAACCAGCGCCCGCATCCGCAACACAGGGGCGACGGTGATGTCGGGATGCCCGGCAACCGCGGTGCGAGCCAGTCGGGCGACGGGGTCACCGCCGCGGCGGCGCGCCGCCGAACGCCGGGTGGGCGCGGGCACGATTGCCAGCGGCGTCTCGACGATTCCCCATTCCAGCAGCCGGTGCACGCCGATGGCCAGTGCGCGCGCCAGCGGCCCGACCAGATCGCCGCGGCCGTGCTCCTTGCACGCGAGGATCGCTTGTCGCCGCGCGCCGGCGTAGCGGCCGAGCGCGAACACCGGCACCAACGGGTCGATGCGCGGGCTCACCACATGAGGCTGGCCGACGGCGACCGTCAGCTCCCGGGCGCAGGCGTCACACCAGCGGGTCGAGGGCGTCCCGCAGCCGCCGCACTCCAGCGGCAGGATGAGGTCGAGCACGCCGCCCAGTGTGGCGCCCCGCACCGACATGCCCCCGCCTCGATTTAGCCCGGCAGCACCGGGGCCGCCCCGGGCACCGCTAACCCGGAGACCTCCACCCACCCCTGCTGACCGTCGGCCGACGCCGAATACTGCAGCACCCCTTGCGGAGCCGCGACGTAGGCCGTCGACGGGTTGGCCGCAACCGTCGACAACGGCAGCTGCAAACCGTGGGCCGGAGCGTCGGAGTTCACCCCGTCGAGGTTTACGTACGACACCGGATGGCTGGCGTCCGTGCGGGTCACCACGATGTCGTCGCCGGTACGCCAGGACAATGACACCACCGAATTGCCCAGCCCGAAACCAAGCCGGCGCGGGTACGTCAGGGCGTACTGCCCGGCTTGGGTCTGCTCGACGCTGGCGAGGATCACCTGCCCGCCGATCACCATTGCGGCGCGCGTGCTGTCGCGGGACAGCTGCAGGTCGGTGATCGGCCCGGGGAACCGGCCGGCCACCGCGACCGAATCCACCGGGATGCGGGCGGGCTGACCCGACGCCGGCTCCTGGATGGCACGCAGCACGTTGTTGCCGTCCACCACCACCCAGACCGCGTCGTCCAAAGACCAAGTGGGGCGGGACAACTCGTGCCCATCGGCGGACTGGGCCGCCTCTCCCCCGACATCACCGATCCACAGGGACGCCGCCATGTCGGGGGCGCCGCGATGCAGCGTCACCACCGAGGCGGCTTGCCGCCCGTTGCGCGAGAGCGCGGCGCCGGTCTGGTCGCCCATCCGCCCGAAGGCGCCGGGCACGTTGGCGAAGTGCTGCCCGTCCAGCGATACCAGCGAGCCGTTGATGAGCGCGTGCAGACCGGCACCCGCGCCGTCGGCCACGCCCGGGTCGGTGGCGGCGACGTCGGAGGTGGTCCAGCCGTCGCGGAACCGGTCGTCCAGCGGCGCGCCGTCGGCGTTGATCACATACGGGCCCCTGATGTCCGCCCTGGCCAGCGTCCAAATGATCTGTGCGGCAAGCAATTGCCTACTGTGCGGATCGGTGGTGGACAGCTTTTCCAGGTCGACGCGCGCACCGCCATACCCGCGCCCGATGCCATTCTTGCCGCCGTCGGCCCGGGTCACCGGCCCGCGCAGCCGCAGCGGTGGGGCGAGCAGATTGCGGACCGTGTGAGCCATCTCCGGCCGCGGGCCACCGATCAGTTTCGAGATCAGCTCGGTCGCCAGTTGATCGTGATCGGACACGGCGACGTAGCGCGGATCCGGAACCACCGTCTTGCCAGTGGGATCGGCGAAGTACAGCGTGTTGCGTTTGTAGGTCGCCTGGAACTGCTGCCAGTCCAGGAAAACCCCGTTGGGCAAGCGGTCGATGCGCCAACCCCCGGAGGTCTTGACCAATTCGATCGGTCCCGGGTCGGGCAGCACGCCTTCGGCGGTCTCGAATACCCCCATGTCGGATAGGGAGCCCAGGATGTCCGCCCGCATCATCGCCGAAACACGTTCGGCTGCACGGGTTTCGACGAACACCACGTGGTCGATCAGCAGCGAGCTACCGGCGTCGTCCCAGGCATTGGACGCCGACTGCGTGAGGAACTGCCGCGCGGCCAGGTGCCGATTCGCGGGATCGGCTGTGGCCTTGAGGAATTCGCGCAGCAGCACATCGGGATCCATGCCCGGGGTCGGCTTGGGCAGGTTCGACGGCGCCGGCCGCTCGACGGTGCCGATGGCCTGCGGCGCCGACGTGCTGGGCACCCCGGCGCAACCGGCGAGCAACACAGCCAGCATCAGCAGTCCCAGCAGTCGCCGCATCACAGGCTTCTCTCGGCGTGCTCTCGTTGGCGCGGACGGTCTTTCGCGTGCTGCGGGCCGGTGGGTGCGGGCTGCGGGATCGGCTTCATGGGCAATGGGCTGGTGGTCACCTTGTGGCCGCGAACCAGCGGAAGCGTCAACCGGAAGCACGAGCCCTCGCCCGGCTCGCCCCACGCTTCGAGTCGGCCCTGGTGCAGCCGCGCATCCTCGATGCTAATGGCCAGGCCGAGCCCGGTGCCGCCGGACCGGCGGACCCGCGAGGGGTCGGCCCGCCAAAATCGGCTGAAGACCAGCTTCTCCTCGCCTGGGCGCAGTCCCACCCCGTGGTCGCGGACGGTGACGGCGACCGTGTCCTCGTCGGCTGCCATCCGGATCTGGACGGGTTTGTGCTCGGCGTGGTCGATGGCGTTGGCGATCAGGTTGCGCAAGATCCGCTCCACCCGGCGGGTGTCGACCTCGGCGATCACCTCTTCTCCCGGCAGGTCCACCAGCAGTTCGATCTTGGCCTCTTCGGCGAGGTGGCCCACGTTGCCCAGCGCGCTCTGGACGGTGCTGCGCAGGTCGACTGCCTCGACGGACAGCTCGGCGACACCGGCGTCGTGGCGCGAGATTTCCAGCAGATCGTTGAGCAGCGTCTCGAACCGGTCGAGCTCGTTGACCATCAGCTCGGTAGACCGCCGCAGGGTGGGCTCGAGGTCCTCGCTGTGGTCGTAGATCAAGTCGGCGGCCATCCGCACCGTGGTCAGCGGGGTCCGCAGTTCGTGGCTGACGTCGGAGGTGAAGCGGCGCTGCAGGTTGCCGAACTCCTCGAGCTGGGTGATCTGGCGCGACAGGCTTTCCGCCATATCGTTGAACGAGACGGCCAAGCGGGCCATGTCGTCCTCGCCGCGCACCGGCATCCGTTCGGACAGGTGCCCTTCGGCGAACCGTTCGGCGATGCGCGACGCCGATCGCACCGGAACCACCACCTGACGGGACACCAGCAGCGCGATCCCGGCGAGCAGCACTAGCAGCACCGTGCCACCGGTGATCATGGTCCCGCGCACCAGCTGGATCGTCGCCTGCTCGTTCTTCAGCGGGAAGATCAGGTACAGCTCCAGATTGGCCACCTGCGACGACGCCGGCGTACCGATGATCAGCGCCGGCCCGGAGAAGCCGTCGGTGTGCACGGTGGCGTACTGATACGCCGCCTGCCCGGCCTTGACGAAGCCCCGCAACGAATTGGGCACCTGATCGACGGGTCCGGCCGTGGTCGCGGTGCGCGGGCCGTCGCCGGGCACCATCAGCGCCGCGTCGAAGGCGCCGGCCATGCCGGCGCCCGAGGCCGGATCGGTCTTCGAAGTCAGTGTGTTGCGGGCCAGCTGCAAACTGCTGTCCAGCGAGCGAGTTTCTTCGCCGTTGACGATGCCGCCGACGGTGCTACGCGCGCGCTCGATCTGTTCGACGGCGGCCCTCAGCTTCACGTCGAGCACCCGATTGGTGACCTGGCTGGTCAGGATGAAGCCGAGCGCCAGGATCACCGCCAGGGACAGGCCAAGCGTCAGCGCCACGACCCGCAACTGCAACGACCGGCGCCAGGCAACGCCGACGACTCGGCTCACGGCACCCATGCCGCGAGTCATGGGACCCGAGCGCCCCCAGCGGCTTCGAGTGCGTCGCCGGGAGCCCCAGATCACGTCCGGCGCTCCTCCTCGCGACGCTCGGCATCAAAACCGCAGGTCACGGAGGTCCGGCCTTGTATCCCACTCCTCGAACGGTCAACACCACGGTCGGGTTTTCCGGGTCTTTTTCGACCTTGGCCCGCAGACGCTGGACGTGCACGTTCACCAGGCGGGTATCCGCCGGGTGCCGATATCCCCACACCTGTTCGAGCAGCACATCACGAGTAAACACCTGCCGCGGTTTGCGCGCCAACGCGACCAGCAGGTCGAATTCCAGCGGTGTCAGGGAGATCTGCTCGCCGTTTCGCGTCACCTTGTGTGCGGGCACGTCGATCTCGACGTCGGCGATGGACAGCATCTCGGCCGGCTCGTCGTCGTTGCGCCGCAGCCGCGCCCGGACTCGGGCTACCAACTCTTTCGGCTTGAAGGGCTTCATGATGTAGTCGTCGGCGCCCGACTCAAGACCCAACACCACGTCGACGGTGTCGGTCTTGGCGGTAAGCATGACGATCGGGACGCCGGAATCGGCACGAAGCACCCGACACACGTCGATGCCGTTCATGCCGGGCAGCATCAGGTCCAACAGCACCAAATCGGGGCGCAGTTCGCGCACCGCAGTCAGGGCCTGGGTGCCGTCACCGATGACCGCGGTGTCGAAACCCTCCCCTCGCAGGACGATCGTGAGCATCTCGGCGAGTGAAGCGTCGTCATCGACGACCAAAATCCTTTGCCTCATGGACTCCATGGTGTCACCAGATCGGGACAAAAACGGGGCGCCACACGGGCGTTTCTTGAG
>DASYBR010000093.1:0-4072 GCA_036500645.1 Mycobacterium sp. | reverse complement strand
TACAACCGCGCGAAGCTGGAGGCCTACGAATGCGGGATCGAACCCAGCGACCAGCCGGCCAACGCGCCGCACGCGGGCAGCGGGCAGCGGTTCCCGGTGAAGTACTACCTGACCGCGATGCTGTTCATCGTCTTCGATATTGAAATCGTGTTTCTGTACCCGTGGGCGGTCAGCTACGACAAGCTAGGGGTATTCGCGCTGGTCGAGATGGTGGTGTTCGTGCTCACCGTCTTCGTGGCTTACGCATACGTCTGGCGCCGCGGCGGCCTGACTTGGGATTGAGGTAAGTCGTGGGTCTCGAGGAGAAACTGCCGAGCGGTCTCTTGCTGACGACCGTCGAACAATTGGCGGGATATTTCCGCAAGAGCTCGTTGTGGCCGGCGACATTCGGATTGGCTTGCTGTGCCATCGAGATGATGGCCACCGCGGGCCCGCGATTCGACATCGCCCGCTTTGGCATGGAGAGGTTTTCGGCGACACCACGGCAGGCCGATCTGATGATCGTGGCCGGCCGGGTCAGCCAGAAGATGGCGCCGGTGCTGCGTCAGATCTACGACCAGATGGCCGAGCCCAAATGGGTGCTTTCCATGGGCGTGTGCGCGTCGTCGGGCGGAATGTTCAACAACTACGCGATCGTCCAGGGGGTGGACCACGTCGTGCCGGTAGACATCTACTTGCCCGGCTGCCCGCCCCGTCCGGAGATGCTGTTGTACGCAATCCTCAAGCTGCACGACAAGATTCAGGAAATGCCGTTGGGCGTCAACCGCGAGCAGGCCATCGCCGAAGCCGAACAGGCGGCGCTGGCCGCCCGACCGACGATCGAGATGCGCGGATTGCTGCGATGAGTTCACCGGAGCACGACCCGAAGCGAGCAGCCAGCGAGGTGGGTGGAGCTCCTGTACCCGTCGAACAATCCGAAAAAGAAGTTATCGACGTCCGCCGAGGCATGTTCGGCGTCCATGGCACCGGCGACACGTCGGGATACGGACGACTGGTACGCCAGGTCACGATCGACGACGGAAGCCCCCGGCCCTACGGCGGATACTTCGACGAGGTTGTCGACCGGCTGGCCGAGGCACTCAACGGCGCGGGCGTCGAATTCGAAGACGCCGTAGAGAAAGTCGTGGTCTACTGCGACGAACTGACGGTGCACGTGCGGCGTGAGCTGCTGCCACAGGTGGCCGGCAAACTGCGCGACGACCCGCAGTTGCGCTTCGAGTTGTGCCTAGGTGTCAGCGGCGTGCACTACCCGCACGAAACCGGAGCCGAGCTGCATGCGGTGTACCCGCTGAGCTCGATCACCCACGGACGTCGTGTGCGGCTGGAAGTGGCTGCGCCGGACAGTGATCCGCATATCCCGTCACTGTTCGCGATCTACCCGACAAACGACTGGCACGAGCGCGAGACCTATGACTTCTTCGGCATCATCTTCGACGGCCACCCGTCGTTGACCCGCATCGAGATGCCGGACGACTGGGAGGGACACCCCCAACGCAAGGACTACCCACTCGGCGGCGTCCCGATCGAGTACAAGGGCGCGAAGATTCCGCCGCCCGATCAGCGGAGGTCCTACAACTGATGAGCGAGACCACTACCCCCAACGGCGAGGGCAGCGGCGGCGAAATCCTGGTGGCCGTCGTCGGCCAGGATTGGGATCAGATCGTCGAGGCCGCCCGCAAGGGCGAACCCGGCGAACGCATCGTCGTCAACATGGGACCCCAGCACCCGTCGACCCACGGCGTGCTGCGGCTGATCCTGGAGATCGAAGGCGAGACGGTCACCGACGCCCGGTGCGTCATCGGCTACCTGCACACCGGGATCGAGAAGAACCTCGAGTATCGATACTGGACGCAGGGCGTGACGTTCGTGACCCGAATGGATTACCTGGCACCGTTTTTCAACGAAACTGCTTTCTGCCTGGGCGTGGAGAAGCTGCTCGGCATCGCCGACGAGATCCCGGAACGCGTCAACGTCATCCGGGTGATGATGATGGAGCTCAACCGGATCTCCTCGCACCTGGTCGCCCTGGCGACCGGCGGCATGGAGTTGGGCGCGATGACGCCGATGTTCGTCGGCTTCCAGGGTCGCGAGATCATCCTCAACCTGTTCGAGTCGATCACCGGGCTGCGGATGAACAGCGGCTACATCCGGCCGGGCGGCGTCGCCCAAGACCTGCCACCCGACGCGAAGACCGAGATCGCCGAAGCCCTGAAGAAGCTGAAGGTCTCGTTGCGCGACATGGGCGACCTGCTCAATGAGAGCGCCATCTGGCTAGCGCGCACCAAGGACGTCGGCTACCTGGACCTGACCGGCTGCATCGCTCTGGGAGTGACCGGGCCATGTCTGCGAGCCACCGGGTTGCCGCACGACCTGCGCCGCAGCGAACCCTACTGCGGATACGAGAACTACGAGTTCGACGTGATCACGGACGACGGTTGTGATGCCTACGGCCGCTACATCATTCGCGTCAAGGAGATGTGGGAGTCCGTGAAGATCGTCGAACAGTGCCTGGACAAGTTGCGGCCCGGCCCGACCATGGTGGAAGACCGCAAGATCGCCTGGCCGGCCGATTTGCAGGTCGGCCCGGATGGGCTGGGTAACTCGCCGGAGCACATCGCCAAGATTATGAGCGGCTCGATGGAATCGTTGATCCACCACTTCAAGCTGGTCACCGAGGGCATCCGGGTCCCGGCCGGGCAGGTCTACGTGGCCGTCGAATCGCCGCGCGGCGAGCTGGGCGTGCACATGGTCAGCGACGGCGGCACCCGCCCGTACCGGGTGCACTACCGGGATCCGTCGTTCACCAACCTGCAGGCTGTCGCCGCAATGTGCGAGGGCGGCATGGTCGCCGACGTGATCACGTCGGTGGCCAGCATCGATCCCGTCATGGGTGGGGTGGACCGATGACCGAAGCGCAGACTCCCGGCGCGCCAGGCAGCGGCGAGCGCGTGTTCATCCGCCTCGGCCCGCCGCCCGAGGAGCCCGGCCAGTTCGTCGTCGAGGGCGCACCGGAGGCGTATCCCGCCGACGTGCAGGCGCGTTTGGAGGTCGACGCCAAGGAGATCATCGGCCGCTACCCCAATCCGCGCTCGGCGCTGTTGCCGCTGCTGCACCTGGTGCAGTCCGAGGATGGCTACATCACGCCCGCGGGTGTGGAGTTCTGCGCCGAGCAGCTTGGGTTGACCGGCGCCGAAGTCGCTGCTGTCGCAAGCTTTTACACCATGTACCGGCGCGGCCCCACCGGCGAATACTTTGTCGGCGTGTGCACCAACACGCTGTGCGCCATCATGGGCGGCGACGCCATCTTCGACTCGCTCAAAGAGCATCTCGGCATCGGTAATGACGAGACGACGTCGGACGGATCGGTCACCCTGCAACACGTCGAGTGCAACGCCGCGTGCGACTTCGCACCGGTGGTGATGGTCAACTGGGAGTTCTACGACAACCAAACCCCAGAGTCGGCGCGACAACTCGTTGACGGGCTGCGATCCGGAAAACCTCCCGCGCCGTCGCGCGGCATCGCCCCGCTGTGCACCTTCCGCGAGACCGAGCGGATCCTGGCCGGATTCCCCGACCCGCGTCCCGACGAAGGCCAAGGCGGTGTCGGCGCGGCCACCCTGGCCGGACTGCGTGTCGCCAAGGAACGCAACATGACCGCGCCGGAGGCCGACAGCGCAGGGGAAGGTCAGTAATGGGGCCCCAAACACCGTTGGCTCCAGTGCTGAGCCGCTTCTGGGACGACCCGAAGTCGTGGACCCTTGACACCTATCGCCGCAACGACGGCTACCAGGCTCTCCAAAAAGCCTTGAAGATGAACCCGGACGACGTGATCACCGCCGTCAAGGACTCGGGTTTGCGCGGCCGCGGCGGCGCCGGGTTCTCGACCGGGACGAAGTGGTCGTTCATCCCGCAGGGCGAGAGCGGCCCGGCCGCCAAGCCGCACTATTTGGTGGTCAACGCCGACGAGTCGGAACCCGGTACGTGCAAAGACATTCCGCTGATGCTGGCCACCCCGCACTTCCTGGTCGAAGGGGTGATCATCGCGTCGTACGCGATCCGGGCCAGCCACGCC
>DASYBR010000092.1:0-58589 GCA_036500645.1 Mycobacterium sp. | reverse complement strand
CTCAGCGACCGTGGACATTAGTCTCGCGGCATGGACCGCTTCTGGCAGTGGGCTTGGGATCGACACGGTGCAAGGTATTCGTGGGTGTGCTTCGCGTTCACCTTCGCCGCGTTGCTGCCGCTCTACCTCCTTTGGTCGTTTGTGGTGCTCGCTTACGAGCATTCCGATCGGCAAATCGAGGTAGCGGCTTTCACCGTTGTCGCCGGCCTACTACTTGCGTACCTGGTAGTCCTTCCCGGTCTCGACGGGATGCGACTGGTCGAGCGATGGGCCGCGGGCGACGAGGTCGATCCGGCGATGGTCTTGGAATCCACCTATGCCTACGGTCGTGCGACGGTTGCCCGAACCGTAAGTGGCGGCACTGCTTGGGCCGCCGCGCTATTCGCCGGTGTCGGAGCGATCGCCGGGGCGAGTTGGTCGCGGCTCGTCCAGTACGCGATCGTGGGCGCCGCCATGGGGGCCGCCATCCACCTCATTGGTGCGCACAGCGTCGTCGAGGGGGAGTTGCGGCCACCTCGAGCGTCCATCGGCGGCGACACCGGGATCGGTGACTCCCTGCCCCGCTCTCGACCGACTTTCGCCGCTTGGTCGAACGGGGCGGTGCTCGCCTTGGCGTTCGCGACCGCCGTCGCGGGCGCGATCTTAGCGGCCGTGTTCGCTCGAGGGAATGACGCTCCTGTTCTCTCCGTGGTGATCGGGTGCGCATTGGTGATCGTCTTCGTCGTGCCGATCGGCGTCGGTGCCGCCTTCTCGCTTTCGTTAAAACCCATTCGCGATCTCGCCGAAGGAACGGAACGGGTTGCGGCCGGAGACTATAGCCAGCGGTTGCCGGTGGTGCAGGACGATGACCTGGGTGCGTTGGCGGCTTCGTTCAACCGGATGCAGGCGGGTTTGGCTGAGCGGCAACGACTTCAGTCGGCGTTCGGCACCTACGTCGACCCGGCGCTGGCGGCCCGCCTGCTCGATCAGGGTGACGACGTGTTTACCGGTGAGCGCCGCGAGGTAACGGTGGTGTTCGTCGACATTCGAGACTTCACCCCGTTCGCCGAGGCGCATACCGCCGAGGAGACGGTCGCCCGCCTCAACGCCGTGTTCGAGATCGTGGTGCCCGCCGTCGTCGATGCGGGTGGACATGTCAACAAGTTCCTCGGCGACGGCGCCTTGGCCGTCTTCGGCGCACCCAATGATGTTGTGCATCATGCCGACTCGGCTCTGAGCGCAGCGGTGTTGATTCATCGCCTCGTCGCCCGGCGATTCGGCGGCGCCCTTCGGATCGGCATCGGGATCAACACAGGTTCGGTGATCGCCGGCACCATCGGTGGTGGCGGCAAGCTCGAGTTCACCTTGATCGGTGACACCGTCAACGTCGCGGCCCGCGTCGAAGAGCTGACGAAAACCAGCGGTGACGCGATCCTCCTTACTCAGCAGACCGTCGATGCGTTGGTTTCCCGACCGCCCGGACTCATCGACCGCGGTGCTCATGCGCTGAAGGGCAAGTCGGCACCCACCGAGGTCTTCGGCCTCGACCCCTAGGTCAGCCGTTCAGCCCGGCGGCGGACGCGAATGCTTTGAGTTCCCGCTCGATGTCGGATCCCGCGGGCTGGTAGACGATCTCGGTGACGCCTCGCACGCCGAGTTCCGCAATTTTTTCCGCAATTTGCTCAGCCCGGCCTGTCAAGGCCATCGAGCTGACCAGCGGCACCAGGCCCGCAACATGTGGCTCATCACTCGGATTGGCCTTCACCAGGTGTCCCTCGTGGATGGCGAGATGCCGCTCGTCCGCCGGGTGCGCCTCGATCGTCTCGCGCCAGCTTTGCCCTCCGGGCAGTGTGTCGACCGCGGCGGCGCCACCGCGCTCGTACATCGCGTGATACATCACCACAGCGCCAGGCCCCGCGGCGTCGACGACGCGCGGCGACGTCAGGTCCTCTCTCTCATCGAGCACCGTGCCGAAGCAGAGCAGCGCCCGCCAGTCGGAAGTTTTCACGGCATCGGGCTGTGGCACTGCGGCGGAGAAAACTCCGTCGCCCAGCTCGGCCGCAACAGCCAGCCCCTTCGGGCCGTCGGCGCCGATCAGTATCGGCACACTGATGGGTCGGTGCGCCCCAAAGCCGCGCAATTGCAACATCTTGACCTTCGCCCCTTCCCACTCGGCGGTTTCGCCGGCGAGCAGACGCCGCAAGCACCGCACGTAGTCGGCGACGTGACGCCACAGCATCGGCCGCTGGCCCAAGGCCATTCGACCGGTGAAACCTGAGCCGATCGCCACGGCGACCCGCCCCGGCGCCTGGCTCGTCAGCTCGGCGATCGCGGCGGCGTTGACCATCGGATGCCGCAGGCTGGGGACGAGGACACCCGGCCCGAGGCCGATGCGCGACGTGCGCTCGGCACACCGGGTGAGAATCATCCACACGTCCGGGTAGAGCGCAGGTGAGTCGTAGAGCCATGCACGGTTGTAGCCGAGCACTTCGGCTAACTCGACATGGGTCGGGGTGTCCGACGAAGTTGCGAACGCACACGAGATATCCATATGTGGACCCTACGAGGCCGCAGTGGTGGCACAAGGTCGTCGGCATCGCCTCGAGGATTAGCGCGTGCCCGGCGGAAGGCTCGGAGGAGTCGTGGTCTGCGGGTATGTGGTGCTCGGGGTGCTCGTCACCGTGACGGTGCTCGTGCTCGTGGATGGCGGGGGCACCACGGTCGTGGTGGTGCTCGTGGTGACGCTGGTTGTCGTCTCGGTAGACGAGGTTGTCGTCGCGGCCGCCGAGGCAATCACACCGCAGGCGATCCGCTTGCCCCCGTCGCCGGTGGCGTTACTGCCGAGGTAGTCCGCGTCTTGGTGAAGGATCAGGGCGGTGCCCGCGCTGTTCCTCAGGTCCGCGGCGGTGAACGCGTTAGTCGTGGTGACGAGTTTGGCCGAACCGTCGGAGCGCACTTGCAACGCGGTCAGGTCGCCACTGGCGGGATGACCGGTGTGGCCCTGTGCCTGGAAGACGCTGCCAGCGGAGGCGAAGTCCCCGGTAGATCCTCCACTCGGAGCAGCCGAATTGGCTTCGCATCTGCCCGCCGAGTGGATCATCAGCCCGTGGAAACCGGGGCTCAGAAGCTGGTTGGGCCCGGCCTCGACGGTCACGGTCGCATAGCCGTTCGCGAAATCGATGGTGGCGGTGGCGACCTGACTGCCGTCCGCGCCCTTCAACTGCGTGTTCATCCGCTCGGTGCCCGACGGCGCGCCCGACGATGAGGTAGTGCCCTGACCACCTTGCGGGTTTGCGCATGCGGCTAATGGTGCGATGGTCGCCGTGAGCACCGCGACCGCGAAGGGTAGGCCAGTTTTCATGGGCCGGGCCTACCCTGAACAGTCGATGTCGAAACCACGAGTGGCTACTGCGGCACCACGGCCGCGGCCGGTAACGGGGCTTTACGCCGAACGTCGGAGGAAAATTGACCACCCAGTTGAACCCGAATGCAGCTGTCCTGCACCGCCTACCCGAGATCCGCGCCTGGCAGGAGGATCTTTACCGGGACCTCCATCAGCACCCCGAACTCTCCCATCAGGAACACCGCACCGCGGATTTGGTCGTCGGCAGGTTGCGCGCTTGCGGTTACGAAGTGCACGACCGAATCGGTGGCACCGGCGTCGTCGGCGTGCTGCGAAACGGCAGCGGTCCGACGGTGCTGATGCGCGCCGACATGGACGCGTTGCCCGTCCAGGAGGCCACCGGTCTTCCCTACGCCAGCACCGTGCGCGCCAATGATGCCGCCGGGAAAGACGTGCCGGTCATGCACGCCTGCGGCCACGATGTGCACGTCACCTGCCTGCTCGGTGCGGCCGCATTGCTCGCCGAGGGAACGGACCACTGGAAGGGGACCGCGATCGCGCTATTTCAGCCGGCCGAAGAAGTCGGCGACGGTGCGCGAAGCATGGTCGACGACGATCTCGCCGATGCGATTCCATCGGTGGACGTAGCTCTCGCTCAGCACGTGATGCCGACACCCGCCGGCTTCGTCGGCACACACCGCGGCGCGGTGCTCGCGGCCGCCGACAGCATGCGGATCAAGGTTTACGGCCGCGGCGCCCATGGTTCGATGCCACAGTCCGCCGTTGATCCCGTAGTACTGGCGGCGATGATCGTGGTCCGGCTGCAGACGATCGTCTCCCGAGAAGTGGCGCCCGCCGACACCGTCGTGCTGACGATCGGAAGCATCCAGGCCGGCAGCAAGAGCAACGTGATCGGCGATCATGCTGTGTTGGAATTGAACCTACGCACCTACGACGAAGCCGTCCGCGTCACGGTACTCGATGCGATCCGGCGCATCGTCAATGCCGAGTGCCAGGCGTCAAACTCACCCAGAGAACCGGAATTTGAGCTCTACGACCGGTTTCCGCTCACCGTCAATGATGACGACGTCACAGATCGGGTAAGTGACGCATTCACCGGATACTTCGGCGAAAAGTTCAAGACGATGGCGGCGCAGTCGGCGAGTGAGGACTTCAGCGACATCCCGGCGGCCCTCGGCGTCCCGTTTACGTACTGGGGCATCGGCGGAATCGATGAGCAGCAATACCGCGAGGCGGCAGACGCCGGACGGGTCGCACGGGAGATTCCCGTCAATCACTCCCCGACTTTTGCCCCGGTCATCCAGCCCACCTTGGACACCGGCACCCAAGCGCTCGTGGTCGCCGCGCTGGCCTGGCTCGCCGCCTGAAGATGACGCACATGAGTACACCGACATTTTTCGTCACTCCTGGCTATGGCGACCGCCAGCTGCGGAACTTCCACTATTCGCAGGCCGTTCGATATGGCGACCGGGTAGAGACCTCCGGCCAAGGCGGCTGGGACGACCACTTTCGCTACCCGGAGTCAGTTGGCGACGAAATCATTCAGGCCTTCGACAACGTCGAACGGACATTGGCGAGCGCCGGGGCATCGTGGCACCACGTGGTGAGCGTGCATTCGTACCACGTACCGGATGCAGACGGCCGGATCGGGCCCGAGCACCTGGAAACCATGGTCGAACAGTTCCGCCAACGCATGGGTGGTCGCGCACCGTTGTGGACGTGCATCGGCGTTGCCGCACTGGCGAATCCGGAGATGCGCGTCGAGATTCAGGTCACCGGTGTCGTTGCGGAAGACGACTGAGCGACGGCAATAGTTTTCCTATCGCTCACCTGTCCAGAAGGAGTGCCAGGCCATGACACAAGTCATGCAGACCCAGGTCTGTGTCGCCGGTGGTGGGCCCGCCGGCCTAGTCCACGCCCTGCTGCTCGCTCGCGCCGGAATCCGGGTTGTTGTCTTGGAGAAGCACAATGACTTCCTGCGCGACTTTCGCGGCGACACAGTGCATCCGAGCACCCTGCGGATCATGGATGAACTGGGGTTCGTCGACGAGTTCCTGCGCCTGCCGCACACCAAGGTCGACCGCGTCGCCTTCGACACCGACGGCTCGCTTCGCACCTTCGGCAACTTCAGCGTGCTCAAACGGCTCGGCTTCAACCAGCCCTATATCGCATTGATGCCGCAGTGGGATTTCCTCGACTTCCTCGCTGAAAAGGCTTCTGCCTTGCCGGAATTCACCCTGATTCGTAATGCCGAGGTCACCGACCTGATCTTCGACGACGGTCGCGTGGCCGGGGCGCGCACGCCGGACTTGGAGGTGCGCGCCGAGCTGGTGATAGGCGCGGATGGGCGCAAGTCAACGGTGCGCGCAGCGGCGGGGTTACCGATCGCTGTGGCGCATTCTCCGATCGACGTGTTGTGGTTCCGGCTGAAATGGCGACCAGGGGACCCCGAGGAACTTTTCGGGGTGATCCGCAAAGGCGTGATGATGGCCATGATCTACCGGGGCGACTATTGGCAGGTCGCGAGCATCGTTCCCAAGGGATCGCACCCCCGCGGCGGGTCGCTGGAGGCGTTCAAGGAGCGCCTGGTTGCCGTACAACCGCAACTACGTGACCACTTCGACGACATAACTTCTTGGGACGACACCAGCGAGCTCGACGTGCGGGTGGACCGGCTCAAGACGTGGTGGCGTACCGGCCTGCTGTGCATCGGCGACGCCGCGCATGCCATGTCGCCGGTGGGCGGGGTCGGCATCAACCTCGCCGTTGCCGACGCCGTGGCCGCGGCCAACATCCTGTGCGACGCCTTGCGCGAAGGCCGGCTGACCGACGCGGACCTCGCCAAAGTGCAGCGCCGGCGGGAACTGCCCACCCGGATCATCCAGGCCTTCCAGGTGCTGGCGCAAGACAAGGTGATCGCGCCGAATCTGAGTGGTGATCTATCCCCGATTCACGTGCCGAGGATCGTGGGTGTCGGCCCGCTGCAGGCGATTCCGCCGATTCTCGTAGGGCGGGGCTTCCGCCCCGAGCACGTGCGGACCCCCGACGTGCACGCCGGCTAGTGCGCGTTGACGTCAAGGCAAGACCCGGGCCGGCTAGAGTCCCGCGATGACCATGACCACGCCGACGACGATCGACAGCGACAAAGACACCAACAGGAAACTGACGACGCCCTCCTTTGCTGCTGATGCCCCATGATCACCGGCCGCGATCGGCGCAAATCGGCGGCCGGCGCCCCATGCCGCGGCAAGCAGGGTCGCCAGCCAGTTCGCGTAGCCGGCATACACGACGAGCGCGGCCGCAGTGGTGCCCCAAGCGCTGGAGAGATGGATGTGCGGCCAAAGCAGGCCCAGCAACACGAGGAACATGCCGTTGAGCACCGCCTCGAGGTGGCTCGACAGCGCCATGCGCGGATTTTTCAGTGCCGGGACGGCCAATCCGGTGAGCAGGCCGAGCAGGAACAGGACCAGCCCAAGCATGAACAGCAAACTTTGCATGTCCGAACAGTATCGGCGTCGGGTTGTGCCCGCGCGCTTTTCCTCATGGGCTTAGAGCCCGCCGTCCACCGGCAACGCGGCATTACAGGTACGGCAGCAGCCTGTTGTCGTCCCCAGACTCGTTCCGAAAGTCAGCCAGCGCGGCTCTCAGTCCTCGCAGACCGCCCTTCGTGTGCCAATCCGCGATCCTTTGCCGGGTATCCGCGGGGAGGCGTTCTCTGCGGTCAGGTGTATCCCACAGCTCGAGGGTTTGAGCCACCCAGTAAACAGCGAACTCGAAGATCAGCGCCGCTTCGATCAGAAGGGTCCACAGCCCCCACTTGGGAAAGGCGATATGCAAAATGACGACGACGATCAACGTCAGCAGCATGAGCCCGGCAATGAACTTGTAGAAGGACACATAAACGGCGTGCCCACGCGGCGCCTTCGAGCCTTCTATTCGCGGGACGACGTATGCGGCGACAAACACGGTGGCGATAAAGGCCGAGAGCAGCACGAACCCGGCTACGCCGTGCGCATTATCGTTGAACCAGCCCGGAAAGCGCCACAGGGCAATCAGGCCGGACACCATAATCAGGTAGAACAAGACCCGTATCAGCGTTCCCACGGGGCTCCTTTTCGGCAAACCATCGGTGCATAAGTGTATTAGCCCCATGATGAACCAGCCCAAAATCAGTGCGATGACGACTGCCCAGACATTGGGCTCGATGGCGGGCACGAAATCTGACTTCAGATCATTTGGCCCGCAAAGCTTCTCGGGTCGGCCCTGCGGCACCATCGCGGCGATCAACGCGGCGACCCCGGCCAGAGTCAACAAGACGTCCTCGGTGTCGCTGCTGCCCCTATGGACGATGAATAGCGTACCGAGCGCCAGCAGCGCGGCAATGACGATGCTGTGCGCGGTGGTGTAATAGTAGGCGCTGATGGCTAATTGCCAGCAGGTTGCGGGCAGCTTTTCGATGATCACGCCCGCAAAGAGCATTGCCATAATGACCACTCCGCTGACGCGGACGTCACGGTAGGTGGCGAGCGTATTAGGAGTCGGACCGTTTGATCGGTTCACGCTGCCCACCTCCTAGAGCAGAAGTGCCTTCTGGCCATAATGATGTGGCGCGATATCGCTGAACGCAGAGGATTTAAAAAATATTTATCCAACGGTGCCGAGGTATTCGCTTCTGGTTTGAGGTCACGCCGTCAGCTCAAGGATGTGGCGATGTCGACCTCCGAAGTCAGGGTCTGATGAACCGGGCAGCGGTCGGCGATGTACAGCAGCCGTTTCCGTTGCTCGTCATCGAGATCGCCCGCCAACTCGATGTCGCGATCGATGTGGTCGATCCAGGCCTTGGTGGTCTCGCACTCGGCGCAGTCTTGCGCGTGAATGCGAGAGTGCCGCAACGTCACTCGGACCTGCTCGAGCGGCCAGCCCTTGCGATTGGCGTACATCCGAACCGTCATCGACGTACAGGCGCCCAGCGCGGCCAGTAGCAGATCGTAGGGTGTCGGCCCGGCGTCGGCGCCGATCGGCTGTGGCTCGTCCGCGGCGAGCCGGTGGTGCCCGGCCGTGATCTGCTGCGTGTACGTCCCCGAACCGGTCTCGGTCACGATCACCGTGCCCTCGGACGGCGGCGTCGCGTCTTGTGTTGTCATGTTCGGATCGTGCCACCCTGCGCGGTCAGACCTGCGCCGATGGGTGACGTGGCGTCGCCCTGTTGGTAGCGGACGGCGCGCGTACGACGTCGAATCCGATCCGGCCACCCTGGAATCCAGCGGCCTGGCGGTCGAGGTGAAGTCTCACGACCCCGACGGCTCCGGCCCGCTGCTGTGAGCGTACGCAAAGGGACCAACCAGCCCACGCGTCGAACTGGTCAGCGCAGCATGGAACCGTTCATCGCCTGGTGGCCCGGTTAGGGCGTGGGGCCGATCAGGCCGAGCGCCGGATACCGCGGGTGCGGCCGATGTCGCCCTTCAACAGCAGGTCGCGCTCGGATTCGGACAGTCCGCCCCAAACCCCATAGGGCTCACCGACTTCGAGCGCATGTGAACGGCATTCCTGGATGACCGGGCACCGCCGGCACATCTCCTTGGCACGCTGCTCGCGTTGCATGCGGGCGCGGCCACGCTCTCCGTCGGGGTGGAAGAACATGGACGAGTCGACTCCGCGGCACAAGCCCTGCAGCTGCCAGTTCCAGATGTCGGCGTTGGGCCCGGGTAGCTGCTCTGGTTGTGGCATTGGTGTGTATCCCTCTCTGCACGGCACGCCTAGAAGTTCAGGTTCGCGAAGCGACTGTGCAACCGATTTGAAGTGGGGTCACCGATGACTACCCGTCATGCGTAGACGTTAGGGAGGCGGCGAATTTGCGTCAATAGCCACTTAGTCCGGCAAAATATGCGGACGCCGGACCAGAATTAACTCTGCGTTCACCTGCAACGCATTTGCGAGACGACAAGCGTGCTACCGGGCGTTCCGTAAAACCGAGATTTCCCAGCTCAGCGGGGAGCGGGCAGAAAGGCGAAATGAGTACCTGGGCTATGTTGATTAACAGATCGGTAACAGAAACAGCACAAAGTGTTTACTAGTATCGCCGTGATTGAAACTCGTCACACTTCTGTGATTGGACGCCAGTTGGCGGACGCCGCTCTGGGGGACCGGCCCGGCCGCTGGCCGCTGCCCACGGCCTCCACCCCCGCCGAATTGTGGCTGCGAGCTGTGGCTGCCGGGGGGCAGGGCCGCTACGGCAGTGCCTATCGCGATCTGGCGGCCCTACGACGCTGCGCTTCGGGGACGGGACGGCTGCTCTCGTTGGCCCACAGCACGCAGGGATCCTTTCTGCGCCAACTCGGTTGGCACACCCTGGCCCGGGGCTGGGACGGGCGTGCCCTGGCGCTGGCCGGCGACGACCCCGAGTCGCGCGCCGACGCCCTGACCGGACTGGCGGCCGACGCGTTGGGCGTCGGCCGCTTCGCCGCCGCGGCGACGCTGCTGGCCCGCGTCCACTCCGATCTGGCGGCCGAGCGGGTCGTGCCCGACCGGCTCGGAGTGCGCCGACGTTGGGTGGCCGCCGAACTTGCGATGGCTTGCGGCGACGGCGATTCCGCCGTCGCGCATGCCGCCGCGGGGATCGAGCTCGCGGGGGAGATGGCCGTCGCTTCGGCGCGGCACCGGGTCAAGAGCGAGGTGGTGATGGCCGCCGCCCTGTGTAGCGCCGGCGCGGTCGAACGCGCCGGCGCGGTCGCGGACGCGGCGCTCGACGCCACCGCCCGTTTCGGGCTGATCCCGCTGCGTTGGGCGTTGGCCTGCTTGCTGATCGATATCGGAAGCGTCGCGTTTTCGGCACAACAGCTGAACGAAATTCGCGATGTCTGCGCAGGCCAGGTGCGGCGCGCCGGTGGAACGTGGCGTTCCGCTTGAAACGGCCTTTCGCCCGTTATTGTCATTGCGTTAGTTAGCCCAAATGCCCGCGATGTGTCCGATTCGTAACGTTGGAGATACCGCCGTCGATGACAATTCAAGGCGAGCGTCTCGACGCTGTGGTTTCTCAGGCCGTGGCGGGAGACCACAGCGCACTACGGGAGGTGCTGGAGACCATCCGTCCGATCGTCGTGCGATATTGCCGGGCGCGAGTCGGCACAGTCGATCGCGGTGGCCTGTCGGCGGATGACGTGGCGCAGGAGGTGTGCTTGGCAACCATCACGGCGTTGCCGCGATACCGGGATCGGGGGAGACCCTTTCTGGCCTTCCTGTACGGCATAGCGGCTCACAAGGTGGCGGACGCTCATCGGGCCGCCGGCCGCGATCTCTCCTACCCTGCCGAAACGATTCCCGAGCGTTGGTCGTCCGACGCGGGTCCGGAACAGCTGGCCATCGAAGCCGATTCGGTCAGCCGCATGAGCGAATTACTCGAGATCCTGCCCGCCAAACAGCGCGAGATCCTGATTCTGCGGGTCGTCGTCGGCCTGTCCGCCGAGGAGACCGCCGCCGCCGTAGGCAGCACCACGGGAGCGGTCCGAGTGGCCCAGCACCGTGCGCTGTCACGGCTGAAATCCGAGATAGTCGCGGCAGGTGACTGTGCCTGAATCCGTGGACGAATTCGCCCGCACCGACCTGCTTTTCGACGCGCTCGCCGGGCGCCGGCCGGTGGATGTCGACGATCCCGAAGTCGACGCGCTGACCATCCTGCTCGAGGACTGGCGCGACAACCTGAGGTGGCCGCCGGCCAGCGCACTGGTCACGCCCGAGGAGGCCGTCGGAGCGCTGCGGGCCGGGTTGGCCGAGCGTCCCCGCGGCCGTCGCGGCCTGGCGACCATCGGATCGGTTGCCGCGGCGCTGCTGGTCATGAGCGGCTTCGGCGCGATGGTGGTCGAGGCACGTCAGGGCGACGCACTATACGGGCTGCACGCGATGTTCTTCGACCAGTCGCGGGTCAACGAGAAGCAAGTCATGTTGTCCGCCAGGGCCGATCTGGCAAAAGTGCAGGAATCGATCGACCGAGGCCAATGGGACCAGGCGCGAAGCCAGTTGGCCGAGGTGAGCAGCATGGTGCAGTCGATCAGCGACCCGGCCAGCAAACAGGACCTGAGCAACCAGGTGGACCTGCTGAACACCAAGATCGAAACGCGCAACCCGAACGCGACGTTGCCGGTGCCGGTCGCTTCGACAGCACCGTCGTGGTCACCAACTCCAACCACCGCGCCGCCGACGACTTTCTCGCCGTCCAGCCCGTCGGCGAGTGGATCAGTGACCTCGTCGCCGCCACAGTCGTGGAGCAAGCACCGGCATCACGATCACGGCCAGACGCCGTCCGCGGTGGTACCGGGCACTCCGTAAGTCAGATACGGCGGCCGAAGCCGTCGGCGTCCGACGTCGCTTCGTTGAGCGAGGCATCGGCGTATCCCCGGCAGTAATCCCACGTCACGTAGGCGTCCGGCTCGGGGTCGTAGGCGGGTTCGTGCGGGCGGACGGTGCCGTCGATCAGCAGCTGTAGCAGGTTCGCCCGCAACATGTCCCAGTCGTGGTAGTGATCCTGCTGACACTCGTCGCAGCACACCACGAGCCCGCGAATCCCCTTGTGGGCCAACAGCGCCTCATAGACGGCCAAATCCGCCAGGTCGGCCTCGACCGCCATCCGCTCTTGCTGGTCCAGTGGCTGGCCCGGCTCTACGGCTTCCAGCGCCGCAGACGGGTCGCAAGGGTCGTCGGCGAATGGGTCGGGTGGCAAACCCGGGGGGAGGTGGTCACGCACGCCCTCTAGCCTACGCAGCCGGGCCCGGATAACGCCAGCAGGGAGCTACCCACCATCCCAGCTGGTTCTGGCGTGCCGTTTGGCGCCCGCGGCACGCCCAAGCAAGCGCGTCCATGGGCAACCGAGCCGATAGGATGGGAGTTTCACGTCGCATCGCATGGAGGGCCCCACCGATGACCCGTGGCATGTCCCACCTGGAAGACAGCTCCGACCTCGTCGGCAGCCCCTACGTGCGCGTAGCGGGGCTGGCCGATGATCCGGTGCCCACTGGGGGCGACAACCCGAACAAGGTAGCCATGCTGGGGCTCACCTTCGACGATGTCTTGCTGCTTCCCGCCGCTTCCGATGTGGTTCCCGCCACCGCGGACACGTCCAGCCAGCTCACCAGGAAGATCAGGCTCAAGGTGCCGCTGGTCAGTTCGGCGATGGACACGGTCACCGAGTCGCGGATGGCCATCGCGATGGCCCGCGCGGGCGGCATGGGTGTGCTGCACCGCAACCTGCCGGTGGCCGAACAGGCCGGCCAGGTCGAGATGGTCAAGCGGTCCGAGGCCGGGATGGTCACCGACCCGGTCACCTGCCGGCCGGACAACACGCTGGCTCAGGTCGAGGCGTTGTGCGCCAAGTTCCGGATCTCCGGATTGCCGGTGGTCGACGACTCCGGCGCGCTGGTCGGCATCATCACCAACCGCGATCTGCGCTTCGAGGTCGACCCGAACAGGCAGGTCGCCGAGGTGATGACGAAAGCCCCCCTGATCACCGCCCAGGAGGGCGTCAGCGCCGACGCGGCGCTGGGCCTGTTGCGCCGCAACAAGATCGAGAAGCTGCCCATCGTCGACGGCCACGGCCGGCTGACCGGGCTGATCACCGTCAAAGACTTCGTCAAGACCGAACAACACCCGCTGGCCACCAAGGACAGCGACGGCCGGCTGCTGGTCGGCGCCGCCGTCGGCGTCGGAGGCGACGCCTGGGTCCGCGCGATGATGCTGGTCGATGCCGGGGCTGACGTGCTGATCGTGGACACCGCGCACGCGCACAACCGCACGGTGCTCGACATGGTCGGCAAACTCAAGGCCGAGGTCGGCGAGAAGGTCGAAGTGATCGGCGGCAACGTCGCGACCCGGTCCGCGGCCGCCGCCCTGGTCCAGGCCGGCGCCGACGCGGTGAAGGTGGGCGTCGGGCCCGGTTCGATCTGCACCACCCGGGTGGTGGCCGGCGTCGGCGCACCACAGATCACCGCCATCCTCGAAGCCGTCGCGGCGTGCGGTCCGGCGGGCGTACCGGTCATCGCCGACGGCGGGCTGCAGTACTCGGGCGATATCGCCAAGGCACTGGCGGCGGGCGCCTCGACGGCCATGCTCGGCTCGTTGCTGGCGGGTACCGCCGAGGCCCCCGGCGAGCTGATCTTCATCAACGGCAAGCAATTCAAGAGTTATCGCGGCATGGGGTCGCTCGGCGCCATGCAAGGACGCGGCGGGGCCAAGTCCTACTCCAAGGACCGCTACTTCGCCGACGACGCGCTCTCCGAGGACAAGCTGGTGCCTGAGGGCATCGAGGGCCGGGTGCCCTTCCGCGGCCCGCTGTCGTCGGTGATCCATCAGCTGACCGGCGGCCTGCGCGCGGCCATGGGTTACACCGGATCGCCCACCATCGAGGCGCTGCAACAGGCCCAGTTCGTCCGGATCACGGCGGCGGGCCTACGCGAGAGCCATCCACACGACGTCGCCATGACGGTCGAAGCGCCCAACTACTACGCCCGGTGAACAGCGAACTGGCCATGGTCGAAATCGGGATGGGCCGCAACGCCCGTCGCACCTACGAGCTCAGCGAAATCAGCATCGTCCCGTCGCGGCGCACCCGCTCGTCGCAGGACGTGACGACGGCCTGGCAGCTGGACGCCTACCGCTTCGAGATCCCGGTACTGGCGCACCCCACCGACGCCCTGGTGTCACCGGAGTTCGCGATCGAGCTGGGTCGCCTCGGCGGACTCGGCGTGCTCAACGGCGAGGGGCTGATCGGGCGGCACGCCGACGTCGCGGCCAAGATCGCGCAGCTCGTCGAGGCCGCCAGCAAGGAACCCGAGCCGTCGGCGGCGATCCGGCTGCTGCAGGAACTGCACGCCGCGCCGCTGAACCCCGACCTGCTGGGCTCCGCGGTCGCCCGGGTCCGGGAGGCCGGGGTGACGACCGCGGTCCGCGTCAGCCCGCAGAACGCGCAGGCCCTCACCCCGGTGTTGCTGCAAGCCGGCATCGACCTGCTCGTCATTCAGGGCACGATCATCTCCGCCGAGCGGGTGGCCAGCGACGGTGAACCACTGAACCTGAAGACGTTCATCTCCGAACTCGACGTGCCGGTGGTCGCCGGCGGGGTGCTCGACCACCGCACAGCGCTGCACCTCATGCGCACCGGCGCGGCCGGCGTCATCGTCGGCTATGGCTCCACCAGGGGAGTGACCACCAGCGACGAGGTGCTCGGCATCAGCGTGCCGATGGCCACCGCGATCGCCGACGCCGCCGCCGCGCGGCGCGAATACCTCGACGAGACCGGCGGGCGCTACGTGCACGTGCTGGCCGACGGTGACATCCACACCTCCGGCGAGCTGGCCAAGGCGATAGCCTGCGGCGCCGACGCGGTGATGCTCGGCACGCCGCTCGCCGAATCCGCCGAGGCGCTCGGCGAGGGATGGTTCTGGCCGACCGCCGCCGCACACCCGTCGTTGCCGCGCGGGGCGTTGCTGCAGATCGCCGTCGGCGAACGCCCGTCGCTCCAGCAGGTGCTCAACGGGCCGTCCGACGACCCGTTCGGCTCCCTGAATCTGGTCGGTGGCCTGCGCCGATCGATGGCCAAGGCCGGCTATTGCGACCTCAAGGAATTCCAGAAGGTGGGCCTGACGGTCGGCGGCTGAGAACGCTCGGGGGTCGCTGGCTTGTTACCGGCCGGTAAGGCCATACTGGTCCGATGAGGCCGGATTACGACGTCCTGATCATCGGTTCGGGTTTCGGGGGCAGCGTCAGCGCGTTGCGGCTGACGGAAAAGGGTTATCGCGTCGGCGTGTTGGAGGCCGGCCGTCGCTTTTCCGACGAGGAGTTCGCCGAAACGTCCTGGGATCTGCGCAAGTTTTTGTGGGCGCCGAGGCTGGGCTGCTACGGCATCCAGCGCATCCACCCGCTGAAGAACGTGATGATCCTGGCGGGCGCCGGGGTGGGCGGCGGCTCGCTCAACTACGCCAACACGTTGTACGTGCCACCGGACCCGTTCTTCGCCGACCCGCAGTGGTCGCATATCACCGACTGGCGTGGCGAACTGATGCCGCACTACGACCAGGCGCAGCGGATGCTGGGCGTGGTTCAGAACCCGACGGTCACCGACGCCGACCGCGTCATGAAAGCCGTCGCCGACGACATGGGATGCGGCGACACCTGGGTGCCGACGCCGGTGGGAGTGTTCTTCGGGCCCGACGGCACCAAGACCCCGGGCAAGACGGTGCCGGACCCGTACTTCGGCGGCGCGGGTCCCGAACGCACCGGCTGCCTGGAGTGCGGTTGCTGCATGACGGGCTGCCGCTACGGCGCCAAGAACACGCTGCTGAAGAACTACCTCGGCCTCGCGGAATCGGCGGGCGCGCACGTGCATCCGATGACGACCGTGAAGAGCTTCGAGCAGCGGCCCGACGGGCTGTGGGAGGTGCGTGCCGTGCGCACCGGAAGCTGGCTGCGCCGCGACCGGCGGACCTACACCGCGACGCACCTGATCCTGGCAGCGGGCACCTGGGGCACGCAGCATCTGCTGTTCAAGATGAAGGACACGGGCCGGCTGCCGCGCCTCTCCGAGCGGCTCGGTGTGCTCACCCGGACCAACTCCGAGTCCATCGTCGGCGCCGGGCGCCTCGAGGTCTCCCCGGACCTGGATCTGACCCACGGAGTGGCGATCACGTCGTCGATCCACCCGACGTCGGACACCCACGTCGAACCGTGCCGCTACGGCAAGGGCTCCAACGCTATGGGACTGCTACAGACGCTGATGACCGACGGCCCGGGCCCCGAGGGCACCGACGTGCCCCGCTGGCGGCAACTGGTCAAGAGCGCGCGCGAGGATCCGCGTGGCATCCTGCGGCTGCTCAATCCCCGCCAGTGGAGCGAGCGCACGATGATCGCGCTGGTGATGCAGCACCTGGACAACTCGATCACCACGTTCACCAAACGCGGCAAGCTGGGCATCCGCTGGTACACCAGCAAGCAGGGGCATGGCGAGCCGAACCCGACCTGGATTCCGGCGGGCAACGAGGTCACCCGGCGTATCGCGGAGAAGATCGACGGCGTGGCCGGCGGCACCTGGGGCGAGCTGTTCAACATCCCGCTGACCGCGCACTTCCTCGGCGGTGCGGTGATCGGCGACGGACCCGAGCACGGGGTCATCGACCCGTATCACCGGGTCTACAACTATCCGACGATGTTCGTGGTGGACGGCGCGGCGATCTCGGCGAACCTGGGTGTCAACCCGTCGCTGTCCATCACCGCGCAGGCCGAGCGGGCCGCCTCGCTGTGGCCGAACAAGGGCGAGAACGATCTGCGCCCGGCGCAGGGCGAGGCGTACCGGCGGCTGGATCCGATCGCACCCGGGCACCCGGTGGTGCCGGCCGGCGCGCCCGGCACGCTGCGGTGGTTGCCGATCAGCTCCGTCACCAGCAGGCCCGGTTAGCTCGCGATCACCTCGATCGCCTCGAGCGGTGCGCCGCTTACCACCCGGCTGCGTTCGCCATGCACGCTGACGGGCACGTCGCCCATCAATGTGACCCGGTGCATGAGCCGGGGCTGGTCGTCGTAGTCGTCGATCGCCCGGTGCTGGGTTGCGCGGTTATCCCACATGGCAACGTCGCCGGGCATCCAGTTCCACCGAATGGTGTTCTCCGGCACGGTGATTCGTCGTTGCAGCAGTTCTTGCAGCACGTTTGACTCGTGGCTGTCCAGGCCGACGAAGTTGCGCACGAAGTCGCCGGCCAGCAGGGTGCGTTCACCGGTCTCGGGGTGCACCCGCACGACGGGATGCTCAGTTCGGAATTCCCGCTTCTCGAACGCCTGCCGGAACGCGCGCTGCGCGTCGGTCAGTGCGGCCTCGAATTCCGTGCTCACGTAGTCGTAGCGGTTGGTGTGCACCGCCCACAGGTTCTCGACCAGGGCTTTGAGCGGCTCGGGCAGTTCTGAGTAAGCCGCCGCGGTCGAGGCCCACAGCGTCGAGCCGCCGTAGCGGGGGAGGGTGACCGCCCGCAGGATCGAGGCGGCCGGATAGTTGGCCGCGAACGTGACGTCGGTGTGCCAGCGGTTCGCCTTGCCGTATTCGGAGTTGATCGGGGTGATGATCGGCGCGTCGTCGGCCGACATCACGGAGGCGGCCGGATGCCCGATCGGCGTGCCCAGCAACCGTGCGAACGCGAGCTGCTGCTGGTCATCGAGCTGGTGCTGGTGGCGGAAGAAGACGACCTTGTGGATCAACAGCGCCTGGTGAATCTTCTCGACCACGGCCTCGTCGAGGTCGCCGGCGAGGCGCACCCCGTCGACCCGGGCGCCGATCCGGCTTCCCAGCCTGGTGACGGTGATCTGACCTGTCATTTTTTCGTCGATTCTTTCAGTGTAACGGGTGTAGTCAACTGACTACATTTGGTAGTGTAGTCACATGACTACAGCATCCGCAACAGGCCGCGGAAAAACGCCCACCGGGCGGGCGGAGGTGGCCGCGGCGATCCTGACGGCCGCCACCGACCTGTTCGCCGAGCGCGGTCCCGCCGCCACGTCGATCCGGGACATCGCGGCTCGATCCAACGTCAACCACGGACTGGTGTTCCGGCACTTCGGCACCAAGGAGAATTTGGTCGGTGCCGTGCTCGATCACCTGGGCGCCACATTGACCGATCTGCTGCGCACCGAAGCGGGCCCCGATGCGATCGAAGAGGCGCTCGACCGGCAGATGCGCGTCATGGCCCGCACCGTGCTCGACGGTTATCCCGCCGGGCAGCTGCAGCAGCGCTTTCCCAACATCGCGGCATTGCTCGACATGGTGCTGCCGGATTATGACGACGAGACGAGCGCGCGGCTCGCGGTCGCCAATGCCCTTGCGCTGCAATTCGGTTGGCGCCTGTTCGCGCCGATCCTGCGCTCGGCGACCGGGATCGACGACCTGCCGGAAGCCGAGCTACGAGAGTCGGTGACCGCCACGGCTGGGCGGATTCTCGGGCCGCACTGAACTATTGGGCCGCGCCGTAGTTCAACCCGTCGCGCGACAGCGAACGGCGGTGCAGCGGTTCGCGCCCCGGCGGCTGCGGCGGGGCCGGCAGCAGTGGCTTGCGCCGCCGCACTTCGATGGTCGTCGGCTTCTCCGTGCTCAGGGCGATCTCCTCGCCGGCGTGCCGGATCGTCAACTCCCCGCCGGGTCCGTCGCGCAGGGTATACGTGACGTCGGAGTGGTTGGCGTCCACCGTCACCCGGAAGTCGCGCCACCGCAGCCGGAACCGCAGCCTTGTAATGCCGTCGGGCAGTTGCGGATTCAGAGCCAGGATGCCCTCGTCGTCGCGCAGGCCGCCGAAACCATTGACCAGCGCCATCCACGCACCGGCCAGCGACGCCATGTGCAGCCCATCGCGGGTGTTGCTGTGCAAGTCGCGCAGGTCGATGAGGGCGGCCTCGTAGGCGTAGTCGTGGGCCAGCTCCAGATGCCCGACCTCCGCGCACATCACCGCCTGGGTGCAGGCCGACAGTGACGAGTCGCGCACCATCCGCCGCTCGTAGTAGTCGACGTTGCGGGCCTTCTCCTCCGGCGTGAACGCGTGGCTCTGCCACTGCATCGCCAGCACCAGGTCAGCCTGCTTGATCACCTGTGCGGGATAGAGCCGCACATAGGCCTCGTGCAGCAGCAGCGGGTAGGTCTGGTTCTCGTCGAAGTCCCACTCCGCGAAGGTGGTAAAGCCTTCGCACTGCTGGTGGACACCGAGGTCCTCGTCGTAGGGGATGTTGACCGCGTCGGCCGCGTCGCGCCAGGTGGCCATCTCCTCCGTGCTGACGCAAAGCTTGGCGGCCTCGTCGGGATCGCGAACGCACGCGTCGGCGGCGACCCTCAGGTTGTGCGCGGCCATCAAGTTGGTGAAGACGTTGTCGCGGACGATTGCCGTGTATTCGTCGGGGCCGGTAACTCCGTCGAGGTGCCACACGCCGTGCCGGTCGTGGTGCCCCAGCGACATCCAAAGCCGGGCGGTTTCGATCAAAACGTTTAGGCCACAATCCTTTTCGAGCGAATGGTCACCGGTGACCACGCGGTATCGCTCGAAGGCCATCGCAATGTCGGCGTTGATGTGGAAGGCGGCGGTGCCGGCCGGCCAGTACGCCGAACACTCCTGGCCGCGGATGGTCCGCCAGGGAAAGCTGACACCTTTGAGGCCCA
The DNA here is from genome assembly GCA_036500645.1 of Mycobacterium sp. Taxonomy (GTDB): domain Bacteria; phylum Actinomycetota; class Actinomycetes; order Mycobacteriales; family Mycobacteriaceae; genus Mycobacterium. The sequence continues at coordinate 39,081 of DASYBR010000092.1, read as the reverse complement.
GTTCGGCCGCCCGCTCCCGGGCCAGGTCCATGGTCGACGCGCGCCACCTCAGCGCGTCGGCGACGGCGTGCGGTGCGGTGTAGGTGAGCACCGGCAGCACGTAACCCTCGGTATCCCAGAAGGCGTGGCCGTCGTAGCCGGTTCCGGTGAGCCCCTTGCTGGGAATCGCGCGGCGTTCGGCGCGGGCGCTGGACTGCAACAGATGAAACAGGCCGAACCGCACCGCTTGCTGGGATTCGAGGTCGCCTTCGACCTCGACGTCCGCGTTCTCCCAGAACTCGTCGAGGTAGGACCGTTGTGCGTCCAGCAGTCCCTGCCATCCGCTATAGCGGGCGCTGTGCAGGGCGGCGGCCGCCTGGTCGCGCAGCGCCGGACGCGAGCGCAGGCTGGACCAGCCGTAGGCCAGGTATTTGACGATGCGCAGCTTCTGTCCAGGGCGCAGCCCGGCGATGATCGTGGTCCGGGCCAGGTCGGGGCGCGCGTCGGTGGCGACCTCGACCCGTCCGGGCACGTCGACCTCGTGGTCCATGCCGGCCGCCATCATCAGGGCGCTGCTGCGCGTCCGGTGCATCAAAAGCGCACCGGTGTCGGTGTTTTCGTGGTCGACGGCCTCCAGCGGCTTGTCCAGAATGGCCGACACCCGCGGGTCGGCCGACGTCTGCGGCTGGTCCTCGTTGGTGACGAGTTCGGACTGCACGGTCACCCGAACGAATTCGTCGACCGCCTCGACGACGTACTCGATGGCCGCAACGCTGCGTTGGGCCAGCGAGACCAGCCGGGTGGACACCACCTTGATCTGCTTGCCGGCGGGCGAGCTCCAGTGCGCGCGGCGGCAAAGCGTCCCGGCACGCAGGTCGAGAGTGCGCTCGTGCGAGAGCAACTCGCCGTACCGGACGTCGAACGGCTCGTCGCCGACCAACAGGCGAAAGATCTTGCCGTTGGTCACGTCGACGATGGTCTGGCCCGCCTCCGGATACCCATACCCCGCCTCGGCGTACGGCAGCGGCCGGATCTCATAGAAGGAGTTCAGGTAGGTGCCCGGCAGGCCGTGCGGCTCGCCCTCGTCAAGGTTGCCGCGCAAACCGATGTGCCCGTTGGACAAGGCGAACAGGGATTCCGATTGCGCGATCAGGTTCAGGTCGAGCCGGGTTTCGCGGACCTGCCAGGGCTCGACGGGGAAGGCCTCCTCGGTGATCATCGCTTTTCCTCGTGATCCTGATCGAGCAGTTCGGCGAGATCGGTCACCACGACGTCGGCGCCGTTTTTGCGGAGTTCTTCGGCCTGGCCCACCCGGTCGACGCCCACCACGTAGCCGAAGTGACCGGCATGGCCCGCGGCCACGCCCGACAGCGCGTCCTCGAACACGGCGGCCGCGTCGGGCGCGACGCCGAGCAGCTGCGCCCCCCGCAGGAAAGAGTCGGGGGCGGGCTTGCCGGCGAGGTGCTCTTCGCGCAGCGTGTTACCGTCCACCCGCTGCTGGATGAACCGGTCCAGGCCGGTGATCTTCAGTACTTGGGGGGTGTTAGCACTGGCCGACACGACGGCGATACCCAGGCCCGCGGCCGAGACCGCCTCCAGGTAGCGCCGCGACCCGTCGAATACCGCGACACCATCTTTGTCGAGGACCTTCTGGAACATCTCGTTCTTGCGGTTGCCCAGGCCGTAAATGGTCTCGGCGTCAGCGGGGTCGTCGGGTCCGCCTTCGGGGAGCTCGATTCCCCGGCTCTCCAGAAACGACCGGACCCCGTCTTCCCGCTTCTTGCCATCGACGTATGTCCGGTAGTCCGAAGCCGCGTCGAAGGGGACGAACTTGTCGCCGGTGCGCTCGGCCCGCTGGGACAGGTAGTCGTCGAACATGGCTTTCCATGCCTTGGTGTGCACGCTCGCCGTATCGGTGAGCACACCGTCCATGTCGAACAGGCAGGCACGCACTTTCTCTGGCAGACCCAGCACAGCGAATCCTCACGGTCGGAGTAGTCGGGCGATACCACTTCACCATGCTTGCCCGCGTGTTGCCAGCGATCTTTAGCTTCTTGCATCGCGGCGCACAGGTAGCCAGCAGATCGCCAGCGGCACCGTGGTGAGCAATCCGAGTGCGAGAACCCCCGTCAGGTGGCGGTGCTGGTCCGCCATGACGACCGCCATGACGAACATGACGCCGAAGTGCGCGGCGTTGGCGGTGAGATTGAAATCCAGGAACAGCCGGTTCGCAAGCGGGTCACTCGCCGCTGCGAACAGGAATAGCGCCCAGACCACGTAGACGGTGGCGAACATGACGGCGACCGGGTCGCCACCCTCGCCCCAGTCGAAGAGCCGGGCGAAAAATGGTGGCAACGTATCGATGTGGTGCGCCGTCGCGAGAATGAGGTCGGGCACGAAGAAGGCCAGATACCCGGCCGCGGTGAGCCTGATCATCAGCGGCAGCCAGGCTGCCGCGCGCGTTTGGTTCATGTCTTTGAAGCTGCTTTGCCCGATGATGCGCAACCGACCCGTTCACGCGGAGACGATTGAGCCATTGCCGGTCGCGCGGACAACCGCCTGGATGGTACGAAGGCGTCCGTCCGTCAAAGCCTGGGTGAGGTTTTCGGCCTTGCGCGCAAAGTCGGTGACGAATGCGTGCAGGCCCAGCGGGCTGGGCGGCTGGGCCAGCACCGCTTGCATGACCGTGCCCGCCTGCTCGGTCAGGTCGTTCCAGTGCTCCACCGCGAACCCGGCGGACTCGATCACGACGCGCAACTCATCCGGGGTGACGAGATGGCTGTGCGCGGGCTGCTCGGCCCACGGCAGCGGATAGTCGAGCTGGCCGCGATCACCAATCGTGATGTCCCACAGGGCGAGCCGGCCCCCGTCGACCAACACCCGGCGCGCTTCGGAGTACAGGCGGGTCTTATCGGCCACGTTCATCTGAACGTGCTGGCTGATCGCGACATCGAAAGTGCCTCCGGCGAACGGAAGTTCGGTGACATCGCCCTGGCGTACCGATATCCGGTCACCCAGGCCGACGAGCCCGTTGAGCCAGCGGCTGGTGTCGCAGTACTCCTCGGTGAGATCCACGGCGTCAACGGTGCAGCCATAGCGGTCGGCGACGAAGCGGGCGGTGCCACCGATCCCGCTGCCGGCGTCGAGTACCCGTGCAGTACTGGTTATTCCGGCTAGTTCTACCAGTTGGCCGGTGGCGATGCGACCCATGGTGTGGAAGTCCTCCAGCATCCCCAGGTCCGCGGCCTGCAGGTGCTGCAGGTCCTTGCCCGCGCTGATCAGGGCCGCCTCGATGTTGCGTCGCGAGAGGCCGGTCGAGTACTGGTCTGGAATGGTGTCGTTCATGTCTGCTCCTTCGGCGGTTGGTGTCGCACTCATCGTGTCGCCGCCATTTCCGGCTGAACCACCACGGCGTGCTCGTTTTGCCACATCACGGATTGACCCGAAAGCCTGGGATGCGTGGGCGCAGGATGTTGTTGGAGCCGGTCGAACTTGTCGAGGCGATGCATCGGCACAAAGCCGGTCAACATGAAATTCCAGACCTGGCGAGCGAGGTTGCCTGCGGTGCGCCGGGATTCCGGCCCCGTGACGTAGCGGCGCGCGATCGTCAGGAAGTCTTCGGGTTCGACACCCGCGACATCGCGCACATGCGTGGTCGGGCCGCCCATCGCGAAAGTCCCCAGCGGGTACTCGGGCAGGTAGTGGCGCAGGCTGGACTCGAAGAACAGGTCGGCACCGAGCCGTTTGGCATTGACCCGGACAGCGCGCATGAACATCCACGGGGGGATGTCGATGTGCCGCACCCGCCGACCCAGCGCCTCACCGATCGCGTCGGCGATCTGGGCTCCGGACAACAACTTCGGCCCGGTCGGACGGTACGCGCGGCCGTCGTGCCGGTGTGGGTCGAGCAGCGCGCCCACCGCAACCCGGGCGATGTCTTCGTTGGAGGGGGGAGCGTTGCGCCCCGCTCCGGTCGGCGTCGGCAACACACCCAGCTGGGCGGTCATCGGCACCAATTGCAGGTAGTTGTCGGCGAAGTAGCCGGGGTCGACGGCGACGTGCGCGGTGTCGGGCAGCAACTCGAACAGCTTGTCGGTCAGCCACGCATGCCGGGTCATCAACGACGGATGCTCGGGACTGGCCAGCCACTGCCCAAGCGCGACAACCGCTTCCACACCGTTGCGCCGCGCGGCTACGGCGAAGGCGACCGCGCTGTCGAGCGCGTGTGGATGGTAGGGAGGGTTGAAGTACAACCGGTCGACACCTTCCATCGCTGCCGAGACCTGTTGGATGTCAAACATATCGGCGATGACGACCTCGGCGCCCAAGTCCCGTAGCCGGGCGCTGCGAGCGTCGTCGCGATGCACCATTGTCCTGGTTGTGACGCCCCTTTCCAGCAGTTGAGTGGCGACGGCGCCGCCGATCTTGCCCGTGGCGCCGGTAACCAAAATGCGATTACTCATTGGAATACCCTTTCTGTTTGACGTGCCGGCTCCCGAGACGGTAAAAGCCGGCCGACGACAATCGCTGCGCCCAGCGCGATACCCGCGCAGACCAGCGTGCTCACCTTGAGGCCGTCCAGGAACGCGTGATTGACGGCGGCGCGGACATAATCGGCCCGTTGCGCGGGCAACTGCTGGATCACACTGTGCGCTAAAGCCATTGAGTTCCGCATCGCTCCGGCCGGCAGTCCGGTCAAGGCCGATGTCGCGTCGAGATGCCCGGAGTACACCGACGCGAAGACGCTGCCCGCGATGGCGACTCCGAGGGTGCCGCCCAGTTCACGCGTGGTGTCGTTGACAGCCGAGCCGACGCCCGCCTTGTCGGCGGGCAGCGATCCCATGATCGCCTCGGTGGCCGGCGATACCGTCAGCCCCAGGCCGCCACCGAGCATCAGCATCTCCACGGCGATCTGGCCATAGGGTGTGGCCACGTCCGACGTGGAGGCCCACGCCAGCCCGGCGGCGAACACGACGAGTCCGGTTGTGACGACGGCGGTGGTGCCGACTCGTTCGACCAGCCGGGGACCGGCGATGCTGGCCAGCGCGATCGACACCGCCACCGGCAGTAATCGCACGCCGGCCTGAAATGCCGTGTAGTCCTTGATGAATTGGAAGTACTGGGTGATGACGAAGATGAAGCCGAACAAAGTCAGAAAGCCCGCGGTCACCGCCAGGCTGCCACCCGAGAACCGGCGGTTGAAAAACACCGAGACGTCCAGCATGGGATGGGTGCTGTGGCGCTCGGCGAGCGCGAATCCAGCGAGAACGATTGCGGCTGAAACGAAGCCGGTCGCGGTCTTGGCGTTGGTCCATCCCCAGGTGGGCGCTTCAATGACCGTGTAGACCAACGCCGTGATACCGGCCGCGGAAAGGATCAAGCCCGGAAAGTCGACGCGCGGCGCGGCCGGGTCGCGGGAGGTGGGCACGAACAGACGGCCGCCGATGATGGCCAGCGCCGCGATCGGAATGTTCACCATGAAGATCGAGCCCCACCAGAAGTGCTCGAGCAACCAACCGCCGCTGATCGGTCCCACGGCCACCCCGACACCGACCATGGCCGCCCACAGTCCGATCGCCTTGGCACGCGCTACCGGCTCGGTGAAGATGTTGGTGATCAGTCCGAGCGTGGTCGGGAAGATCACCGCCGCGCCCACCCCCATGGCGGCGCGCGCGGTGACCAGCTGATCGGCGGAATTCGCCTGCGCCGCAATGGCAGACGTGATCGCGAACAATGCGAGCCCGGAATTGAGCCAGCCCCGCCTGCCGTAGCGGTCACTGAGGCTGCCGGCCGACAGCAGCAGGCCCGACATCACCAGGGTGTACGCGTCGACGATCCATTGCAGCGCCGCGGTGTCGGCGCCGAGTTCGCGTGACAGGGTCGGCAGCGCGACGTTGACGATCGTGGCGTCGACGCTGATGACGAACACGCCGAGGCAGATGACCGCGAGTGCGGCGATTCGGTGGTTTCGGAGCACTGGACCGGTAGGCATGGACAAGACAGTAAAGTTAGTAGACAAATAAATCAAGCAATAAGTGGAAAAAGATGTCTACGGACTGTTAACCTGGTGTGGTGCCGCTCAGGAACTACAACCAGAACTGCCCGATCGCCCGCGGGCTCGATGTCGTGGGGGAGCGGTGGACATTGCTGATCCTGCGGGAGCTGGTCGGCGGGGCTCGTCGCTATGGCGACCTACGCGCCGAGCTGCCCGGTATCGCAACCAACCTGCTCGCCGAGCGACTCAAGGAGTTACAAGACGCAGGGCTTGTCGAGCGCGCCGACCTACCGGCTCCGATCGGGCGCACCGTCTACACCCTCAGTGACATGGGCTGGCAACGGGTGCTGCCGATCTTGCAGAGCCTCGCCTGGTTCGGCCTGGACCGGCTCGACCCGATCGACAGCGGCCCGGTGTCGCCGTTGAACGGATTTCTCGCCGGAATACTGCTGGGCTTCAACTCGGGCAACGCCGCCGGCCTGGAGGCGACATGTCGCGCCGAGATCGACGGCCGTCGTTTCGAGTTCGTGGTGACGCAAGGCCGCCTCGCCGCATCTCACGGCGAGCCGTCGGTCACTCTCATCGCCAGCGCCGCGGATCTGGTGACCGCCCGTCTGGGGGCTGATGAAGGCCAGCGCGAGGAAGCGTTGGGGCGAATCGGCTTCCAGGGCGACCCCGACGCGGTCGAAGCCGTGCGCCGCGCATTTTCACTCTCGGCCGGCCACTAGACTTCATGCCTGTGGAATCAGCCTCGCAGCGGCCGGTGTTGGTCGTCGACTTCGGTGCGCAGTATGCGCAGTTGATCGCCCGTCGCGTCCGGGAGGCGCGGGTATTTTCCGAGGTCATCCCGCACACCGCTTCGATCGACGAGATCAAGGCGCGTGATCCGCTGGCGCTTGTGTTGTCCGGCGGGCCGTCCAGCGTCTACTCCGAAGGCGCTCCGCAGATCGATCCCGCGCTGTTCGACCTGGACGTGCCGGTTTTCGGCATCTGCTACGGCTTCCAAGCCATGGCGCAGGCGCTCGGCGGGACGGTCGCACACACCGGCACCAGCGAGTACGGCCGTACCGAGCTCAAAGTGCTTGGCGGCGAACTGCATTCGGGACTGCCGAGTGTTCAACCGGTCTGGATGAGCCACGGCGACGCCGTCACGGCGGCGCCGGACGGTTTCGACGTGGTGGCCAGCAGCCTGGGCGCCGCGGTGGCCGGCTTCGAGAACCGGGCGCGTCGGCTGGCCGGGGTGCAGTACCACCCGGAGGTGATGCACAGCCCGCACGGCCAGCAGGTGCTCAGCCGGTTCCTGCACGACTTCGCCGGGTTGGGCGGCGACTGGACGCCCGCCAACATCGCCTTCGCGCTGGTCGAGCAGGTGCGCGCTCAGATCGGCGACGGCCACGCCATTTGCGGACTGTCCGGCGGCGTCGATTCCGCGGTGGCCGCCGCGCTGGTGCAGCGCGCCATCTCCGACCGGTTGACCTGTGTCTTCGTCGACCACGGGCTCCTGCGGGCCGGGGAGCGCGTGCAGGTGCAGCGCGATTTCGTGGCCGCCACCGGCGCCAAGCTGGTCACCGTCGACGCGGCGGAGACGTTCATCGCGGCGCTGTCGGGCGTGCACAATCCCGAGGGCAAGCGCAAGATCATCGGCCGGCAGTTCATCCGGGCGTTCGAGGGCGCGGTGCGAGATATCGTCGGCGACAGCGGCTCTGACGTCGAGTTCCTGGTCCAGGGCACGCTGTATCCCGACGTGGTGGAGTCCGGCGGTGGCAGCGGCACCGCGAACATCAAGAGCCATCACAATGTCGGCGGCCTGCCCGGCGACCTGAAGTTCAAGCTCATCGAGCCGCTGCGGCTGCTGTTCAAGGACGAGGTTCGCGCCGTTGGGCGCGAGCTGGGGCTGCCGGAGGAAATCGTTGCGCGCCAACCCTTCCCGGGACCCGGCCTGGGTATCCGGATCGTCGGCGAGGTCACCGCGCAGCGGTTGGACACGTTGCGGCGCGCCGATTCGATCGCCCGCGAGGAGCTGACCTCGGCGGGCCTGGACAACTCGATCTGGCAGTGCCCGGTGGTGCTGTTGGCCGACGTCCGCTCGGTCGGCGTGCAGGGCGACAACCGCACGTATGGACACCCGATCGTGCTGCGGCCGGTGTCCAGTGAGGACGCCATGACCGCCGACTGGACCCGGGTGCCCTACGACGTGCTGGAGCGGATCTCGACCCGGATCACCAACGAGGTGGCCGAGGTCAACCGCGTGGTCCTGGACATCACCAGCAAACCGCCGGGCACCATCGAATGGGAGTAGCCGGCGCCCGTTTCGCAGACGATTAGCGGCGCCTGTTTAGCACCACTGGCCCCATCGGCAACGAGCGCATAAAGCAGCCTCTTGCGTCGCTTGACGGTTGTCGGAGGGCGGGTGTTTACTCACAATCAGTTCGAACATACTTTCGAAAAAGTCGCGTAAGAGCTGTGTAGGAGGCTGGTCATGACTGCGGCTTTCGCCTCCGATAATCGGCAGGAAACTCGCGCTGAGCAGCTCGAATCCCTTCGCCAGCGGATCGCCATGCTATCCGGCAAGGTGCCCGGGGGGCAGGCCGTCGCCCACGCCGACGATCTGCTGCCGGAATCGGGCGCACAACTCGCGCTCCCGCAGTGGCTCGCGGATTCACTGCCGGTGCCGTTGCCCCGGGGGACGGTGGCGGTGCTCTCGGGGGCCCGGTCGCTGCTGTTGAGCGTGGTGGCCGCGGTGACGGCGGCGGGTGGCAACGCGGCTATCGTCGGCCAGCCCGACGTCGGACTGCTGGCCGCCGCGGAAATGGGTGCGGATCTGAGTCGGCTCGCGGTGATACCGGATCCCGGAACCGACCCGGTGGAGGTGGCCGCGGTGCTTGTCGACGGCATGGATCTGGTGGTTCTCGGCCTGGGTGGGCGCCGCGTGCCACAGACCCGGGCGCGGGCGGTGCTGGCCCGCGCCCGGCAAAAAGGCTGCACCCTGTTGGTCACCGACGGCGACTGGCAAGGGGCGTCGACGCGGCTGGACGCCCGGGTCTGTGGTTACGAGCTCACACCTGCTCCTCGGGGCGCGCCCGCCCCGGGGTTCGGACGGATCACCAAGGTGCGGCTGCAGGTCAGTGGAACGTGTGCGGGACGGACAGTTGGCCGGGTGCGCGCCGGCTGACTCCGGGGTGGACTCCCGGGCTTCCCGAGTTCTGGCGATCTGGTGCATGGACTGGCCCGCGGTCGCCGCAGCGGCCGCCGCGGGTCTGCCCGCGACCGACCCGGTCGCGGTCACCTTGGCCAACCGGGTGATCGCCTGCTCCTCGGCCGCCCGTGCGGTGGGAGTGCGGCGAGGGCTGCGACGGCGCGAGGCGGCGGCCCGTTGCCCGCACCTGCACGTCGTGACCGCCGACGCGGACCGCGACGCCCGCTTCTTCGAAGCGGTGATCGCGGCGGTGGACGATCTGGTGCCCCGCGCCGAGGTGCTGCGGCCCGGCCTCTTGGTGTTGCCGGTGCGCGGGGCGGCGCGCTATTTCGGGTCCGAGGCGAATGCCGCCGAACGGCTGACCGACGCGGTGGCTGTGAGTTCAGTGGCCGGCGCCGAGTGTCAGGTCGGGATCGCCGACCAGTTGTCGACGGCGGTTTTCGCGGCGCGGGCGGCCCGCATCGTCCAGGTGGACGGCGATGCGAAGTTCCTGTCGGTGCTGTCGATCCGCCAACTTGCCACCGAGCCGAGCCTGTGCGGTCCCGGTCGAGAAGAATTGACGGATCTGTTGTGGCGAATGGGAATTCGCACCATCGGACAGTTCGCCGCGCTGTCGCGTAGCGACGTGGCCTCCCGGTTCGGCGCCGACGGGGTGACCGCGCACCGGCTGTCGCGCGGCGAACCCGAACGCAGCCCCTCCGGGCGGGAACCACCGCCGGAACTCGAGGCCGTGCTGGACTGCGACCCGCCGATCGACCGGGTTGACGCCGCGGCGTTCGCCGGTCGCTCGCTGGCCGGCGCACTGCACCAGACACTGATGGCGGCCGGGGTGGGGTGCACCCGGCTGGCCATTCACGCCGTCACCGCCAACGGCGAAGAGCGCAGCCGGGTGTGGCGGTGCGCGGAGCCGTTGACCGAGGACGCCACCGCCGACCGGGTGCGCTGGCAGCTGGACGGCTGGCTGAGCAGCCGGACCGCGCGCGAACCGCGCCCCACTGCGGCGGTGACGCTGTTGCGGCTGCAGGCGGTGGAGGTGGTGTCCGCCGAGGCGCTGCAGTTGCCGCTTTGGGGCGGCCTGGGTGAGGAGGACAGGTTGCGGGCCCGCAGGGTGCTGGTGCGGGTGCAGGGCCTGCTCGGCCCGGAGGCGGTGCAGGTGCCGGTGCTGTCCGGCGGTCGCGGGCCGGCCGAGCGCATCACGTTGACCCCACTGGGCGACGAGCCGGTGCCGCGGGCCGACCCGGGTCTGCCGTGGCCCGGGCGACTGCCCGAGCCGTCACCGGCCGTGTTGCTTGACGACCCGGTGGAATTCCTTGACGCCCAGGGAAATCCGGTGCGGGTCACGAATCGGGGGGTGTTCTCCACCGATCCTGCGCGAATAGTCGTCCGTGGCAAAGACGAGCGGTTGTGCTGGTGGGCCGGTCCTTGGCCGGTCGACGAGCGATGGTGGGACGACCGGCCCGGTGCCGGTCAGGGGAGTGGCCGCACCGCCCGGGCCCAGATATTGCTGGAAAGCGAGCGTGCGTTGCTGCTGTGCTATCGCCAGCGGCGCTGGTATCTCGAGGGCAGCTATGAGTGAAATCCAATCGGCCGCAACGCCTTGAGTGTCAGATCCTGTCCATCAACGATCTTCGTCTAGGACGGCATCCACCATCGATTGCGGTGCAGTTGACAGGTGTAACCGTGAGTTATCCGGGTACAGCCCGCGGGGTAGTGGAGAAGGGTGCGAGCGATGATGGCCGCCCGGATCAGCTCAATCGCACGAATCTTCATCGGGCATTGTCTATTTGGCGCGCAAACGTCCCGACCCGTTCGATGAACCGATCGAAGAATGCCGCCGAGTCAACGTCAATTCCTATCAGCGCGTTGGGTTCTCGCAACGCCGACCAGTCGGTCACCGTCATGGCACGGGTCAGGGTCCCCGTCAGTTCGATGTCCACCGTCGCCGGACGGGTCGTGACGAGTCCCGGGTCCAGCGCGACGGCGGCGGCCAGCGGATCGTGCATGTGCGCCTGATATCCGTGCCCGATGTCGTGATAGGCCTCCAAGTAGAACCGCATCGCGTCCTCGATCACCCGGATCAGCGGATTGGACGCCGTCGATCGGGAGCCGGGCTCGTCGCTCGGGCTCAGCACCGTTGTCGTCGACTCCGCGGCCGTCGCCAGCCGCGTGAGGTGTTCCGGGGTCATCGCGACCTTACGGGTCAAATCAAGCCCGCACAGAATCGGAAGTCGCTGTTGTCCAACAACTTCCGGATCCCAGGCCGCCAAGACCTCGGCCGCCGCCTCGGGATCGACGCTGATGTTCCACTCCGCCACCGCGGTGGTGTTGCCGCGGTGGTCGTAGGAACCGCCCATGATCACCAGCCGGCGCACCAGCGTCGGCAGCGTGGGTTCGGCGCGCAGCGCCAGGGCCAGATTGGTCAACGGGCCGGTCGCGACGCCGATGAGCTCACCGGGGAAGGCGTGTGCGGCGCGCACCCAGGCGTCGGCCGAGTCGTAGCCGGTGAGCCGGTGATCGGTCGGCGGCAGATCGGCATACCCCATGCCCCTGGGGCCGTGGACTTTCGAGGGAAGGCGCATCGGCCCCGTCAGGGTCTCCTCGGAGCCCTTGGAAACCGGTATCTCGGTAACCCCGCACAACTCGAGCAAGCCGAGGTTGTTTTCGCAAACCTGCTCTACTCCGACGTTTCCGCCGGTGGAGGCGATACCAACCACATCGGCGTCCGGGGTGGCCAGCAGGTACACGAGCGCCAGCGCATCATCCACGCCGGTATCGACGTCAACAAAAACGGGCGACCTCATTGTTTCCAAGATACCCAGATCGGCGATTAGGCTGACACGATGCCAACGACGTCGGGGCCCCCCGAGGGGACTGATTTAACGCCGCACTTCGACGATGTGCAGGCCCACTACGACTTGTCGGACGAGTTCTTCCGGCTGTTTCTCGACCCGACCCAGACATACAGCTGCGCGTACTTCGAGCGCGACGACATGACGCTGGAAGAGGCGCAGATCGCCAAGATCGACCTCGCCCTGGGCAAACTTGGGCTGCAACCGGGCATGACGTTGCTCGACGTCGGCTGCGGCTGGGGCGCCACCATGCTGCGCGCCGCCGAGAAGTACGACGTCAACGTCGTCGGCCTGACCCTGAGCCGCAACCAGGCCAATCACGTCGAGCGGCTGATCGCCGGGTCCGAGCGCCCCCGGTCGATGCGGGTTCTGCTGCAAGGCTGGGAGCAGTTCGATGAACCCGTCGACCGGATCGTCAGCATCGGCGCCTTCGAGCACTTCGGGCACGAGCGCTACGACGCGTTCTTCACCCTGGCGCATGACCTGCTGCCCGACGACGGCGTGATGCTGCTACACACCATCACCGGTCTGCATCCGACGGAGATGGTCGAACGTGGCATGCCCCTCTCGTTCACGTTCGCCCGATTCGTCAAATTCATTGTCACCGAGATCTTCCCGGGCGGGCGGCTGCCTTCGATACCGATGGTGCAAGAGCGCGCCACCGCGAACGGCTTCACGGTGAGCCGCGTTCAATCGTTGCAGCCGCACTATGCGAAAACGCTCGACATCTGGGCCGACGCACTGCAGGCCCACAAAGACGAGGCGATCGCGCTGCAGTCCGAGGAAGTCTACGAGCGGTACATGAAATACCTGACCGGTTGCGCCAAGATGTTCCGCATCGGATACATCGACGTCGATCAATTCACGCTGCAGGCGTGACTACCAGTGCACGCCAGGCACCAGCCGCACCAGTCGTTTGACCGGCCGCGGGGTCCGGATGCCGCGGGTGACGGAACGAGCGGGCCGCCGCGGCGTGCGGTGTGCACTCGGCGGGTCCGATTCGATGGAAAGGCCGCGCGCCGCCGCCGAATCGGGGTAGCCCAGGTAGACCTGATGCAGGATTCGTCGCGAAGTCCTGGGCAGGAAGTAGTTGCCGAGTTCGGCCAGCGTGCCCAGCGGGGTATCGATGCGCGCCGGCTTCTCGACCAGGCCGCGCACCACCATCGCCGCCGCCTGTTCGGGGCTTATCGGCGGCACCGGGTTGAGCCGCTGCGACGGCACGATCATCGGCGTTTTCACCAGTGGCATATGGATATTGGTGAAGGTGATGTGGTCGGACAGCGTCTCGGAGGCGACCACATCGGAAAACGCGTCCAGCGCCGCTTTGGTCGGTAGGTACGAGCTGTACTTGGGATTGCGGGCCAGCACCCCGGCGCTGGACACGTTGACCACGTGGCCGAACCGGCGCTCGCGCCAGTGGGGCAGCAGCGCCAGCACCATCCGCACCGCGCCGAAGTAGTTGACCGCCATCACCCGCTCGTAGTCGTGCAGGCGGTCGGTGGAGTTGACCACCGAGCGGCGGATCGACCGGCCGGCGCTGTTCACCAGGTAGTCGACGTGGTCGAAGCGGCCCAGGATGTCCTTGATGGTGTGTTCCACCGACGCGGTGTCGGTGACGTCACAGGTAAAGGCATGTGCGTCACCGCCATTGGCGCGAATCTCGGCGACCAGCTCGTCCAGTTGCTCGCTGTTGCGGGCCAGCGCGAACACCGTTCCGCCGCGCTCGGCGACCGCGATCGCCGACGCCCGGCCGATGCCGCTGGACGCGCCGGTGATGATGACGTGCCGGCCGTGCAGCGGTCCCCGCTCGTGGTGTCGGCGCGCGCGATCCGGATCGAGGTGCTCGGCCCAATACCGCCACAGCCCGGGCGCGTAGCTGGAAAACTCCGGCACCCGTATGCCAGTGCCTCGCAGCGCTTCTCGGGTTTGGTCGCTGACGAAGGTGGGTGCCAGGTCGACGACATCCAACACCTCGGGAGGAATCCCGAGCTGGGTGGCCGCCATGTTGCGCACCCGTTTGGCGCGTCCGCTGGCCTTGAGCACCGGAGTCGCCATCGAGCGGGGCAGCGACCCGCGCAGCGGGGGCAGCCCGGCCGCCTTGGCGACGCCGCGGTAGATGCCACGCAGGCCGATGGTCTTTTCGGCGGTGAGGTGAAACGCCCGCCCATCCAGACTGGCACCGCAACCCTGCGCATGCATCAGCGCGACGAGCGCGTCGACGACGTAGTCGACGGGGACGATATTGGTGCGGCCGGTGTCGGGCAGCAGGATCGGGGTCAACTTGGGCAGTCGAGCCAACACCGACAATATTCCGAAGAAGTAATACGGCCCGTCGACCTTGTCCATCTCCCCGGTGCGCGAATCGCCCACCACCACCGCCGGGCGGTAGATCCGATGGCGCAGCCCGGGTGCGGACCGCACCAGCAGCTCGGCTTCGAACTTCGTCTGGTGATAGGGCGTCGGCAGCTGCTGGCCGACGTCGAAGTCGTCCTCGGTGTACTCGCCGGCGAAGTCACCCGCCACGGCGATCGACGACACGTGATGCAGGGTGGCATCCAGCCGCTGCGCCAATGCGATGACGGCGCGGGTGCCCTCCACGTTGGTGGCCCGCTGCTCGGCTTCGCCTGCGGTGACGTCGTAGATCGCCGCGCAGTGCACCACGTGATCGATCTCGCCCAGTTCGGCGATGACCTCGTCGCTCAGAGCCAGCCCCGGCAGCTCGGAGACCAGCGGTTTCGCCCGCTCATCCCACCCGGCGCAGAGCTGTTCGAAGCGGCCCAGCGACTGCCGCCGGACCAGCACCCACACCTGCGCGTCGGGATAAGTTTCCAACAGACGAGCGACGACGCGGCGACCAATAAACCCGGTACCGCCGGTAACGACATACCGCATGCAGCCATCGTGGCGGCTTCAAGCCGCCCGCGTCAACTGCGCGGTCAGGGGATCACCCCCGGAAGTCGCGGATGCCGTCCCATTCCACCAGCGTCCAGCCGGTCATCGGGTTGCCCTGGATCACCACGCGGCCGATATTGGGCAGCGGATGGCTGGTCATCAGGCTGTCCTTGACGTTCTTCGCGTTCATCAGCGTCCACACCTCGATCGCGAACTTATGCGAGAACACCAGGGGGTTGTGGTGGCCGCTGTTATAGATCTTCTGCATGGCGGCGGTGAATTGCTGATTGAACTCGGTGCCGCTGACCGACCCCGGGATGCTGTTGGAAACGTCGCCCTTGATCCAGTTCGCCGGCGCCAGCAGGTACGTCGAGGAGGCCATCGACTCGGGTTTGCCGTTGTACCAGCCGGCGTTGATCTCCTGAATACCCTGCAAGACCTCGACCTGCTTGCCCATGTCGGCGGCCAACGGCGCGGCGGTCTGCTGGGCTCTGATCATGGTGGAGGCGTAGATGCTGTCGTAGTCCTTATGGGCGAGTTGGTGCGCGACTTGTTCGGCCTGTCCTTTGCCCTCGGGGCTGAGTCCGGGCCCCGGCACCGCGGTGTCGATGGTCCCGCTGGCGTTGGCCTCTGACTGCGCATGCCGGACGAAGGTCACCGTGATGCTGCGTGCCTGAGGTGACCCGCCGCAGGCCCCGACGATTACCGTCGCAATGAGCACTGCGACTGCCTTCGAAACGTTGGAGATCAAGCTGCGCTTTGGCATGTCGATCAGCCTGCCCTGCCGACGGCTTCGGTGGGAAGGGTTTGCCATGGTTAGGTACAGAAAATACTTGCGAAGGAGACTCAAATGGCGATTGACCCGAGTGCCGTCGGCGCTGTCACCGAGCCAATGCTGTTCGAATGGACCGACCGGGACACGCTGCTCTATGCGCTCGGTGTCGGCGCCGGACTCGACGACCTGGCGTTCACCACGGAGAACAGCCACGACATTCCTCAGCAGGTGTTGCCGACCTATGCGGTGATCTGCTGTCCGGCCTTCGGGGCGGCCGGCAAGGTCGGAACGTTCAACTGGGCCATGCTGTTACACGGCTCGCAGGAGATCCGGCTGCACGCGCCGCTGCCGCCCGCGGGAAAGCTGTCGGTGGTCACCGAGGTCGCCGACATCCAGGACAAGGGTGAGGGCAAGAACGCCATCCTGGTGTTGCGCGGCCGCGGCACCGACCCGGACTCGGAGAAGCTGATCGCCGAGACGCTCACCACGCTGGTCATCCGCGGCGAAGGCGGGTTCGGGGGAGTGCCGGGCCAGCGGCCGATCGCACCGGAATTCCCGGACCGCGAACCGGATGCCCGGGTCCCGCTGCCCACCCGGGAGGACCAGGCGCTGATCTACCGGCTCTCCGGTGACCGCAACCCGCTGCACAGCGACCCGTGGTTCGCCCGCGAGCTGGCCGGGTTTCCCAAGCCGATCCTGCACGGCCTGTGCTCCTACGGTGTGGCGGGCCGGGCGCTGGTCGCCGAGCTCGGCAAGGGCGTCGCGGCCAACGTCACGTCGATCGCGTCGCGGTTCACCTCGCCGGTATTTCCCGGCGAAACATTGACGACGCTGATCTGGCGCACCGATCCGGGTAAGGCGGTGTTTCGCACCGAGGCTTCTTCAGGAGACGGTGGCGAAGCCCGGGTGGTGCTCGACGACGGCGCGGTGGAATACGTCGAGGCTTAACCGGCCGCGCCGAGCCGGCTTGCCAGCCGGTCGACGAACTCGCTGACCCGCGCGGGACTTTCCAGGGCGAACAGCGCGGCGGTGGCGCGATCGCCGTCGTCGTTGTGCCGCACCAGAATTGGCACGCCGTCATCGCGCACGGCGTCGAACGCGTCTTCGTCGGTGATGTCGTCGCCGAGATAGACCGGCGTGAAGGAACCCGGCGCGGGTAGGTGATCGATGACCCAGCGAAGCGTTTTTCCCTTGTCCCAATCGATGTCGGGGCGCAGCTCGATGACTTCGCGGCCGGTGGTCACCCGAAGCCCGTCGCGCCGGCCCGCCGCCCGCACCGCCGCCGCCACGTCGCCGACCCGGTCGCGGGCGACGTTGCGGTAGTGCACGGCAACCCCAAAGCGTTTGTGCTCCACCACAACACCCGCGATGGAGCCGAGTTGATCGCGCAGCGCTCCGGCGGCCTGTTCCAGCACCGGGATGGCCGCGGCAGCGGCGTCGTTCTCATGGTGCGTCCCGTCGGGTGCGGTGAGCTCGAAACCGTGGCTGCCGGCATACCAAATGCCCGGCACGCCAACGCGATTGGCCACATCGGCGAGGTCGCGGCCCGACAACACCGCGACCGGACAGTGCGCGGCCAGCTGCGCCAGCGCCTCGGCCGCGCCGGCGACCGGTCGGGCGGTGTCCGGATCGTTGACGATGTCCGACAGCGTGCCATCGAAGTCGAAGAACACGGCGGGACGTCGGGCGGCCAGGCCGTCGGGACCCGTCAACGCCTGCGACGCGTCGGGAAGCTGCGACATCCGGAGATCCCCGGTGCGCACGGTGACCTCACGCAAGTCGTCGACGACCGCGTCAGCGCCGGCGCCGTGCAGTGCGTCGCGGCGTCCCGCCCGGTCGAGGCCGATGACCAACGCGAATCCACCCGCGCGCCCGGCCGCTACGCCCGCGGGATCGTCGGCGACGACGACGCAGCGGCCCGGCCGCACCGTCAGGCGGTCGGCCGCCTCGAGCAGGCGGTCACCCGATGAGACCGCGGTGCCGACGCCGGCGTCCCGGAGGCGGTCGACCAGCGCGTGCGGGGAGTCCGATCCGAGGTCGAACAGCACGGCGTCGTGGCGACGCGGGTCGATGACGACCGACTCCAAATTGGGCACGACCAACCCTCTCACGGGGGTAGGTGCCGCCAAGACCGGCTCAGTGGGCAGACGGGTGCGCGGGTGAAACGCGGCCCGGCAGCGCGCGCGAGGAACGCTTGCGCCGGTGCTCTTTGCCGAACAGCAGCACGGAGTCTCGGCTCAGCGCCACCAGCCGCGCCATGCCGAGTTCGATGCCGGCGGCCAACTGCCTGTCGTCGAATGCGGCGTCGTGTTCGGCGGTGATCCCGAATGTCAGCTCGTCGCCGTAGCTGAGCACCGCGACGCCGGTGCTCAGCTGCATGGCGGTCGGGGGGATCGGCAACAGCCGCTCCATGGTCTGACCCAGCAGCCGCAGGTGCCGGCGCGGGCCGGGCACATTGGTCGCCAACGTCACGATGCCGCGCTGCGGAATTCGGGACAGCAGCTGAATGACGCCGCTGCGCAACATGGTTGGCAGGGAACCGACCGCCGCCTCCACGAGGCCGCCGGGCTCCTCGCTTTGCCGGGCCTTCCACCTTGTGTGCACCGTGCGCAATCGCTGGACCGGGTCCTCGTGCTCGACGGGCAGGTACGACAGCATGGCCGAACGGACCGGCATCGGCGCCAGGGTGCGCAGGGAATCGGCCCGCGGCTCTTCGCCGCGGCCGAGCAGAACCGCCCGGAAGCCCTCGGTGATGGCGGCGAGCGCGACGTCGTTGGCGGTGACACCGAATTTGCGGCAGACGTTGTCGACGTCGGCGATCGGGACTCGCACCGTGCTGTAGCGCCGCGAGGTGGCGGCCGCGTCGGCGGACGGCGTCCGCAGCCCGGGCCAGGCCGCTCCGACGAGCCTGTTCGTGACGGTGTTGGCGACGGACGAAACGCGCCATAGCGCGTCCACCCACCCCTGCTTCTCGGCCAGCGGCGGCGAAACCTGTTTGCTCTCAGCGTGGTTGGCGAACGCATCGCCGTCGGCGTCGTCGCACAGCCTGGAGAGCAGATGCGCGGCCGAGTTGCCGTCGAGCAGGCCGTGATGGGTTTTCATCAAAATCGCCCACCGATTGCCGGTCAGGCCCTCGATGACCCAGCACTCCCAGGGCGGGCGGTCCGGGTCGAGGGGATACTCGAGGGCCAGTGCGACGGCCCGGGACAGCTCGGTCTCGTCGCCCGGGCGCAGCACCGCCATGTGCCGGACATGATGGGCCAGGTCGAGTTCACCGCAGTCGATCCACTCCTGGTTCAGCGGATGTGCCCGCAGCACCTTCGTGCATCGCGGTACTGCCGTAATGCGTTCGGCGACTAGCATTTTGAGTCGATTGTAATCGGGCATGGCGCCGTTGACGATGGCGACCGCGCCGATCGCCAGGCTCGCCTGCTGGTCCGGGTCCTGGGCTTTCAGGAAAGCCGTATCCAGTGTCTGCGCCATGCTCAAATCCCGCCGCCGTCAAATTTCTGCCCGTGTACCAGTATCTGTGAAGCGCGTCGGAGCGGTAAGCCTCACAGCGTTAACACCGTGTTTAGGAGTTGAAGATCCGTTTAACAACCGTTGTCCTGACCCGCGGTTAAATCGAACATACTTTCGATACACTGGTGGACATGGGCTGGTTTAATGGGCCGCCGAGCTGGGCGGAAATGGAGCGGGTGCTCGACAGCAAGCCGCGCCACGCCGGCGTCCCGGTGGCGGCCGGCCCCGCCGAAGACGGGCCGTTGTCGCACAAGCGCCCCACCTACCGGCCGCCCTCAAAGCCCGATGGTGGCCGGGTGTCCCGCTCGTCCGTCGCCTACGCAGAGCTGCATGCGCATTCGGCGTTCAG
This sequence comes from Mycobacterium sp., assembly GCA_036500645.1. Taxonomy (GTDB): domain Bacteria; phylum Actinomycetota; class Actinomycetes; order Mycobacteriales; family Mycobacteriaceae; genus Mycobacterium. The sequence goes on along the minus strand of DASYBR010000092.1, from coordinate 19,524 downwards.
CTTCCTGGACGGGGCGAGCACCCCGGAGGAGCTGGTCGAGGAGGCGGCCCGGCTGGACCTGCGCGCGCTGGCGATCACCGATCACGACGGCCTGTACGGGGCGGTGCGGTTCGCCGAGGCGGCCGCCGAACTCGACATGCGCACCGTGTTCGGCGCCGAGCTGTCTATAGGGTGTCAGAGCCGCCTGGGCGGCGACATTGGGGTGAGGGCCCGCACCGAGCAGCCGGATCCGCCCGGCCCGCACCTGCTGGTGCTGGCCCGTGGCCCGGAAGGCTATCGGCGGCTGTCGAGGCAACTGGCCGCCGCGCACCTGGCCGGCGGCGAGAAGGGAAAGCCGTGTTACGACTACGACACGCTGACCGAGTCGGCGGGCGGGCACTGGCACATCTTGACGGGATGCCGCAAAGGGCATCTGCGCCAAGCTCTTTCGAGTGGGGGACCGGAAGCGGCGGAACGGGCGCTTGCCGATCTCGTCGACCGGTTCGGCGCCGCCCGGGTCGGTGTCGAGTTGACCCGGCACGGTGATCCACTCGACGACGAGCGCAACGCGGTGCTGGCCGGGCTGGCGCCGCGCTTCGGAGTCGGCGTCGTGGCCACCACCGGGGCGCATTTCGCCCATCCGTCCCGCCGCCGGCTGGCCATGGCGATGGGCGCCATCCGGGCCCGGCAGTCCCTGGACTCGGCCGCGGGATGGCTTGCCGCGCTGGGCGGCTCGCATCTACGGTCCGGCGATGAGATGGCCCGGCTGTTCGCGCAGTGGCCCGAGGTGGTGACCGCGGCCGCCGATCTCGGCGAGCAGTGCGCGTTCGGGCTGGCGTTGATCGCACCACAGTTACCGCCGTTCGACGTGCCCGCCGGGCACACCGAGGACAGCTGGTTGCGGCAGTTGACGATGGCCGGGGCGCGCGACCGCTACGGACCGGTGGATAGCGCGCCACGCGCGTATTCCCAGATCGAGCATGAACTGAAAGTCATTGCACAGCTGACGTTTCCGGGCTACTTCCTGGTGGTGCACGATATCGCCCGGTTCTGTCGGTGCAACAACATCCTGTGCCAGGGCAGGGGATCGGCGGCCAATTCCGCGGTCTGTTATGCCCTCGGGGTCACCGCCGTCGACCCGGTGGCAAACGAGCTGCTGTTCGAGCGTTTCTTGTCGCCCGCCCGGGACGGGCCGCCCGACATCGATATGGACATCGAGTCCGATCAGCGCGAAAAGGTCATCCAGTACGTCTATGACAAATACGGCCGTGACTACGCCGCCCAGGTCGCCAACGTCATCACCTACCGGGGGCGGATTGCGGTGCGCGACATGGCCCGCGCCCTGGGCTTCTCGCAAGGTCAGCAGGACGCCTGGAGCAAGCAGATCAGCCACTGGAACGGGTTGGCCGATTCGCCGGACGTCGAAGGCATTCCGGAGCAGGTGATCGAGTTGGCCAACCAGATCCGGAACCTGCCGCGGCACCTCGGCATCCATTCCGGCGGCATGGTGATCTGCGACCGCCCGATCGCCGATGTGTGCCCGGTTGAATGGGCGCGCATGGAGAATCGCAGTGTCCTGCAGTGGGATAAAGACGACTGTGCGGCAATAGGTTTGGTGAAATTCGACCTGCTCGGCCTGGGGATGCTCTCGGCGCTGCACTACGCCATCGACCTGGTGGCCGAGCACAGGGGCATCGAAGTGGACCTGGCCAGGCTGGACCTCTCCGAGCCTGCGGTGTACGAGATGCTGCAGCGCGCCGATTCCGTCGGCGTGTTCCAGGTGGAGTCGCGCGCGCAGATGGCCACCCTGCCCAGACTCAAGCCCCGGGTGTTCTACGACCTGGTGGTCGAGGTCGCGCTGATCCGTCCCGGCCCCATCCAGGGCGGATCGGTGCACCCCTACATCCGGCGGCGCAACGGCCTGGACCCGGTCGTCTACGACCACCCGTCGATGGAGCCGGCGCTGCGAAAGACGTTGGGGGTTCCGCTTTTCCAGGAGCAGCTGATGCAGCTCGCGGTCGACTGCGCCGGCTTCTCGGCAGCCGAGGCCGATCAGCTGCGGCGCGCCATGGGGTCCAAGCGCTCGACCGAACGGATGCAACGGCTGAGCGGCCGGTTCTACGACGGCATGCGCGCGCTGCACGGCGCCACCGACGAGGTGATCGACCGGACCTACGAAAAGCTCGAAGCCTTCGCCAATTTCGGCTTCCCGGAAAGCCACGCGCTGTCCTTCGCGTCGCTGGTGTTCTACTCGTCGTGGTTCAAGTTGCACCACCCGGCGGCGTTCTGCGCGGCGCTGCTGCGCGCGCAGCCGATGGGTTTTTATTCGCCGCAGTCGCTGGTGGCCGATGCGCGCAGGCACGGTGTGGCTGTGCACGGCCCGGACGTCAATGCCAGCCTGGCGCACGCGACACTCGAGAACGCAGGCACCGAGGTCCGGCTGGGGCTGGGTGCGGTCCGGCATATCGGCGAGGACCTCGCCGAACAGCTGGTCGAGGACCGAAAAGTCAACGGCCCGTTCACTTCTCTGCTGGATCTGACGACCCGGCTGCAGCTGTCGGTGCCACAGACCGAAGCGCTCGCGACGGCGGGGGCGCTGGCTTGCTTCGGCATGTCCCGGCGCGAGGGATTGTGGGCCGCCGGGCCGGCCGCCACGCAACGGCCGGACCGGCTGCCCGGCGTGGGCTCGTCGTCGCACATCCCGGCGCTGCCGGGGATGAGTGAGCTGGAGTTGGCCGCCGCCGACGTGTGGGCGACCGGCGTCTCCCCGGACAGCTACCCGACGCAGTTCCTGCGGGCCGATTTGGACGAAATGGGCGTGGTGCCCGCCGAGAAGCTGCTCGGCGTGCCCGACGGCGACCGCGTGTTGATCGCCGGCGCGGTGACCCACCGGCAGCGGCCGGCGACGGCCCAGGGGGTGACGTTTATCAACCTCGAGGACGAAACCGGGATGGTCAACGTGCTCTGCACGCCGGGGGTGTGGGGACGGCATCGCAAGCTGGCGAACACGGCGGCGGCGCTGCTGGTCCGCGGGCAGGTCCAAAACGCCAGCGGCGCGGTCACCGTCGTCGCCGAGCGGTTGGGCCGCATCACCTTGGCGGTCGGCTCGAAGTCACGCGACTTCCGGTAGGCGGCGCGCCGAACGTGCTCCGACGGCGAAAAGTCGGCCAAATTTTCGCCCTGAGAACACGTTCGGCGACAAGTCCGCGGGCGCAACAGACACCCCAATCCCTGTTTCGCGGGAATGTAATCAAGCCGGACTTGTTCTCTACAAACGTGCAGCGCATGAGACACACCGCTCGGCTTGGCGCTGCCATATTGGGTTGTGCTGCGGCGTTTGTTCTTTCTACTCCGGTTGCCAGCGCTGATCCGCCTGACCCGCACCAGCCGGACATGACGAAGAGCTACTGCCCGGGTGATCGATGGGGTTACGGGACTTTGGCAGTGTGCGACGGCGACAAGTACCCCGACGGGTCGTTTTGGCACCAGTGGTTGAAGACCTCGATAGGCGGCCCGCAGTTCCACTACGACTGCGTCGGCGGCGACGAACCGCTCCCGGGCCCACCACCGCCTGGTGGCTGCGCCGGGGCGATTCCGCCCGATCAGCCGGCCCCGCCCGCAACCTGACCCTCAGTAGCCTGCGGCAAACCTCCTGTGTCGCTTGCTCTGTAGCCTCCACTTATGACCCTCAACCTGTCTGTCGACGAAGTCCTCACCACTACTCGCTCGGTCCGCAAACGCCTCGACTTCGACAAGCCGGTGAGCCGCGAGGTGCTCATGGAATGCCTTGACCTGGCCTTACAGGCGCCCACCGGTTCCAACTCGCAGGGCTGGCAATGGGTGTTCGTCGAAGACGCCGATAAGAAGAAGGCGATCGGCGAGATCTACCTGGCCAACGCCCGCGGGTACCTCAGCGCACCGTCACCCGGATACGGCGAGGGGGACACGCGTGGGGAGCGGATGGGCAAGGTCCGTGATTCGGCGACCTACCTCGCCGAGCACATGCACGAGGCGCCGGTGCTGATGATCCCCTGCATCGAAGGCCGGGCGGACAAGCAGCCGCTGGGCGGTGTGTCGTTCTGGGCGTCGCTGTTCCCGGCGGTCTGGAGCTTCTGCCTGGCGCTGCGCTCCCGGGGGCTGGGCTCCTGCTGGACGACGCTGCACCTGCTCGGCGACGGGGAGCGCAAGGCGGCCGACGTGCTCGGCATCCCTTACGAGAAGTACAGCCAGGGCGCGCTATTGCCGATCGCCTACACCAAAGGCACCGACTTCCGGCCGGCCAAGCGATTGCCCGCCGAGCAGCTCACGCACTGGAACACCTGGTAGGTCACCCGGTCAGGGGCCACACCTCGACGACCCCATGCGCGACCGCACACGGCGTTTGGCTCACCAATTCGATCGCAGCATCGAGATCCTCGGCCTGAAAGACCGCGAATCCGGCGATTGGCAGTCCTGACTGCAGATAGGGCCCTGGCTCGGTCTGTAGGCCGGCGCCCTCCGGGTTGCGCACCTGAACGGGGCGTTCGGCGCGTCCGATCAGTGCGCCCGCCGCGCGCAACGCGTCGTCGCGCCCGTGCGCGGCCTGTCGGCACTCGTCACTCACGCGGTTGTAGCCGGCCGCGTCCCCGTACCCGATCGTGATGAAGGTAGCCATGTCAATGCTGACCAGCGCGGGGCGCGTTATTCATCGCCCCCGGCCGGTTATCGGGCGCCGGGATAGTCGTGCTGACGCCAGGCCTCATAGACGGCGATCGCCGCGGCGTTGGATAGGTTCAGCGAGCGTCGGCCGGCCAGCATCGGGATGCGCACCTGTTCGGTGATGTGCGCGTCGGCCAGCGTCGCGGCATCCAGCCCCGTGGGTTCGGGCCCGAACATCAAGACGTCGCCGGCCCGGTATCGGATATCGGCGAAGGACGTGGCCGCGTGCGAGGTGAACGCGATCACCCGGTCCGGCGCCAGGGCATCCCAAGCAGCGTCCAAAGACGGATGCACAGTCACCGAGGCCAGGTCGTGGTAGTCCAGGCCCGCGCGCCGGAGTTTCGGCTCGGAGAGGTCGAAACCCATCGGCTCGACCAGGTGCAGTTCGCAGCCTGTTGCTGCCACCGTCCGGATGGCGTTGCCCGTGTTCGGGGCGATGCGCGGGGAGTAGAACAGCAGCTTGAACACAACACGGATAATGGTCGCATGGTCGAGCAGAGCATCTGGATGCAGAAAGTGGCTGCCGATCCCGGGCATTCGCAGTGGTATATCGAACGGTTTCGCGCGATGGCCCGCGACGGTGACGACCTGGCCGGCGAGGCCCGCTTCGTGGACGCGATGGCGCCCCGCGGCGCCCGCATCCTCGATGCCGGTTGCGGGCCCGGCCGGTTGGGCGGGTATCTGGCCGCGGCCGGTCACGACGTGGTCGGCGTCGACGTCGACCCGGCGCTTATCGAAGCGGCCGAGCAGGATCACCCAGGCCCGCGCTGGCTGGTCGGCGACCTCGCCGAGCTTGATCTGCCCGCGCGCGGCATCGGCGACCCGTTCGACGTCATCGTGTCCGCCGGCAACGTCATGGCGTTCCTCGCCCCGAGCACCCGGGTCCGGGTGCTGAGCCGGCTACGGGCCCACCTCGCGGCCGACGGCCGCGCGGCGATCGGCTTCGGCGCAGGCCGCGATTACGGGTTCGCCAATTTCCTCGACAACGTGACGGCTGCCGGACTGACGCCCGACCTGCTGCTTTCCACCTGGGACCTGCGGCCGTTCACCGACGACTCCGACTTTCTCGTCGCCGTCCTCCGGCAGGCTTAGAGACCCCCGCACCTGTGCCACCGGCACTTTGGACCTACAAATGTTTGCCAGGGTCGCTGCCGCCGTAGGAGACCGCCGGGGCGGGGCGGTGTCCTCTCAGTAACGATTCTGGTGACCTGGGCCGCAGCCTGTCATACTCGTCGGATTGCCACATTGAGTTCGCGCCCATCTGGCGTGGCGCGGGTGGAATAAAGCAGGAAGTCTCATGAGCCTCACGTTTCTTTTAGCGCGAAGCGTCAGCGCAGCGGCCGGTCGCGCGGCCGCGTCGACGTGACCATGTTCGCCCGCCCCGGCAACGCGGCCGAGGCGGAATCGATCGAGTCCGCCCCGACGCGGGGTGAAGCGGCCCCGGCAAAACGCCCGCCCGCTTGGTCGCCGAGCAACTGGCCGGTCCGGTGGAAAGTTCTGGCAATCGTCCTGGTGCCGCTGATTTTGGCGACGATCTTCGGTGGTCTGCGCATCAACGGTGCGATGGCGAACTCGAGCGGTCTGCGGCTGGCGGCGGCTCGGGCCGATGTACTGCCGGCGATCACCAAATACATGTCGGCGCTCGACGTCGCGCTGTTGGCGAGCTCGACCAACCGCGACGTCGAGGGCGCGAAGAAGAACTTCGAGGCCCGCAAGGGCGAGCTGGCGGCGCGGCTGGACGACACCGATGTGACTCCTGACGTCCGGTCGGCGGTGAACACCCTGCTCAACGGCGGTCAGGTGCTGCTGGACAAGGTCGCCGACAACAGCGTCGGGTTGCGGGAGCGGGTGACCACCTACGCGCCGCTGCTGTTGACGGCCGAGGACGTCATCAACGCCTCGGTGCAGGTCGACGACGAGAAGATCCGGGCCGAAGCGCAGGGGCTGAGCCGGGCGGTCGGCGCCCGGGGGCAGATGACCATGCAGGAGATCCTGGTAACCCGGGGTGCGGACCTGCCCGAGCCGCAACTGCGTACCTCGATGATCACCCTGGCCGGTACCGAACCGTCGACGCTGTTCGGGATGAGCGAGGTGCTGGGCGCCGGCTCGCCGGAAGCCAAGACGTTGCAGCAGCAGATGGTGACCCGGATGGCGATCATGTCCGATCCGGCCAGCCCGCTCGTCGACAACCCCGACCTGCTGCGCTCGATTCAGACCACCGACGGCATCGCCGAACAGGTCATCAACGACGCGACGGCGTCGGTGACCAAGTCGGTGCACGCGCAGGCCAATGAACGACACAACGCCGCGATCCTCGACACCGTCCTGGTGCTGGCCGCCATCGTGATCGCACTGATCATCGTGTCGCTGGTGGCGCGCACACTGGTGCGTCCACTGCGGTTACTGCGCGACGGCGCGCTCAAAGTCGCCCACCGCGACCTCGAAGACGAGATCGCCCGCGTCAGAGCCGGTGGGCCCGAACCGATTCCGACGCCGCTGCCGGTGTACACCACCGAGGAGATCGGCCAGGTCGCCCACGCGGTCGACGAGCTGCACACCCAGGCCCTGCTGCTGGCCGGGGACGAGGCGCGGTTGCGGCTGCTGGTCAACGACATGTTCGAGACCATGTCGCGGCGCAGCCGTTCGCTGGTCGACCAGCAGCTGGCGCTCATCGACCGGCTGGAACGCAACGAAGACGATCCCGAACGGCTCGACAGCCTGTTCCGGCTGGACCACCTCGCGGCCCGGCTGCGCCGTAACAGCGCCAACCTGCTGGTGCTGGCGGGCTCGCCGCTCGCGCGCGACCAGCGCGACCCGGTGGCGCTGACGACTCTGATCAACGCCGCGGTGTCTGAGGTCGAGGACTACCGCCGAGTGGAGATCGCCGCCCTGCCGGACTGCTCGCTGCTCGGCGCGGCCACGGGCGGCGCCATCCATCTGTTCGCCGAGCTGATCGACAACGCCCTGCGGTACTCGCCGCCGAACACGCCGGTCCGGGTCTCGGCGTCACCCGGCGGCGACGGCGGGGTGGTGGTGCGGATCGCCGACGCCGGCTTGGGCATGAACGACGCCGACCGACGCATCGCCAACATGCGGCTGCAGGCCGGCGGTGACGTAAGCCCCGACAACGCCCGCCACATGGGCCTTTTCGTGGTCGGCCGGATCGCGGCGAGGCACGCCATCCGGGTAGGACTGCGCGGACCGGCTGCCAACGAAACGGGCTCCGGCACCACCGCCGAGATCTACCTGCCGCCGACGGTGCTCGAGGGGACGGCCGCGACGGCACCGGCGGAGCCGCGCGGCGGCCGCATGCGGGCCGTCTCGTCGCCCAGCGCCAAGCTCGCCGCCGCGATCGCGACGCCGGTCGCTGCCGAGGAGGACGCGGACCAGCGCCCCGGCAGATCCGAGCCGGCCACCCAGAACACGTCCGAACCGTCGATCACGTTGTTGCCTCGGCGCAATCCGGGCTCCAGCGGCATCACCGGAGTCCCTGAACAACCGGCCGCGCGACAGCCCCGACGGCACCGGCGCGAGCTTCCCACCCCGTGGTGGGAGAAGGCGCCGGCGCCGCAGGCAACGCCAGCGCGGCCCGCCCCGCCGCAACCGCAACCGGCTCGGGCGGCATCGGACACGTCGGCGTTCTTCGGGGCACGGTCCCGGGACGCCGGGCAGCGGCCACCGGCCCAGGCCGACAAGCGAACAGCGGCACCGGACGCGTCGATCCCGGCCGCGCCGAAGGCGTCGCCCGCTCCAGCCGACGACGACGTGATCTACCGGCGCATGATGTCGGAGATGCTGGGCGATCCGCACGACCTGGTCAACAGCCCCGATTTGGATTGGCAGTCGGTGTGGGATCGTGGTTGGAGCTTGGCCGCCGCGGCCGAGGACAAGCCGGTCGAGTCGCACACCACCGACCACGGCCTGCCGGTCCGCCAACCGGGCGCCCGGCTGGTGCCCGGCGCGGCCAACGGAGGTTCGTCCGACCAGGATGAGGATGCCGCGGGCGACAACGGGACCAACGGCGTATCCCGGTCGGACCGGGAGCCGCAGCACGCGGCGGCGGGGCGCGACCCCGACGCGGTTCGCGTCTCGTTCAGCAGCCATTTCGGTGGTGTGCGCACCGGACGGTCGCACGCCCGCGATACGAATCAAGGAACTGATCAGGAATGACGTCACCCGGCAACTCGCTCGACTGGCTGGTGACGAGGTTCACCCGCGAGGTCCCCGGTGTCGCGCATGCGTTGCTGGTTTCCGTCGACGGACTGCCCATCGCCGCCAGTGAGCATCTCCCGCGCGAACGCGCCGATCAGCTGGCCGCGGTGGCCTCCGGACTGGCCAGCCTCGCGACCGGCGCGGCGCAACTGTTCGAAGGCGGGCAGGTGCTGCAGTCGGTGGTCGAGATGCAGAACGGCTACTTGTTGCTGATGCGGGTCGGCGACGGCTCGCACCTGGCAACGCTGGCGACGACGTCGTGCGACATCGGTCAGATCGGCTACGAGATGGCCATCCTCGTCGAACGGGTGGGCGGCGTGGTGCAGTCCACCCGCAGACCCGTATCGCACTCGTGAGCCGCGATGGACAGCGACGAGCCCCGGGCGACCCCACGTAAGGGGAACCTGGTCCGGCCGTACACCCTGACCGCCGGCCGGACCGACACCGATGTCGACCTTCCGGTGGAAGCGCCGATCCAGACCTTGCAGGCCGGGCTCGTCCACCGGTGGCCACCAGACGATGTGAGGGGCAAGATCATCCGACTTTGCGTCAGCAGCCCGTCGGTCGCGGAAATCTCGGCCCGGCTGGATCTGCCGCTGGGTGTCGCGCGCGTCCTGGTGGGTGATCTGGTGTTGTCGGGCTACCTTCGGGTGCATAGGACGTTGTCCGAGCGTTCGACCTCCGATGAGCGCCACGAATTGATAGGAAGGACCCTGCGTGGCCTTAAAGCACTCTGACGCGCACTCTGATCGGGAGAATCACGCGTCGACGAAGATCGTCATCGCGGGCGGATTCGGTGCCGGCAAGACGACGTTCGTCGGCGCGGTTTCGGAGATCATGCCGCTGCGCACCGAGGCCATGCTCACCGATGCCTCGACCGGTGTCGACGCGCTCGAGGCCACCCCGGACAAGCGGACCACCACCGTCGCGATGGACTTCGGCCGCATCACGCTCGAGGAAGACCTGGTTCTCTACCTGTTCGGCACCCCGGGCCAGCGGCGGTTCTGGTTCATGTGGGACGACCTGGTCCGCGGCGCCATCGGCGCGATCGTGCTGGTCGACTGCCGGCGCCTGCAGGACAGCTTTGCCGCGGTCGACTTCTTCGAGCACCGCAACCTGCCATTCCTGGTCGCGGTCAACGAGTTCGAGGGCGCGCCGCGTTACCCGGTTGCCGAAGTGCGTGAGGCGCTGACCTTGCCCACGCACATCCCGGTGATCACCGTCGATGCCAGGGACCGTCGGTCGGCGACCGACGCGCTGATCGCGGTGAGCGAGTACGCGTTGCAGAGCCTGGCCGCGAGCTGAATCCGATTGCCGCGGTGGGTCGATCGCGAATTCGACGGCGTCGATTTCCGCGACTTCGCGCAGGAGGATCTCAGCCGGCTGCACACCGAGCGGACCGTGTTCAGCGAATGCAATTTCAACGGCGTCAACCTGGCCGAGTCGCAACACCGCGCGTCGGCGTTCCGCAATTGCACTTTCGAGCGGACGTCGCTGTGGCACAGCTCGTTCGCCCAGTGCAGCTTGCTGGGCTCGGTCTTCGTACGGTGCCGGCTGCGGCCGATCACGTTCGACGAGGTCGACTTCACCCTCGCCGTGTTGGGCGGCAACGACCTTCGGGGTGTTGATTTGAGCGGCTGCCGGCTGCGGGAGACGAGCCTGGTGGAGGCCGATCTGCGCAAGGCCGTGTTGCGCGGCGCCGACCTGTCCGGGGCGCGGACCACCGGCACGAAGCTGGACGAGGCCGATCTGCGGGGAGCGACCGTGGACCCCGCGCTCTGGCGGACGGCTTCGCTGGCGGGCGCCCGCGTCGACATCGGCCAGGCGGTCGCTTTCGCGCAGGCGCACGGCCTGCAGCTGAGCGGCGGCCCGGACGGCCGATGAGCGGTTGAGGCCTCAGCGTTTGAGCCGGAGCCGCCAGCGCACCAGGATGGCATAGACCACCGACTGCACGGCCAGCATGCCCATGTCGAACAGCCACGCCGCCGACGTGTGCTGGTAGTGGTGGTCCCTGGGGCTCTGCGGGCCGGGCGAAACCGTCCACAGGTCGACCGTGGACGCCTGCGCCGCGTATCCCCACCGCGAGGGCACCACCCAGGACAGCTGATCGAGGAAGACCCGGTTGGTGACCGGCACGAGCCCGCCGGAGAGCACGATCTGCCCCATCAGCGACACCACCAGCAGCGGCATGATCTGTTCGTTGGACCGCGCCAGCGCCGACAGCAGCAGGCCGAGCATCGCCGCGGCCACACATGTCGCGGCGACCGCGACGAACAATTCGAACGTGGCGTTACCGAGCAGCACGGCCGGCCGCGCGGGCGGGCCTTTGCCCAGCACCACGATGCCGGTGGCGATCGCCGACTGGACGATGGCGAATCCGCAGAAAACGGCGATCTTGGCCAGCAGATATGCCCCCGTCGACAAGCCGACCGCCTGCTCTCGCCGGAAGATCGGACGCTCGCCGATGAGGTCGCGGATCGTCAGCGCGGTGCCCATGAAGGCCGCGGCAATGGTCAGCAGGGTCAATATCATCGCGGCTTCGCCGGCCGACTCGCTCGTCGGATCGGCATAGCCGAAACCGGTGTGGCCCGGCACCGTCAGCGACAGCGCGCCCATGACGAACGGCAACAGCGCCAGAAACACGAAGTAGGCACGATCGGAGACGACCAACCGAACCTGGCGCCTCGCAATCGTGGAGAACTGCCGGCGCATGCCGGTCAGCGCCGGGACGCCGAGATCGGCCGGCGCGTGGATCTCGGTGGGCGGCGGCGGTTTGTTCTGGGCGAGAAATCGGCGGTTGGCCTCGTCGGGGTCGGCGCCGACCTTCGCGAAAATCTGGGCCCAGTTGGTGGTGCCCATCACCGCGCCGATCCGGTCGGGTGAGCCCAGGAAGGCCGTCTTGCCGCCGGGCGCCATCAGCAGCACCTGGTCGCAGAGGTCGAGGTAGGTCAGCGAGTGGGTGACCACCAGCACCACGCGGCCCGCGTCGGCCAGCTGCCGCAGCATTGTCATGACCTGCAGGTCCAGTGCCGGGTCCAGACCCGACGTCGGCTCGTCGAGGATGAGTAGCGACGGACCGGTCAGCAACTCGAGTGCCACCGAGGCGCGTTTGCGCTGGCCGCCGGAGAGCTTGTCGACGCGGGTGTCGGCGTGCTGGGTCAGGCCCAGCTCGTCGAGCACCTGGGCGACGACCTCGGCGCGATCGGACTTGCTGGTGTCGGGCGGCAGGCGCAGTTCGGCCGCATAGCCGAGCGCCTGGTTGACCGTGAGCTGGCGGTGCACCACGTCGTCCTGGGGCACCATGCCGATCCTGGTGCGCAGCGACGCGTACTCGGTGTGAATGTTGTGACCCTCGAAGGTGACCGAGCCCGAGCTGGGGGTGGCGTATCCGGCGATGAGCCGCGACAGCGTGGTCTTGCCCGCGCCCGATCCGCCGATGAGTGCGGTCAGCGTGCCCGGGCGGGCGGTCAGCGAGATCCGTTCCAGCAGCCGTTTCTCGTTGACGTTGAAGTCGACTTCGCGCACCTCCAGCCCACCGGTGCGGGTCGCCGCCTCCTGGCGGCGCACCAGCATGCCGCCGGTGAACACCAGGTCGACGTTGCCGATCGTGACCACGTCGCCGTCGGTCAGCAGTGCGGACCCGACCTTGACCCCGTTGACGAACGTGCCGTTGATGCTGTTCGCGTCGCGGATCTCGGTGCCCGCCGGCGTCGGGTTCAAGAACGCGTGATGGCGCGACGCCAACACGTCGTGGATGACGATGTCGTTGTTGAGCGAGCGGCCGATCCAGGCCGCTCGTCCGGTCGACGGTCGGCGGCCGGATTCCGGGCCCTGTGCGTTGACCCACGTGGTCGGGAACTCCGCGGCGCTGCCGCTCATGCCCAGCTGGGTGGGCGGATTGCGCTCCTGTGCCGACTGCGGTACGGCCCGCGTCGCGGAGTGGGGCTTAACGATCGGAATGGCGGTGGCGCGCTGCGGATCTCCCAGTGGGTGCGGCGGCGGAGCCTTGACCGGCGGTCGCCGCTGCGGGGACGGCCCTGCGGGCCACCGGCGCACCGGTTGGGCGCCGCTGCGGGGTCCGGGAACCGGCGTCGATCCGCTCCTCGGCGGGAGCAGGCCGACGTTCCCGGTGTGGTGACCGACTGCGAAGGTGAGCCGCGGACCGTCGGGCTTGCCGATATGGATGGTCTGGCCGTCCTGGATGTCGACGGCGGACACCCGCTGTCCGTGCAGGAAAATCCCGTTCAGCGAGTTGTTGTCGACCGCGATCCATTTGCCTGCATCGAAGCGCAGCAGCACATGCGCGCGGGCGACCAGGGGGTGCGCGACGCGCAGGTCGGCGCGCACGTCACTTCCGACGACTATGTCGTGGCCGGCCGCCGCGAAGCTGCCCCCAGTACGGTCCGACCGAACCGTCAGCAAGGGCTGCGCAGGTCGAGTCATTCAGATCAAGTGCCCCCGGTGCTCCCGGCTCAGCGTTTGAGCCGGATGTGCCATCGAACGATGGCGGTATAGCCGATCGACAACAGCGTGAGCATTGCCATGTCGAATACAAAGATGTGTTTGGAGTGCTGCCAAATCGGGTCGTTGGTCGGTATCTGCTTGACCTTTACCAGCGACGGGAAGTCGATCGAGGACGCGCCCGCGGCGTAGCCCCAGCGGGCGGGGGTCAGCCACGCCAGCTCCTCGAGACCGAAGCGCTGGTAGACCGGGATCATGCCGCTGGAGAACACCAGCTGCGACATGATCGACACCACGAGCAGCGGCATGATCTGTTCGTTGGACTGCGCGAGGGCCGACAACAGCAGGCCGAGCATCGCAGACGCGATACAGGTGCCCGCAACGGTGACGAACAGCGAAAACGTGGAGTTGCCGAAGAACTGGGGGTGTGCCGTCGGCGCACCCTTGCCCAGCCGCACGATGACGGTTGCTATCGCGGCCTGGGCGGTCGCGAAGACGCAGAACACCGCGATCTTGGCCAGCAGATAGGCGGTGGTGGACAGGCCGACGGCCTGCTCTCGCCGGAAGATCGGGCGCTCGCCGATCAGGTCGCGGATCGTCAGCGCGGTGCCCATGAAGACGGCGCCGATGTTCAACAGCACCATGATGTACTGCGGCTGCGTGGGCGCGGGGCCCATCGGGTCGGCCGGGCCGAGGCCAGGATGCGGACCCTTCACCGTCAGCGACAACGCCCCGATGAGAAACGGCAGGATCGCCAGGAAGATGGTGTAGCCCCGGTCGGATATGACGAGGCGAACCTGGCGGCGCGCGATCGTGGACAGCTGCCGGAACAAGTCGGTTCTCGGCGGTTCGCCCAGATCCGCCGGGCTCTCCGGAGCCGGCGGCTGCGGCGTTGCCCGATTGCGCTCCTTGAAGCGGCGGTTGGCCTCGTCCGGGTCGGCGCCCACCTTGGCGAAGATGTCGGCCCAGTTTCGGGTGCCCATGGCGCCCTCGACCTGGTCGGGAGGCCCGCAGAACGCGGTCTTGCCGCCGGGTGCGATCAGCAGGATCTGGTCGCAGACTTCGAGGTAGGACACCGAGTGCGTGACGACCAGCACCACGCGGCCCGCATCCGCCAACTGGCGCAGCATCAGCATGACCTGACGGTCCAGCGCCGGGTCCAGACCGGAGGTCGGCTCATCGAGCAGCAGCAGCGACGGCTGGGTCAGCAGCTCGAGTGCCACCGAGGCGCGCTTGCGCTGGCCGCCGGAGAGCTTGTCGACCCTGGTCTCGGCGTGCTTCGTCATGTCGAGCTCTTCGAGTACCTGCGCGACGACTCGAGTCCGTTCCTCTTTGCTGGTATCGGGCGGCAGACGCAGCTCGGCGGCGTAGTTCAGGGCCTGGTTGACGGTCAACTGCCGGTGCACGACGTCGTCCTGCGGGACCATCCCGATCCTGCTGCGCATCGACGCGTACTCGGTATGGATGTTGTGGCCCTCGAAGGTCACGTTGCCCGCCGTCGGGTTGGTGTAGCCGACGATCAGCCGCGAAAGGGTGGTCTTGCCGGCGCCGGACCCTCCGATGATGGCGGTCAGCGTCCCGGGCCGCGCGGTCAGCGAGATGTGGTCAAGGAGTTGCTTGCGGTCGACGGTGTAGCTGACAGCGTTGACCTCCAGGCCCCCGGAGCGCGTCGCGGCTTCGGTCCGGCGGATCAGGGTGTCGCGGGTGAACACCAGGTCGACGTTTCCGATGGTGACCACGTCGCCCTCGGTCAGCACCGCGGAGCCCACCCGGACGCCGTTGACGAAGGTCCCGTTCACGCTGTGCGCGTCCCGGATCTCGGTGCCCAGCGGCGTCTGGGTCAAAAACGCATGGTGGCGTGACGCCAGCACGTCCTGGATGACGACGTCGTTGTCGGTGGCGCGGCCGATCGTCTGCGAACCGGCGGGCTTGTGGATCGCCCCGGACCGAGAGGGCAGCAGCGCCTGGAACATCTTGGTCGCCAGGTTCGCGACCTCTGGCGGCTTGGACGATCTGGGCGCCATCTGGGTGTGCGGACTCGCCGGCGGGGGCATGAGGGGTGGCGGCGGCGCGCTGGGCGGATAAGCCGGTGGCCGGCCGCTGTTCGCGTACACCGGTTGCCCCGGGGGCACGGGGCGCGGCCCGGGGGCGGGTCGCCTCGGCGGTGCCGCCCAGTTCGGCGGGCGTCCGGGCGGAGCGGCGAGGGGAGCGGCCGGTGGTGCGGGTGCCTGCGACCACGCCATCCCGGCCGGCTGCGCCGCCATCGGAATGCCCATGGATTCCGTCTGCGGTGGACGCCCCGCCATCCCCCGGTGGCGGCCGACCTCAAACGTCAGCTGCGGTCCGTCCGGGTTTCCGATGTTGACCGTCTGGCCGTCGTGGATTTCGACGACCGGTACCCGACGGCCGTTGACGAAAGTCCCGTTGAGCGAACCGTTGTCGATGGCCAGCCACCTGCCCTGGTCGAACCGCAGCAACAAGTGAGCGCGCGAGATCAGGGGGTGGGTGATCCGCATATCGGCGCGCAGATCGCGCCCGACCACCACATCATGACCTGCCGCAAAGGTGCGTTCCGATCCTTCGTGACGGACGGTTAACGCTGGCGGGGCTGGTGCGGACATCGCCACAACTCTAGCCTGCAGACCTGGCAAACACCGGGCTGCGCGCGATGGCGCGCCTCTACTGCACGCCGCCTTGCGGCGTGCAGCAACGGATGGCGCGCTTCCTCCTCACGTCGCCTCGCGGCGCGCATCGTCAGCGCGCGGTCAGCGCGCGGTATCGGGCGCGCCGGTCACCACGCAGCGGGTACGGCTGTAGATCGTGGGCATGCATTTGTTGCAATGCGTGCACGCGGAATGCACGCTGTGCGCGGCCCCGTCGGCAACGATCCGATTAATCAGGTCGGGCTCGGCCAGCAGCGCGCGGCCCATCGCGACGAAGTTGAATCCCTCGGCCATGGCCAAGTCCATCGTCTCCCGGTTGGTGATGCCGCCGAGCAGGATCAGCGGCAGCGTCAGCTCGGCGCGGAACAGCTTGGCATCGCGAAGAAGGTAGGCCTCGCGGTAGGGGTACTCGCGCAGGAACTTCTTGCCGGTCAGCCGCATGCCCCAGCGCAGCGGAGGCTTGAACGCCCCGGCGAACTCCTTGAGCGGCGCGTCGCCGCGGAACAGGTACATCGGGTTGACCAGCGAGCTGCCCGCGGTGAGCTCGATCGCGTCCAGGCCGCCGTCGTCCTGCAGCCACTTGGCGGTGATCAGCGATTCCTCCGTGCTGATGCCGCCGCGAACACCATCGGCCATGTTCAGCTTGGCGGTGACCGCGATCGGAGTGCCTTCCTTTTCCACCGCGCGGCGAACGGCCATGACCATGCCGCGGGCGAGCTTCGCCCGGTTCTCCAACGATCCGCCGAACTCGTCGGTGCGACGGTTGATCAGCGGGGACAAGAAGGAGCTCGCCAGATAGTTGTGGCCCAAATGGATTTCGACGGCGTCGAAGCCGGCTTCGATGGCCAGCCGGGCGGCGTTGGCGTGCCCGGCGATGACGTCGTCGATGTCCTCGCGGGTCGCCTTCTTGGCGAACCGCATCCCGATCGGGTTGAAGAACCGTACCGGCGCCAGCGCGGTGGCCTTATTGGACTTGGCGTTGGCCACCGGACCGGCATGGCCGATCTGCGCGCTCACCGCCGCGCCCTCGGCGTGGATCGCATCGGTGAGCCGGCGGAATCCTGGCACCGCCTCCGGTCGCATCCAGATTCCGTTGCCCTCGGTGCGGCCGCCGCGGGAGACGGCGCAGTAGGCGACGGTCGTCATGCCGACCCCACCGGCGGCCGGTAACCGGTGATATTCGATCAGGTCGTCGGTCACCAGCGCGTTGGGGGTGCGCGCTTCGAAGGTGGCGGACTTGATGGTCCGGTTGCGCAGCGTGATCGGCCCGAGCTTGGCGGGGCTGAACACGTCCGGGGTTTCGGGCATGTCAGCAGCCTAATGGCGATCGTGAGCGCGGCGAAGCCGGGCGCGGCGGGTCGCCATCGTCGGTAGCAGCCGCGCGAAGCGGGCGCCATCATGGTGGGACGCCTGAGGCGTGAAAGACTGTCAGGCGTGGGCGCAATCACACTGGACGGGAAGGCCACCCGCGACGAGATCTTCGTCGACCTCAAGGAACGCGTGGCGGCACTGACCACGTCGGGCCGCACACCCGGGCTGGGCACCATCCTGGTCGGCGACGACCCGGGGTCACAGGCCTATGTCCGCGGCAAGCACGCTGACTGCGCGAAGGTGGGCATCACGTCGATCCGGCGTGACCTGCCCGCCGACATCAGTGAGGCGACGCTCAACGACACTATCGACGAGCTCAACGCCAACCCGGAGTGCACCGGCTACATCGTGCAGTTGCCACTGCCCAAGCACCTCGACGAGAACGCGGCGCTACAGCGGGTGGACCCGGACAAGGACGCCGACGGGCTGCATCCGACGAACCTGGGCAGGCTGGTGCTGATGGACCCGGCTCCGCTGCCGTGCACCCCGCGCGGCATCGTTCACCTGCTGCGGCGTTACGGCGTCGAGATCGCCGGGGCGCACGTCGTCATCATCGGCCGCGGCGTCACGGTCGGTCGTCCGTTGGGCCTGTTGCTGACCCGTCGTTCGGAGAACGCAACAGTGACGTTGTGCCACACCGGAACTCGTGATCTGCCCGCGCTCACCAGGCAGGCGGACATCATCGTCGCAGGCGTGGGTGTGCCGCATCTGCTGACCGCCGACATGGTGCGCCCCGGTGCCGCCGTCATCGACGTGGGCGTCAGCCGGGTGGACGGCAAGCTCACCGGCGACGTGCACCCGGACGTCTGGGATGTCGCGGGCCACATCTCGCCGAATCCCGGCGGCGTCGGTCCACTGACCCGCGCCTTCCTGTTGACCAACGTCGTCGAGTTGGCCGAGCGGGAATGAGCGCGCGGTCCGTGATCCGGGCCCAATGGCCGATTCTGTTGGTGGGCTTGATCTTTCTGACGGCGCTGGTGCTGGTGGGGGCAAACTTCTGGCGCCGCGGTTCGCTGCTGATCGGTATCGGTGCCGGGGTCGCGGCGATGCTGCGACTGGTGTTGCCCGTCGAGCGGGCCGGCCTGTTGGTGGTGCGCAGGAAGGACATCGACTTCGTGACCACCGCGACGGTCGGGGCGGCGATGGTCTACATCGCCTCGACCATCGACCCGCTGGGCACCGGTTAGATACCCGGCACGCGCGCGAGCTGCCCTGGCATTCCAGGAATTTGGCCCGGCATTCCGGGGATTTGCCCCGGCATGCCCGGAATTCCAGGGATTTGGCCCGGCATGCCCGGCATTCCCGGCACAGCGGCCGACAGGTTGCCGCTGGCGATGTTCGCCATCTCCTCGGGGCAGTACGTCTGTATCGCGATGGTGGTGAACATGCCGGCCATCCGTGGCGACATGCCCCGGCCGGCGACGCTGGACGCGACCGTTGCGAAGCTGCCGCCCGGCTGCGCGAGCATGGGGCAGATGGCCTGGCCCACGGACATCGCATTCCCTGGTTCGCCGAAGTCGATCCCCGCGTGGTTGAGCGCGTCGATGAAGTTGTCGTCAGGGTTATCCGCGTCAGCGGGTGTCGCGAACGCCGCGGCCATGGTGAGCAGGCCGGCCGAGACGGCCAGCAGGCGAATGGTCAGGGGCTGATGGCGAAACAGCCAGACCCAGCGTTGAGTCCGTCCAAGTGCTTTCATGCCAGCATCCCCCTCCATTTGGAGTGCACGGCGGCGCACTCGAATCACCATAGGAACTCTGCGGCATCACTGTTACGTTTACGACACGGTGGGATAAAGGTTTGCACAAGAAGCGTTTTGGTAAGGCGCTGCGGCTGGACCGTCGATTATGAGGCTGCTCAACCGGATTCGGCCACCTGCCGGTTGTCGGTGGATCGACCCCCCGCTGTGAAGTACGGCCCGAATCGAATCATATTCTCCCGGCCCGAATTTCCAACCAGTTCCGCTATCGGCCGAGCAGACGATTTCTCTGCTCGGTGTATTCTTCGTCCGATATCAGCCCCTCGTCGCGCAGCCGGGCCATATCGCGTATCTCGGCCGCGATACCCGTCACCACGGTGCGTGCTTCGCCTTCGGCGGTGGTGTCGTCCTCCCCAACTTTTGGGGCTGCCGCGCTGACCGCCC
>DASYBR010000091.1:0-4128 GCA_036500645.1 Mycobacterium sp. | reverse complement strand
CGCACCGTCGGCAGGACGCCGAACGGCATCTGGGGCGGCAAGCTGATGTGGAACCAGACACCGCTGTTGTTGAAGCGGGCGAAGAATCTGCCCAATCGCAGTGGCGATGGCCTGCTGGCCGCGATTCGCGACGTCGTGGGTGAGCAACCGCTCCTCATTCATATCCACCGGCCCGATGTGGTGTCACAGGCCGTGTCGTTCTGGCGGGCGGTGCAGACCCGGGTGTGGCGCGGCCGGCCCGATCCGGTGCGTGATGCGCGAGCTACCTATCACGCCGGGGCGATCGCCCACGTCGTCACCATGCTGCGCGCCCAGGAAGAGGGCTGGCACAAGTGGTTTGCCGACGAGGGCGTCACTCCGATGGAGATTCCGTATCCGGTGTTGTGGCGCAACCTGACTCAGGTGGTCGCCGACATCCTCGAGGAATTGGGGCTCGATCGGGACTTGGCGCCGGCGCCGGTGCTCGAGCGGCAAGCCGATCACCTCTCCGACGAATGGGTGGAACGCTACCGCGCAGATGCCGAGAAGGACGGTCTACCGACGTAGCTCCGGCACGCGCCGAGACCCAGGCGGGATCGGCCCGCGCGGAACAGACCTAAATTCAGCGCGAGCCAATCACTGGTTGGTTGCCGCCCGAAACGTCACCATTCCCCCAGCAGGGTGTGCCCCTAGAAGCCGCCATGGGTCCTTGAGGAGCAGTCATCGTGGGTGAATCCGTGCCAATTGATGGAGAGGACCGCGAGGCGCCGCCGGGTCCGGACCGGTCTAACCGGCTCGGCTCGGTGGCGGTCGACTGGTGGGCGACCGCGGTAGCGGGTGTGATCGTCGCGTTGGCGGTGGCCAACGTGCTCCCGAAGATCCCGTGGTGACCGCGTGAGCACAGTCCGCGTAGAGGCCGACGAAACGTCGGCTGAACCAACCTTCACCAGCACCCGACCGCTCGATTACGTGCCGGGCATTCTGCTGCTGATCGCCGTTGGGGTGCTTGGCAAGTACTCCCAGATCTGGTGGAACGCGCTGGCCAAGCACCAGCACTGGACGGTGCCCGATATCGAATATGTGTTGTGGGCCATCGTGATTGGGCTGTTCATTACTAACACCATCGGCCTGCACCCGATATTCCGGCCCGGCGTGCTGACCTATGAGTTCTGGCTCAAGGTGGGGATTGTGGTCCTGGGCTCGCGTTTCGTGCTCGGCGATATCGCCAAGCTCGGCGCGATCAGCCTGGTGCAGATCCTGGTGGACATGACGATCGCGGGAACCGTCATCATCCTCGTGGCACGCGCATTCGGGCTGTCGGGCAAGCTCGGCTCGCTGCTGGCGATCGGCACCTCGATCTGCGGGGTGTCGGCCATCGTGGCGGCCAAGGGCGCGATCCGCGCCCGCAACTCCGACGTCAGCTATGCGATCGCGGCGATCCTGGCGTTGGGTGCGGTGTCACTGTTCGTGTTGCCGCCGCTGGGGCACGCGATCGGGCTCACCGACCACGAATTCGGCCTGTGGGCCGGGCTGTCCGTGGACAACACCGCCGAAACCACGGCCACCGGGTACTTGTACTCCGACCACGCCGGCAAGATCGCGGTGTTGGTCAAGTCGACGCGCAATGCGCTGATCGGGTTCGTCGTTCTCGGCTTCGCGCTGTTTTGGGCGGGCCGCGGTCAGGCCGACGAGATCGCGCCGGGCGTCAAGGCCAAGGCCGCGTTCATCTGGGCCAAATTCCCGAAATTCGTGCTGGGCTTCCTGGTGGTCTCGGCGATCGCCACCGCGGGTTGGCTGACCAAGGGCCAAACCGCCAACCTCGCCAACGTGTCGAAATGGGCGTTCCTGCTGACCTTTGCCGGGGTGGGACTCAACACCGATATTCGCCAGATTGCGCGGACCGGGTGGCGCCCGCTGGTCGTCGCGATCATCGGACTGACCGTCGTCGCGACGGTCTCGCTGGGCATCGTGCTGCTGACGTCGCGCGTCTTGGGTTGGGGCGCAGGCACTTAGCCCTACGCCCCAACACCTCAGCCGACGTTGGCGCCGCCCTCGGCGATCCGGCGCACCGCCTTGAGGAAGACGTCGATCTCCTCAAACGTGTTGTAGAACGCGAACGACGGGCGGACCGTCGCTTCGAGTCCCAACCGCCGCAGGGCCGGCTGTGCGCAGTGGTGTCCGGCGCGCACCGCGATGCCTTCGGCGTTGAGCGCCTTGCCCACCTCGAGCGGCTCGTGGCCCTCGAGCACGAAGGACAGCACGCTGGCCTTCTCCTCGGCGGTGCCCACCAGCCGAACCCCGGGAATGTCGGCCAACCGTGGCGTCGCGTACTCGAGCAACGCGTGCTCGTACGCGGCGATGCGCTCGACACCCAACCGCTGCACGTACCGCAGCGCCTCGGTGAGCCCGACCGCGTCGGCGATGTTGCCCGTCCCGGCTTCGAACTTGGTCGGGGGCCCCTGATAAAGCGACCGT
Source organism: Mycobacterium sp. (assembly GCA_036500645.1). Taxonomy (GTDB): domain Bacteria; phylum Actinomycetota; class Actinomycetes; order Mycobacteriales; family Mycobacteriaceae; genus Mycobacterium. The sequence goes on along the minus strand of DASYBR010000091.1, from coordinate 1,674 downwards.
TCCAACGTGACGTCGGCGATCATGTGACCGCCGCCCTGCCACGGCGGCGTTTCGGTCAGCGCCTCCTCGGTGCCGTAGAGCGCACCAATCCCGGTGGGGCCGTAGATCTTATGCCCCGAGAACACGAAGAAGTCGGCGCCGAGTTCGGCGACGTTGACCGGGATGTGCTGGATCGACTGAGCGCCGTCGATCAAGACCTTGGCGCCGTAGCGATGGCCCAACTCGACGACCTTGTCCACCGGCACCACCGTGCCAAGTGCGTTGGACACCTGGCTCGCCGCGACCAGCTTGGTCCGTGGACCCAGCAGGTCCTCGAACTCGCCCAGCAGCAGATTGCCCGCGTCGTCGATCGGAGCCACCTTCAGGATCGCTCCGGTCTTCTGCGAAACCAGTTGCCAGGGAACGATATTCGCGTGGTGCTCCAGATGCGTGATGACGATCTCGTCGCCCGGCTGCAGGTGCTTTCCGCCCCACGCGTGCGCCACCAGGTTGATGGCCTCGGTGGTGCCCCGCACGAACACGATGTTCTCGGAACTGGGCGCCCCGATGAAGTCGGCCACGGTGTCGCGCGCCTCTTCATAGGCATCGGTGGCCCGGGCCGCCAGTTCGTGCGCGGCGCGGTGGATGTTCGAGTTCTCGTGCGCGTAGAACTGCACCAACCGGTCGATCACCACTTGCGGCTTCTGCGTCGTCGCCGCGTTGTCGAACCAGATCAGCGGCTTGCCGTTGACGATCTCCTTCAGGATCGGGAAATCCGCCCGTATCGCGTTGACGTCGAACACCTGGTGCTCGTCCCGCAACCGCGGCACCGTCTCGGCAACGTTCAGGAAGTGATAGTTGTGCTCGTCACCGGCCTTGTCACCGGCGGATGTACGTGACGGCGGCGCATCGGACCAGCCCAGGTCACCGACGGAGGGCGCCTGCGGCACCCAGGACGGCACAGCGCCACGCGTGCCCGCCGGAGCGGTCGGCGGGGCGCCGGCCAACACGCCGGGCACCGTCGGGACGATGCCCTGGGTGGGCACCGCGAAAGCGCTTAGATCACCAGGCGGCGGGTACGGCACCGCCGTCGTATCGGGCGCGCTGCCGCGGGGAGCGACCGGCACCGTCTGCGGGGGCACTTCGGGTTCCGACGACGTCGGCGCCGGTAGGTAAATGTCCGTCAACCCCAACGCCGGCACTGGCGCCGGGGACACGTCCGCGGCGCCGAAAGCCGTCTGCCCCGCTGAGCTGCCGGCCGTCGTGTCCGGCGCGTTGCCGCGCGGGGCGACCGGCACCGTCTGAGGCGGCGGCTCCGGCTGGTACGACGTCGGAGCCGGTACGTACGTGTCGGTGACACCAAGCGATGGAGCCGGCGTCGGGTAGACGTCGGCGCTGCCGGCAGCGGTCTGCCCTGCCGAGGTGGCCGCCGTCGTATCCGGCACGCTGCCGCGCGGAGCCACGGGCGCCGATTGCGGTGGACTGTCCGGACCGGGCCGGATGCTGGCCGCATACAGCTGACTGGCCAGGGCCGCGATTTCCGCGGCGCTGATGGGCAGGTCGCTTTCGGCGTCTACCGCGCGGTACTCACTTGTACTCATGGAACTGGTCCACGGCGACACCGTCGAGCACGCCGAGCGCGTCGTCGGTGAGGACGGCCAGGGACGTGTAGAGGGTGACCAGGTAGGTCGCGAT
>DASYBR010000090.1:0-23217 GCA_036500645.1 Mycobacterium sp. | reverse complement strand
GGGCGTGTTGTTGGCCTGGAACTGCCAGACGTAGCAATTGTCGCCTCGGAAATAGAGCAGATCCTCCGGCGTGATGTAACCGGGAGCCCAAACGGGCGGTGTGTCGCTGGTGAGTCCGGCATAGCGCTGGCGTAGCGCTTGCAGCTCGGGATTTGTCGCACGGAGGGCGGCGTAATCAACGGAAGCGATGCCTCGACCCGAGTGCCCCCTCCAGTCGAGAAGCCATGGACGCTTACCGTCCTTGATGCGCTCAAAGTCCTCATGTGACAGGGCCATCAGCATCGACAGGGCCACATTGTAGGGAGTGTCCTGCGGCCAGCCGGAAAACACCATGCCGCTTCACATTACGCTTCCCACGGGTCGGCGTCTGGGTCGAACGGCACCGTGTGGTCGTCAGCGGAGGGCCAACCGCTCTGATCGGATAGCTGAAGAGGGTTCGAGTCCCTCCGCCCGCACCGAAATACTCCGGCTGTTTTGGCAGTTGCTCAGCCGGGTCGTGTCCGAATTCGGAGCCGCCCGGCATGCCGCGCGGTTGGGGGTTATGGAATCTCGTACACCACGATCTTGTCTGCGATGCCGCGCAGCGCGGCCTCCTTCTGAATCGGCCGGATCGCTTCCCTCTCCAGGATGGCGGCGACCCCGGGCGCATCGATCACGGGACCGGTGATGTGGATCTCCTGCGAGGTCGACAGACTCTGTACTCGCGCCGCGATATTGACGGTCTGGCCGAAATAGTCCTGCCGTTCGTTCAGCATCACCGCGAGACACGGCCCCTCATGGATGCCGATCTTTACGATCAGGTCCGACCTGCCGCGCTCGGCATTGAGCTTGTCCATCGCGGCACGCATCCGTAGACCCGCGACGAGCGCGTGGTCCGGCTGGACGAAAGTCGCCATCACGGCGTCCCCAATGGTCTTGACCACGGCGCCCTTTTCGGCGGCGATGATTTCCAGAAGCGCATGAAAATGCGCGCGCACCAAGTCGAACGCGGCGAGGTCGCCGACCCGCTCGTAAAGTGCGGTCGACCCCTTGAGGTCAGTGAACAGAAAGGTCAACGAGGTGATTTTGAGACGCTGATCGATGTTGAGATTGTCGGCCTTGTACACATCGCGAAACGTCTGGTTCGACAGCATCCGCTTGGCGGTCAGGAACGGCCTGCGTTTGCCCAGCAGATGGTGCAGCGCGTCGGCTGCGATAAAGACGGTCGGCAGCGTTCGCCGGTTCGACTCATTGTCGAGCGCGAGCCGCAACCGACCCGGACGCAAGGTGATCGACCCGGTCGGCGGATGCGTCTTGTTGAAGATCAGCCCGAGTTCCTGGTATTCCTCGGTCGGCTCACCCTGGACGTCGATGTAGTGCGCGGAATGCGTCACCGGCTCGAAAACGATGATGAATTGCGGCGGAAGCTGTATCGAAAGCACCGCCTTTTCGCCGGCGGGCAGCTCCAGCGCATCCAGCGTCACTTCCTCGGTCAGCGAGGCAAAAGAATCCTTATCGAGATCGATGCCCGAACTCCAGAACACCTGCTTGTAATATTCCCAAAGCGGCAGCGTGTTGGGGTTATGCGCGGCGATCCGCCTGACCTTGGGACTGACCGTGAAGGCCACCTCGATCTGCTCGTCGACGGACGGCTCGTAGCCGCAGGCGCATAATCCGCAGCGATAGTCGTCATCACGCAGCGATTTCAGCGTGTCATGCGCGTCCAGGACGCCGCTGCAACCGGGACAAAGCACGTTCCAGGTGAGATCGAACAGGCCGAGCCGCGACGCATGCAAGAAGCCGGAAATCACCTTCTCTTCGTCGAGGCCGGCGCGCTTGGAAAAATCCAGGGCGTTGATTCGATTGAGCTGATGATCTTCGCCGTCCTCGATCAGCCGTGCGATGGCATCCGCAACGGCCCGATCGGCGGTTTGCTTCAAAACCGAAAGCTGGGACTGGATATCGCTCATGATCCAACCTAAATGGCATCGCCGCAACCCTGCACTTGGGACTTCGCTGACGCACTGGTCTCAGTTGGCACGACTCCGCACGATGTGCACCTGCGAAAAATCGGCGGTAGGTACCGGTAGGCCGTTGGCGAAGTCGCCACTTGCGCTGCAACGCAAGCATTTTCATTCCTGCTGACACCGCCTGTGACGATCTGTGCCGCAGGGGTGACCTTCTGGGACCTTCGCCCGCTTGACGGCGCGTCTGCAGCCGCTACCCGCCCGCGATGTTGCTGGGCATGGAAACGCGGAAGGCGCTGTGGGAGACCGAAATGGCGGTCCCTGTCAATGTGTTGGTCCGAAGCGCATACTTGATGTTCAACCATCTATGGTGCGGTCTTAGCCAGAGCATGTGGATTCCGTGCAGAAGGCGGGACGACATGTCCAACGGCACGGAATTCGATCAGCAATTGCGTTCGGCGATGGCCGAACTGGCTGACAATTTCCCGCTCGACAAAGCCGATGGCCCTTATGAAACGTTGGAAAGGGTCACCGCGGCAGCGGTCGAACTGATTCGCGGTATCGATCACGCCGATGTTCTGCTCATCGAAGCAGACCGGTTCGAGTCGGTTGCGGCGACCGACGCAGTAGCCAAGGAACTCGACGACGTTCAGCAACGGCTCCAACAGGGCCCCTGCGTGCAGGCGGCGCTGGCTGACCCGCTGATCCGCTGCACCGACCTGCGTGCCGATTCACGATGGCCCGGATTCGCTTCCGCAGCAACGGAACTCGGGGTTCACAGCATGCTGTCGTTTCAGCTCTACAGCAACCAACACGGCGTCGGGGCGCTCAACCTCCTCGGCCGGGAACCCCGCACGTTCACACAAGAAGCCGAAGCGGTCGGCGCGATGCTCGCCACTCACGCCGCACTGGCCCTCGCCGCAGCCAATACTCAGCAGCAGTTCACTTCCGCGTTGGCCAGCAGAGACCGCATCGGCCAAGCCAAAGGCGTCCTCATGGAGAGGTTCAATATCGATGCTGTCCGGGCCTTTGACCTGCTCATAAAACTTTCCCAAGGCACCAACACACCGGTCCGTGAAATCTCCGAACGCGTGATCAACGCGCGCTGACAGAACCTGGGTCTCGAGGAGCGAACGTCAGCCGTCCACGAAGCGAGCCCGCACCTGCGGTGACGGCAGCGGACAACTGTCATATTTGCCGAACACGCGATACCGGATGTCGGCGAATCTGTCGTAGAGCCAATCGAGTAGCGGCGCCGGGACGATGTGGGCTACTTTGAGCAGCTTCCACGGGCCGCCGAGATAATCCGCCGCCCGCAACGCGGCGCCGGATCGGACGGCGAGCCGTTCCGCGGGGCGGCCTGGTGCATCGACGAACACCATCGAGTCGACGTCGTGAATGTCCGGGTGCCGGTCAATGATCGCTCGGGCGAAGTCGCTGTCCAAGGCGGCAAAGCGCAAGCTGCCGTTGGGATCTAACCGCAGCATCGTCCGTACCGCCGAGTTGCAGACGCCGCAGACGCCGTCATAGAGCAAGACCGGCGTCGCCAACTCGCTCCGTGTTTCCCCGTTCACACTGTCGAGCCTACGCGGTTGGACCCAGGTTGACCTTCGGTAAGGCAACCCTTAGTTTATGGGGGTAACTTACCGAGCCGGAGTGTGATGCGATGCGAACCGTAGCGTCCCGCCACGGCGGCCGACCGCCGCTCATCACGCTCGATGACGTCGTGGCGATCGGTCGCGATCTCGGAATGCGACGGCTGAGCATCAACGCGGTCGCCTCTCGGCTCGGTGTCACCGCGACCGCCCTGTACCGCTACGTCGAGGGCAGGTGGGAGCTCGAGCGGCTGGTCGGCGAAAGCCTGCTCGCCGAACTCGACCTGCGCGACGACGCCGCCGCAGACACCGAAGAGCACTTGCTCTCTTTCGCCTTCCAGCTGCGGGATTTCACCGCGGAACATCCCGGATTGGCGACGTATCTCCAGGTGCTTTTTCCGCGCGGCGATGCCGGCCGGCGGTTGCTGGAGGTGGAGGTCGAGGCGCTGAGTCGCCGCGGCTATTCCGCGGAAGCGGCCATCTTGTTGAGCAGCGCGGTGGCCACTTTGGTGATCAGCCTGGCCGCTCGCGAAGAGAGCAACGCCGGGGCAACCGGCGGAGACTATGCCAGCGGGTTCGAGGCCGAACGCGACGCCGTCGCCGGTCGGCTGGCCGGTGATCCGCGGCTGGGTGCCGCGCAGGCCGGCGTGTCGCAGGTGTCGAATGCAGAGTTTGTGCGGCTGCTGGTGGCCGCTTCTATCCGGGGCTTGGTGGCGGTGATCGCGCCGGGTCGCCCGATCGACGAGGTCGCCGCGGAACTGAGCGACGCGGGAAAGGACCGTTAATGGCACGCGGGTTCCAGGGTGTGATGTTGCGAAGTTTCGGGGCTCGCGACCACACCGCAACGGTGATCGAAACCGTCCGCATCGCCCCGCACTTCATCCGGGTGCGCATGGAGTCGGCAACCCTGTTCGAGGACGTGGACGCCGAACCCGCGGCATGGCTGCGGTTCTGGTTTCCGGATCCAGACGGATCGAATACCGAATTCCAGCGCGCCTACACGATTTCCGAGTCGGACGCCCCCGCAGGCCGCTTCGCCGTCGACGTCGTGCTGCACGATCCGGCCGGTCCGGCGTCGCTGTGGGCGCGCAGCGTGCAGCCGGGCGCCACGATCGCGGTCATGGCGCTGATGGGATCGTCGCGTTTCGACCCACCCGACGAGCAGCCGGCCGGCTACCTGCTGGTCGGTGATTCCGCGTCGATCCCGGGGATGAACGGGATCGTCGGAGTCGTGCCGGGTGATGTCCCGGTCGAGATGTATCTCGAACAGCACGACGACAACGACACGTTGATTCCCATCACGCAGCATCCCCGGCTGCGAGTGCACTGGGTTACCCGCCGCGACGAGAAGTCGCTGGCCGCGGCGATCGAGACCCGGGATTGGTCCGACTGGTACGCGTGGGCGACGCCCGAGGCCACGACGCTCAAGCACGTGCGAGCGCGGCTGCGCGACGAATTCGGCTTCCCCAAGTCCGAGGTGCACGCCCAGGCCTACTGGAGTGCCGGGCGCGCGATGGGTACCCAGCGCGGAGACGAGGTCGACGCGGCCGGCGAGGACGGGCCCGGCGCGATCGCTACGAAAGAGACTGCAGCACAGCATGATCAGGAGCCGGTATTCAAGGGTAGTTGGCGGGCCCAGGGCGCCGGCCGGCTGCTGGCGCCGCTGAAGTCGTCGCTGATCTTGTCGGGCGTGTTACAGGCGGTGATCACGTTGGTGCAACTGGCACCGTTCGTGCTGCTGGTCGAGCTGGCCCGGTTGCTGGTGACCCGGGCGCCGGCGCCGCGACTGTGGGACGTCGGCATCGCAGCGGTGTCGTTGCTCGGCCTGGGCACGGTGCTCGGCGCCGCCCTCACGCTGTGGCTACACGTCGTCGACGCGCGATTCGCCCGTGATTTGCGTACGCGCCTGCTGCGCAAGATGTCTCGGCTGCCGTTGGGTTGGTTCACCGCGCGCGGGTCGGGTTCGATCAAGCAGTTGCTGACCGACGACACGCTGTCCCTGCACTATCTGGTCACCCACGCCATCCCGGACGCGGTCGCCGCGGTCGTCGCGCCGGTCGCGGTGCTGATGTACCTATTCGTCGTCGACTGGCGGGTTGCGCTGGTGTTGTTCTTGCCCGTCCTGGTGTACCTGGTGCTGACGTCGTCCCTCACGATTCAGTCGGGCCCGCGCATCCCGCAATCGCAGCGCTGGGCCGAGAAGATGAGTGGCGAGGCCGGCGCCTATCTCGAAGGCCAGCCTGTCATTAGGGTGTTCGGCGGGCCCGCCGCGTCGAGCTTCCGGCGCCGCCTGGACGAGTACGTCGGGTTCCTGGTCGGCTGGCAGCGTCCGCTGGCCGGCAAGAAGACGCTGATGGATCTGGTCACCCGGCCCTCCAGCTTCCTGTGGCTCATCGCGCTCACCGGCACGCTCCTGATCGTCACGGGCCGAATGGACGCGGTGAATCTGTTGCCGTTCCTGTTGTTGGGAACCACTTTTGGCGCACGCCTGCTCGGCATCGCGTACGGGCTCGGCGGCATCCGCGCCGGCATGCTGGCCGCCCGGCGCCTGCAGAACACCCTCGACGAGCCCGAACTCGACGTGCTGGAAAACGACCAGCCCGGCACGGATCCTTCGGCGACCGTGGTGTTCGACCACGTCAGCTTCGGCTATCGCCCCGACGTCCCGGTGATCCGGGATGTGACGCTGACGCTGCGCCCCGCCACCGTCACCGCGCTGGTCGGGCCGTCCGGTTCCGGCAAGTCGACGCTGGCCGCCCTGCTGGCGCGATTCCACGACGTCGATCGGGGCACGATACGTGTTGGGGGGCAAGATATTCGGTCGATGACCGCCGACGAGCTCTACGCGCAAGTCGGTTTCGTCCTGCAGGACACGCAGTTGGTGCACGGCACCGTCGCGGAGAACATCGCGCTGGCGGTCCCCGATGCCACCGCCGCGCAAGTCGAGGAGGCCGCGCGCCAGGCGCAGATCCACGACCGCATCATGCGGCTGCCCCAGGGCTACGACACGGTGCTGGGCGCGGGAGCCGGGCTGTCGGGCGGAGAGCGCCAACGGCTCACCATCGCGCGTGCGATCCTGGCCGACACCCCGATTCTGATTCTCGACGAGGCCACCGCGTTCGCCGACCCGGAATCGGAATATCTTGTCCAGCAAGCGCTTAACCGATTGACCCAGGACCGCACGGTCTTGGTGATCGCTCATCGATTGCACACCGTCACCCGGGCTCACCAGATCGTTGTTCTCGACCACGGCCGGATCGCCGAACGCGGCACCCACGACGAGTTGCTGGCCGTAGACGGACGATACCGACGGCTCTGGGAGGGCGGACGTCGCGAGACGGTCGCGGCCGCCGCAACTCTCGAGGTTCAAGAGGTAGCGCGATGATCCGCACGTGGTTGAGCCTTGTCCCGGGGGGCCGGCGCGCGAAAGTCCTTGTCTACACGGTGCTCGCGTTGTGTTCCGTGGTGGTGCGGGCTGTCGCAACTGTGTTGCTCGTCCCGCTGGTCGGCGCGCTGTTCAGCGGCACCCCGTCCCATGCGCTGGTATGGCTGGGCTGGCTGACTGCCGTGACGGTGATCGGCTGGACGATCGACACCGCGACCGCGCGCATCGGCTTCGATCTGGGTTTCTCGGTGCTGGACCACAGCCAGCACGACGTGGCGGACCGCCTGCCCGGCGTGCGGCTGGATTGGTTCACCGCCGAGCACACCGCGACGGCCCGGCAGGCGATTGCGGCCACCGGGCCCGAACTCGTCGGCCTCGTCGTCAACCTGCTGACGCCGCTGACCTCCGCCATCCTGCTGCCCGCGGCCATCGCGCTGGCGTTGCTCCCGATCTCGTGGCAACTCGGCTTGGCCGCTCTGGGCGGTGTGCCGCTGCTCTTGGGCGCGTTATGGGCGTCGGCCCGACTGGCGCGTCGCGCCGATTGCGCTGCCGCCGAAGCCAATAGCGCGCTCACCGAGCGGATCATCGAATTCGCCCGAACCCAGCAGGCGTTGCGGGCCGCCCGGCGCGTCGAGCCGGCGCGCAGCCTCGTCGGTGATGCGCTGACCGCACAGCACGGCGCCACCATGCGGCTGCTGTCCATGCAGGTGCCGGGGCAGCTGCTGTTCAGCCTCGCCAGCCAGCTGTCGTTGATCCTGCTGGCGGGGGTGACCACGGCGCTGACGGTGAACGGAACGCTCACGGTGCCCGAGGCCGTCGCGCTGATTGTCGTGATCGTGCGCTACCTGGAGCCATACACCACCATCAGCGAGTTGGCGCCGGCGCTTCAGAGCACCCGCGGCACGCTCGACAACATTCGTGCTGTGCTCACCGCGCCACTGATCGATGCGGGTGCCACCGCGTTGCCGGACGCGGCCACGGCGCCGCGTGTCGAGTTCGACGACGTCGCCTTCTACTACGACGGCGCCGGCACACCGGTGCTGGACGGGGTGAGCTTCTCGCTGGAACCGGGCAGTACGACTGCCATCGTCGGACCGTCCGGTTCAGGCAAGAGCACCATCCTGGCCTTGATCGCCGGACTGCACGAACCCACGCGTGGCCGCGTCCTGATCGACGGTGTCGACGCCGCAACGCTGGACGCCGACGCCCGGCGGGCGGCCAGCAGCGTTGTATTCCAGCATCCCTACCTGTTTCACGGGACGATCCGCGACAACGTGATCGCCGGAGACCCCGGCGCAAGCGACGAGCACTTCACGCGAGCCACCGCACTCGCCCGTGTCGACGAGCTCATCGGCAGGCTGCCCGACGGTGCGGCCAGCATCGTCGGTGAAGCCGGCTCGGCGCTGTCCGGAGGCGAACGCCAGCGGGTCAGCATCGCCCGGGCGCTGCTCAAACCGGCGCCGATACTGCTGGTAGACGAGGCGACCAGCGCCCTGGACACCGAGAACGAGGCCGCGGTGGTCGACGCGCTCACAGCCGACCCGCAGGCGCGCACCCAGGTGATCGTCGCGCATCGATTGGCCAGCATCAGTCACGCCGACCGTGTCTTGTTTCTCGACGACGGCAGCGTCATCGAGGATGGAACGGTCGACGAATTGCTCGCCGCGGGTGGGCGTTTCGACGAATTCTGGCGACACCAGCACGAGGCCGCCGAATGGCGGATCCTCGCCGACTAGATCACCGCCGTTGACCGCAACTCTTTCCGTATGCCTTACAGTTTGTCGGTCGGACAGAGCCGTCCGGGTACAGGAGGCGTGCTGCTTATGAGTGCTGTGATGTCGATTCCCCGGTATCCGGCCGACGTGACCCCCGAATGGTTGTCGGCCGCGCTCAGTGACCGCAGCACACCCGTCGAGGTCGCCGAAGTAGACGTGGTGCCCATCGGCACCGGACAGACCGGCGCGACCTACCGGGTGACCGCTCGATACGCGACGGATCCCGGTGACCTCCCGCAAACGTTCGTGATCAAACTGCCGGCGCAGGATGACACCGTGCGCGAGCGGGTCGCCATCGGCTACCGCAGCGAATGCGCGTTCTATGTCACGGTGGCCGATCGGGTCGAGGCGCCCACGCCACGCTGCTTCTACTGCGAAATCACCGAAGACGGCATGGACTACGCGCTGTTGCTTGCCGATCAGGCGCCCGCCGTGCAGGGAGATCAGATCGCAGGCTGCGACGAACCGCAGGCGCGGCTCGCGGTGGTGGCGCTGGCCGGATTACACGGGCCCAGCTGGTGCGACCCGTTCTGGCTGGATCTTCCCGGGCTGGCGTTTCCCCGCCCAGATGAGGCCTCCGCCAAGGGTCTTGGTGACGTGGCGAAGATGAGTGCCGACATCACGTTGGACAAGCTCGGTCCCCGCCTGAGCGCCGAAGACCGTGAAACGTTCGCGCAAACAATGGGTTTGATCACGCCCTGGCTTTTCACCGAGCAGGACCGATTCGCCCTGCTGCACGGCGATTATCGGCTCGACAATCTGCTGTTCGATCCGGGCCGGAGCTGGGTGAGCGTGGTCGACTGGCAAACGCTCGGCGTGGGTCTGCCGGCCCGAGATCTCGCGTACTTCACCGCGACCAGCCTGGAATCGGAACTCCGCGTCACCATCGAGGAGGGCCTCGTCGGCGACTATCACCAAGCGCTGCTGGGCTACGGCGTCACCGGATACGACCGCGAAACATGTTGGCGCGACTACCGTCTCGGGGTGCCCCAGGCGCTCTTGATATCCGCTCTCGGGTTCGCCTTCGCGTCGTCCACCGAGCGCGGTGACGACATGATGGTCACCATGCTGCAGCGGGGCAGCCGCGCGGTCCGCGACCTTGGAACGCTGGACTTGATCGCCTGAGGTCTTACAGTTCGTCGCTGAAATCCGCGCTCAGCCAGCGGTCCGGGCGGATGGTGAACAAGACCTCTTCGACGCCCTCGAGGCTCTTGACGAACGCGGGACCGGCTTCCTCGCCGAGGTACCGGATCGCGATGGCCTCCTGCACGTCCGCCGGGGCGGGTGTGGTGGCGTCGACGATGCTGCCCTCCACCACCACGTATTGGTAGGGCGGTTCCTCACGCTGCACCACGAGCGTCACCGCGCCGGCCCGTTCGATGAGTCGAGCCTTCCGGCTCGACGCCCCGGTCATGATCCGGACGTTTCCACCGACGGTGTAGTCGTACCAGATCGGCACGCTCGCCGGGGGCCGGCCGTCGGCCGCGACGGACAGCACGCCGACATGCTTGTCGGCGAGAAACTGTTGGCGTTCGGTTTCGCTGAAACTCCTCATGTGGGCTAGCAACGCCGATCCGGGACGCCTATTCCCCGGTTGGGCGAGAAAATCGATCAGTACTGCGTCGAACCCTGGTCGACCGGGATCTGCGCGGCGGTGACTTTGCGCGACTCGTCGCTGGCGAGCCAGCACACGGTGTCGGCGATCTCGTCAGGCTCGGCGACCCAGTCCGGCAGGAACGGTGTGAGGACGTGCGACAGCTGTGGGTTGGTTTCCATGGTCTTGCCCACAGCCGTGACCATGTCGCCGGAACCCATCGGCGTGTTCACCGGCCCCGGGTGCACGCTGTTGACCCGAATCGAATGCTTGCCCAATTCTGCGGCGAAGGCCCGCGCCAACCCGGTGACAGCGTGCTTGCTGGCGGTGTAGTGAATCATGAACGGCTGCATCTTCATGCCGGCCGCCGAGCTGATCAGGATGATCGAGCCGCCGCGGCCGCCTTCGATGATCTTGTCCGCACCGGCCATCACGGTGTTCCACGTGCCGGTCACGTTGATCTCCATGACATCGCGGAAGGATTCGGGCGTGATCTCGTTCCACGCCTGCGGGGCGGCGATACCGGCGTTGGCAACGATGATGTCGAGCCTTCCCAGCGCGGCGACTCCGTCGTCGACGACCTTGCGGAGTGCCTCGAAGTCGCGGGTGTCGACAGCCGCGGCGAAGACTTGGCCGTTCGCTTCTTTCACGAGGCGAACGGTTTCGTCGAGGTCTTCCTGAGTCGCCGAATCGTAGGGGACACAGGAGGGGAGCTTGTCTGCGATGTCGACGGCGATGATGTCGGCACCCTCCCGTGCCATCCGCACCGCATGCGCCCGGCCCTGGCCCCGCGCCGCGCCCGTGATGAATGCCACTCTGCCCGTTAGCCGGCCCTCACGCGTGCCGCTCATAGTGTCTCCTCTACTGAGTTGTGCTGCTGCACTGCGTGTTTCATCGCTGGGCCGCCTTGACGAGGTTGGAGCCGATGATCAAGCGCTGAATCTCGCTGGTACCTTCGTACAGCCGCAGCAGCCGCACGTCGCGGTAGATGCGTTCGACGGGAACACCGCGCATGTAGCCGCTGCCGCCGTGCACTTGTACCGCGAGATCGGCTACCTTGCCGGCCATTTCGGTGCAGAAGAGCTTGGCCGCGGACGGCGCGATCCTGCGGTCGGAATTGGTGACCCACTGCCGTGCGGCGTCGCGGACCAGGGCGCGCCCGGCCAGCACTGAAGTCTGCTGGTCGGCAAGCATCGCCTGCACCAGTTGAAAGCTGCCGATCGGCGCACCGCCCTGCGTCGCGGTGGCGGCGTAGGAGACGGATTCGTCGAGTGCGCGTTGGGCGGCCCCCACCGCGAGCGCGGCGATGTGGACCCGCCCGCGGGCCAGCGAGGTCATCGCCGCCCGATAACCGATGTCCTCGTCGCCGCCGATCAGCGCGGCGTGTTCGAGGCGGACGTCGTTGAAATTGACGTCGGCGGTCCACGCGCCCTCTTGCCCCATCTTGGCGTCCTTGGCGCCGACCTCAACGCCGTCGGCGTCCGCGGGTACCAGGAACACCGCGATGCCCGGGCCCTTGTCGTCGGCCGGCCGGGTGCGCGCAAACACCACGAACAGATCGGCGACGGGCGCGTTGGTGATGAAGCGCTTCTGCCCGGATATCACCCACGTGGCGTCTTTATCGGATCCGTCGCGAACGGCTTTCGTCCGCAGACCGGCGGGGTTCGATCCGGCGCCGGGCTCCGTCAACGCGAACGAGGCCACGACATCGCCGGCGGCCATCGATTCGAGCCATCGGGTCTTCTGCTCGTCGGTGCCGAAGCCGACGAGTACCTGTCCCGCGATGCCGTTGTTGGTGCCGAACATCGATCGCAGCGCGAGCGAGGTGTAGCCCAATTCCATTGCCAGCTCGACGTCTTGCATGAGGTTGAGCCCGAGTCCGCCCCATCGCTGTGGAATTGCGTATCCGAACAACCCCATCTTCTTGGCCTGCTCGCGCAGGTCGTCCGGCACCCGGTCGTCGGTCAGGATCTCCTGCTCACGCGGTATGACCGCGGTGCGGACGAAGTGGCGGGTCTGGGCGCGGATCTCTTCGAAATCCTCGTCGGAGACCTCGGGGACCTCAGTAGTGGTCATCTTCCAGACGCTCCTCATCGGCAGTCGCTCTTGGGCACGGGCGCGATCACCCCGGCGCCGGGCGCGATCCTATATGAAATACGATATTTGAGCGGAAGAGGCCCGGGCGGGCGACGACAAGAACAGAAAAGGATGCGTGATCGACGTGGCGTTGCTGAGTGGTCAGACTGCGGTGGTTACCGGCGCCGCGCAAGGTCTCGGTTTCGCGATCGCGGAAAGATTCGTCGCCGAGGGCGCGCGGGTGGTGCTCGGAGATGTCAATCTCGAGGCGACCGAAATCGCGGCCAAGCAGCTCGGTGGTGAGGAGGTCGCCCTGGCGGTCCGCTGCGACGTGACGCAAGCGGCCGACGTCGAAGCTCTGATCCAGACCGCGGTCGAACGCTTCGGCGGCCTCGACATCATGGTCAACAATGCCGGCATCACCCGCGACGCGACGATGCGCAAGATGACCGAAGAGCAATTCGATCAGGTCATAGACGTGCACCTGAAGGGGACCTGGAACGGGATCCGGCTGGCCGCGGGGATCATGCGGGAGAACAAGCGCGGCGCGATCATCAACATGTCGTCGGTGTCCGGCAAGGTCGGCATGATCGGGCAGACCAACTACTCGGCCGCCAAGGCCGGGATCGTCGGGATGACCAAGGCCGCGGCCAAGGAGCTCGCTTACCTAGGCGTGCGAGTCAATGCGATCGCTCCCGGCCTGATTCGTTCGGCGATGACAGAGGCTATGCCGCAACATATCTGGGACCAGAAGGAGGCAGAGGTACCGATGGGCCGCGCGGGGGAGCCCAGCGAGGTCGCCAGCGTCGCCCTGTTCCTGGCCTCCGATTTGTCGTCGTACATGACCGGCACCGTCATGGAAATCACCGGCGGCCGGCATCTCTGAGATGGGAGCCGAAATGCGCGAAGTCGTCATCTGCGAGCCCGTCCGCACGCCGATCGGCCGCTACGGCGGAATGTTCAAGTCGCAGAGCGCCGTCGACCTCGGTGTCGCCGCGCTGAAGGGGCTACTCGAGCGGACCGGGATCGCACCCGACGAAGTCCAAGATGTCATCCTCGGACACTGTTACCCCAGCAGCGAGGCGCCCGCGATCGGGCGCGTGGTGGCGTTGGATTCCGGTCTGCCGGTGACGGTTCCCGGCATGCAGGTCGACCGCCGATGCGGCTCGGGTCTGCAGGCGGTGATTCAGGCGAGTCTGCAGGTACGCAACGGCGACCACGATCTCGTCATCGCCGGAGGCTGCGAAAGCATGAGCAACGTCGCCTTCTATTCGACCGATATGCGATGGGGCGGCGCCCGCGGCGGTGTCCGGGTGCACGACGGGCTGGCGCGGGGACGCACCACCGCTGGCGGCCGGCACTATCCGGTGCCCGGGGGGATGCTGGAGACGGCCGAGAATTTGCGGCGCCAGTACGGTATTTCGCGTCTGGAGCAGGACGAGCTCGCGGTGCGATCACACCAGCGTGCGGTGGCCGCGCAAAAGGACGGGGTGATGGCGGAGGAGATCATCCCGGTGGCGGTGCCGACCAGGCAAGGCGAAGAAGTGGTCGACACCGACGAACATCCGCGCGCCGACACGTCGGTCGAGTCGCTGGGCAAGCTCAAACCCGTTCTGGGCAAGGATGATCCAGAGGCGACGGTGACGGCCGGTAACGCCAGTGGGCAGAACGATGCGGCGTCGATGTGTGTGGTGACCACTCCTGAGAAGGCCGACGAACACGGGCTGACACCGTTGGTGCGCTTGGTGTCTTGGGGGGTGGCAGGTGTTGCGCCCAACATCATGGGCATCGGTCCGGTTCCCGCGACCGAGGTGGCGCTCGCCAAGGCTGGGCTGCAGCTACGCGACATCGACCTCATCGAACTCAACGAAGCGTTCGCCGCCCAGGCGCTTGCGGTCATGCGGGAGTGGAAATTCGGCGCCGCCGATCACGAGCGCACCAACGTGCACGGATCGGGAATCTCGCTGGGCCATCCGGTCGGTGCGACGGGCGGACGGATGCTGGCCACCCTGGCGCGTGAACTCACCCGCCGCGAGGCGCGCTACGGGCTGGAGACAATGTGCATCGGCGGTGGTCAGGGCCTGGCCGCGATCTTTGAACGAGTCGGGCCGAGATGACCGATCCGGAGTTGCCGCTGAGCGGCCTCACCGTGGTGGAGGTTTCCAGTTTCGTTGCCGCCCCGTTGTGCGGAATGACGCTGAGTCAGCTTGGGGCGCAAGTGATTCGGGTGGATCCGATCGGTGGCGCTTCCGACGTGCAGCGCTGGCCACTCGCGGCGGACGGCACGTCGATCTATTGGACTGGGCTGAACAAGGGGAAACGCTCGGCCACCATCGATCTGCGTTCCCCTGAGGGGCAGGAACTGGTTGTGCGGCTGATCGTCGAGGGCGATGGCATCGTGGTGACCAACGCTGCCGGATTGTCCTGGCTGAGCCCTGATCTCCTGACGGCCACGCGCCCCGACGTCATTCACGTTCAACTGCTCGGGCGCGGCGACGGCTCCACCGGGGTGGATTACACGGTCAACGCGGGTATCGGATTCCCGCTCGTCACGGGTCCCGCCGATCATGCCGGTCCGATCAATCACGTGTTGCCGGCCTGGGACGTGTGTTGCGGGCTGTACGCGGCGCTGGCCGTCGTCACCGCTGTCCGTCGTCGTGAGCAATCCGGGGTGGGCGCGCGAATCAGCCTGGCGCTCGAAAACGTCGCGCTGGCCACCGCCGGGAATCTGGGGTTGCTGACCGAGCCGCAAGTCACCGGCACGCAGCGACAGCGTCTGGGCAACGCCATCTACGGCCAGTACGGGCAGGACTTCACCAGCCGCGACGGGGTCAGGTTCATGGTTGTCGCGTTGACCGGTCGGCACTTTCGCGACCTAGTCGACGTAACGGGCACGCGCGCAGCGGTTTCGGCGCTGGCCGAGGCTCTGGGTGTTGATTTCGCAAGCGAAGGGGACCGCTACCGCTACCGCGAGGTGCTGTCGGGACTGTTCGCCACCTGGTTCACCGATCACACCGCCGACGAGATCGCGGCCGCGCTGTTGGACACCACGGTATTGGTCGAGCGGTACCGGACCTTTGCGGAGGTCGCAGCGGGGCCGAAAGTGACTGCCAATCCACTGTTTTCCCGACTGAACCAGCCGGGTCTCGGGGATTATTTCGCCGCAGGCCTGCCCGCCGCGATCGACGGCAGCTATCCCGCGCCCGCACCCGCGCCCGCCCTGGGGCAAGACACCGCCGACGTCCTCGCTCGGTGCCTGGGTTTGACGACCGGCGATATCGAGCGCCTGACTACCGCCAAGACGATCGCTTGCTGAGCAGCCGAAAGGGAAAGACAGCGCAATGACCAAACTTGCCCAGACTCTCGGATTGACCGAAATCCAGACCGAGATCCTCACTACGGTAAAGCAATTCGTCGAGAGGGAAGTCATTCCGCACGCCGCGGAGCTGGAACGTGGCGACACCTATCCGCAGGAACTTGTCGACCAGATGCGCGAGATGGGCTTGTTCGGACTGATGATTCCCGAGGAGTACGGCGGTCTGGGGGAGTCGCTGCTGACCTATGCCCTGTGTGTGGAAGAGCTGGCGCGCGGCTGGATGAGCGTGTCCGGGGTGCTCAACACGCACTTCATCGTGGCGTACATGCTGCGCCAGCACGGAACCGACGCGCAGAAGCAGCGTTTCCTGCCGCGCATGGCAACGGGTGAAACACGGGGCGCCTTCTCGATGTCGGAGCCCGAGGTCGGCTCCGATGTTGCCGCGATCCGGACACGCGCCACGCGAAACCCCGACGGCGACTACACCATCAACGGCCAGAAGATGTGGCTCACGAACGGCGGCAGCTCGACGCTGATCGCCGTACTGGTGCGCACCGACGAGGGCGCCGAACGGGCGCACCGCAATCTGACCGCGTTTCTGGTCGAAAAGCCAACGGGGTTCGGGGAAGTCCTACCCGGCTTGGTGATACCGGGGAAGATCGACAAGCTGGGCTACAAGGGCATCGACACCACCGAGCTCATCTTCGACGGGTACCACGCGAGCGCCGACGACGTTCTCGGCGGCACACCGGGGCAGGGTTTCTTCCAGATGATGGACGGCATCGAGGTGGGCCGCGTCAACGTCTCGGCCCGGGCCGTCGGCGTGGGTATCCGCGCCTTCGAACTCGCGGTGCGCTACGCGCAACAACGCCAAACGTTCGGCAAGCCGATCGCCGAGCACCAGGCCATCGCCTTCCAGCTCGCCGAGATGGCCACCAAAGTCGAAGCCGCACATCTGATGATGGTCAATGCGGCACGGCTGAAAGACTCGGGGGAGCGCAACGACGTCGCGGCCGGCATGGCCAAATATCTTTGCAGCGAGTTCTGCTCCGAGGTCACGCAACAGAGCTTCCGGATCCATGGCGGTTACGGTTACTCCAAGGAGTACGAGATCGAGCGCCTGATGCGCGACGCACCATTCCTGCTCATCGGTGAGGGCACCAGCGAAATCCAGAAGAACATCATCAGCAAGCGGCTCCTCGCCGAGTATCAGGTGTGAGGCAATGAGCGTTCCGGATTTCGCGGCGCGACCGCAACTTTCCGACGACATCGCGCGCTTGATCCGCCAGCGGATCTTCGACGGCAGGTATGTCGCGGGGTCCTATATCCGCCTGGACCAGTTGGCCGCGGAGCTGGGCATCAGTGTCACCCCGGTCCGTGAGGCGCTCTTTGCCCTGCGCGCGGAAGGCTTGATCGCCCAGCAACCGCGGCGCGGTTTCGTGGTGTTGCCGGTGACCGGGCGAGATGTCACGGACGTCGCGAACGTGCAGGCGCACGTGGGCGGCGAACTTGCGGCGCGGGCCGCCACCAACATCACCGACGACCAGCTGCGCGAACTCAAACAGATTCAGGCCGAACTCGAAGACGCCTATGCCGGTGACGACACCGAGAGGACCGTCCATCTCAATCACCAGTTCCACCGGGCCATCAACGTTGCCGCGGACTCCCCGAAGCTTGCCCAGCTGATGCTGCAGATCACCCGGTATGCACCGGAATCGGTGTTCCCCGCCATCGAAGGCTGGGCGGAACAATCGATGAAGGATCATCGGCGCATCCTGTCAGCGCTGAAAAAGCGCGACGATGGGGCGGCGCGCGCGGCGATGTCGCAGCACTTGGCGGCCGGTGCGATTCCGTTGATCGACCACCTGGTGACGCGTGGCGTGGTTGTCGAGGGGACCCGTCCGACGAGTTCGTGATTTGTGTTGTCGGCACCTGGGCCAGGGCATACGCTGCCCTCGGGGGACATACGAAACAGAACGAGGAATCATGTCCCCAACGCTTCGCGCCTCAGCCGTCTTCGTTACCGCGGTGACAGCTATCGCCCTCGCGCCGCCCGCCAACGCCGATCCGGTGGACCCGATCCCCGGCAACGGGGTCTTCCAGGTTGGACCCGACATAGCGCCCGGCCTCTACCGCACGAGTGGGTCGGCGTCGACCTTTGGGGTTTGGATCAACAACGTGCCGACTCAAGATTCGATGTGCTCGTGGTTTACCTACAGCACGCCCGATGCGAACAAGGAGCATGTGTTACAGGCGAATACCTCTGTCGGCCCGATGTTCGCGAGTATCAACACAACGGTTAAGGCCTTCGAGTCGCAGAACTGTCAACCCTGGACGCGTGTCCCCTAGGGCTGGCCCACGTCGATCAGCATGTCCCGCAGCCCGCGGATGTCGACCTTGCCGGTGCCGCCCCGCGGCACGTCGTCGTCGGAGTTCAGTAGCAGCCACACGGCCGGAACTTTGAAGGCGCTCAGCAGCTTGCGCGCGCGGCCACGCAATTCCTCAGCGTCCAGCGCCCGGTTGGCGCGCACCACCGCCGCGCCGACCCGTTCGCCCGCGGGGCCGGGCACGCTGGTGACGTAGACGTGGCCGACCCCATCGATAGTGCGCAACGCCCGCTCGACTTCGCTGGGATAGACCGTGGCGCCGCTTACCTTGAACATGTCGTCGGACCGCCCGTGGTAGAACAGAAATCCGTCGTCGTCCAGCCGGCCGAGATCGCCGGTCGGGTAGAAGCCGTCTGCGGTGAACACCTCTTCTCGGCTGCGACCGCAGATGCCGCGCAGGGTGTGTGGTCCCCGGATCTGGATCATCCCTATGGTTCCCGGTGCAACCGGTTGGCCTCCGTCGGGGTCGGTGATGCGGATCTCCATGCCGGGGAACGGCTTTCCGCAGCTACCCCACGCCGCCGCGGGCATATCGGCGTCGGCGGGAAAGCCGCAGTATGGACCGAACGCCTCGGTCATTCCGAATAACGTGGCCCGGGCGCCGGGCTGAGCCCGCTGTTCGGGAGGCAGCAGGGGCTGCAGGCTGCCCGGCTGCAACGCCGACAAGTCGGCGCCGACCGCGCCGGCGTGCCGGGCCAGTGTCTCGGCTTGGTCGGGCCAGCCGCGAAACAGCGTGACCCGTTCGCTTTCCAGCAGGCGCAGCGTGGTTTCCGGCCGCGGGACTTCTTCGGTTATCAGAGTGGCGCCGGCCAACAGCGCCGACAGTATTCCGCTTCCGAAGCCGCCCACCCAAAAGAACGGCATCGGCAGATACAACCTGGTATCGCGGGTAATACAGCGCGCGGCCAGGCCCGCCTGGACGGCACCCAACGCGTTGCCGTGGGAGTGCATGACTCCTTTGGGAGTTCCGCTGCTGCCCGATGTGAACATGATGACCAACAGATCCGCGGCGGTGACCGTCTCGGTCACTGCGTCGACAATCTGGCCGGCACGCTCGTCAGCGCCGGCCTCGGCCAGGCGGTCGACCGACCGAACGTGACGCAAGGCCGGAAGCTCCGGGTGCTGGAGCATCGCGTCGTTAAAAGCCTGGATCCCCAGTGCCGACTCGAGGTCCTTTAGGTAGCGGTGCCCGCGGAATTCTTCGACGCTGAACAGGACTTGGACCGAGGCCGCCCGAAGCTGTGTGATCAGCTCGCCCGGGGTCAGCAAGGTGCTGAGGGGGACCAGTACCGCGCCGATGCGGGCCAGCGCGATGGCCAGCTGGACCCAGCGGGCGCTGTTGGGCATGATCAGCCCGACCCGGGTGCCCTTGCCAATGCCGAATGTCAGCAGGACTGCAGCGAGATCCCTTGTGGTTGTGTCGAGTTCGCGGTAGCTGACACGGGAATCCGGGTCGATCACCATCGCTTTGTGGCCTTCGTATGCGGCCCGAAACCTCACCAATCGATCGACGGTGTTGGCGATCGGCGGCTCATACATCGAACAGCTTCCTCAACCGCTGTGAGTCCACTTTGCCGCTGGACAGCAAAGGTATGTCGGCGCGGGGCAGCGCAAGGAATCGTTGAGGGATCTTGTACGAAGACAATTCGGTCTTGAGTCGCTCGCGCAATTCCGCCTCGTCGAACGCCACCGATGAGTCCGGCAGCGCGATGACCGCCGCGACGACGTGTCCGCGCCGAGGATCGGGGAGTCCGACCACATACGCCGGCATTCCGCCGGTGACTGCGGCGACGGCCTTTTCCACCTCAGCTGCCGAAACATTGGCGCCCGCCGTTTTGATCATCCCGCTTAGTCGGCCGGTGAAATAGAAGAAGCCATCGGCGTCGGTACGCACCAAATCGCCTGTATGAAACCAGCCATCGGCGTCGAAGCACTCTTCGCGGCTTCGCCTGTAGTACCGCTGCATCACGTACGGACCGCGCACGCACAGTTCGCCGACCTCGCCGGCGCTCACGGGTGCTCCGGTGTCGGGATCGACGATCATGGTGTCGAACCCCGGCGCCGGTGTGCCGAATGAGCCACGGCGGCTTTCGGGTTGGTCGGATTCGTCACCGCTGATCAGCACGACGCTGCCGCCTTCGGTCATGCCCAGCATGCTGTGCCGCAGTTCGGGGTCGGCGGGTCGCGCGTCGGGCGCCATGATCGGGTACAGGTTGCCCCGCCGCATCGACGACAGATCGCGGCGAGTAAAGCTTGGATGGTCGGTCAGGCGCGGGATTGCGGCGGTGAAACCGTTGGTCATGGTCGGCTTTTCGGCTTCCAGCAAGTCCAGCGTGCGACCGGCATCATCGTCGTTGGAGCACACCAGTGTCGACCCGGCGATCAGCGTCGCCAACAGGCCGAAGGCGAAGCCGCCGATCCAGAAGAACGGCGAATTGCAGAACAACTTGTCCTCAGGCGTCAGACCCCGGATTTTGTTGAGGTTGTGTTGATGCTCGAGCAGAGCGGCGTGGGTGTGCACCACCCCCTTGGGGGCACTGGTCGAGCCCGACGTGTAGACGATGGCCAGTGGATCGCAGCCGTCGACGTCGTCTTCCATCGCCGTGAGCAGCGCGGAGTCGACGGTGCCCGCCAGCCGGCAGACGCGTTCATAGCCGATCCGGATGTGTCGCAACTGCGGTGCGGCCGAGTCAAACAGCGGGTGATCCGTGTCGAATTCGGACTCCGGCAACAGCTGGGTCAGTCGGTTCGCGTAGTCGTGCGAGCGGAAGGATACGGCGCTCAACAAGATCTCGACATCGCCGTCGATCAACTGTTGGCAAATCTCCGGGGCTGTCGCGAATGTGGAGAACGGAACCACCACGGAACCGATTCGCGCCGCCGCCAGCATCCCGACGACGAACTCGGGTCCGTTCGGGTAGAGGAGTCCGACGTGGGTGCCCTTGCCGGACCCGAGGGCAAGCAGTCCGCGGGCGAGGTCGGCCGAGCGTCGATCGGCCTCCCCGTAACTGATACGGTCGCCGTCGCACACGAGAAGCGGGTGGTTCCCGCGTGAGCGGGCTTGCTGTCGCAGGATCGCGGCGACCGTCGTCGACTCACCGGGCATGGTCGCGTTGCGCCGCAGGTTCGCTGAAGAAGCGCTGGATTGCGCCGAGATCGGCCTTGCCCGACGGTGTCCGTGGGATCGTGTCGACGATCGCGATTTCGGTGGGAATCTCGTAGCGGGCCAGTCGCTTTCGCAGATACTCGACCAGCGCATCGGTGGACGCCGCCTCGCGCAGCTCTACCACGGCGACCGGCGTCTCGCCGAGGCGGTCGTCGGGTCGGCCGATGACGGCGGCACCGGCGACCGCGGGGTGGCTCTCCAGCGCGATGCGCACGTCGTCGGGCCTGATCTTGAACCCGCCGCGGATGATTGCCTGGTCCGCCCGCCCGACGATCCAGACGAAGCCGTCGCCGTCGATACGGGCCAGATCGGTCGTGCGCATCCAGTGCGCGGACACGCCCAGCTGTCCCGGCTTGACCTCGAGCAGTCCGACCTCGTCCGGCCCGAGCGCGGCGCCGTCGTCGGCCACCACTCTGAGCTGCGCACCCGGGTTGGCGCGGCCCACGCTCCCGCGTTTAGCCCGCCAGAATTGCTGATAATCGGGGAGGGTCCAGCCCGCTACGCCGCCACCGAATTCGGTTGCCGCATAAGACGTGAGAACCGGAATGCCGTACTTATCGGTGAACGCGTCCGCGTCGTCGGCCGACAGCGGGGCGGTGCCGCAGGTGACCGCGCGGATGCTCACCAGGTCGGCCGCCGGCACATCGGAATGCAACACCGTACGCAGTGCCGCCGGCACCAGCGATACGGTGCGCGGGCGGTATCGGCGCACCGCGTCGGCCCACGCGTTGAGCTCGAATCGTTCCAGCAGCACAAAGGACCTGGCTTCGGCGACGCATTGCAGCACGCGGAACACCCCGCCGATGTGCACCAGGGGCGAATTGACGATCGCGATGCCGCGCCGCAATTCGGTTGGTGCCGGCGCGCGCTCGGGCGCGTGGCCCATCACACTGCGCGCCAGCATGTCGTAGCTGAGGTCGACGCGCTTCGGTGGGCCGGTCGTGCCACTGGTCAACATCCGTACCGCTACGCCTGCCGCACTCGCATCGAACGCGGCGGCCGGCCCTGCGGGCTCATCGGGAAGACCCGAAATCGCTTCTGTTGCAGTGCCCGGCGGGACCAGCGCGGTCAGGTCGTCGGGCTCGCCGACGATCAGCGGCAACCCCAGCGCGACGATGTCGGCCTTGGCGCGCTCGTCACCTCGCGACGGATTGATGACGACGACGGTTCCGCCGCCCAGCAGCACGCCGAGGAACGCTGCCACCTGACCGGGGCGGTTGCGTAGCAGCATCCCGATTTCTGGACCGTGCTCGGCGGCACGGAAAGCGACACGCTGCGCCGTGGCGCCGATCTGGGCCCAGGAGAACCATTGCCCGCCATATTCGATGGCGTTCGAGGCGGGCTGCAGATCCAGAACGTCGGCGATGCGTCGGCTGAGGGGGTGATGCGGCATCAGCGGGTCTTCGGAGTGCGCTTGCCGTCAAAATCTTTCTGGGCGGCGAGTTCCGCGGTACCCAGCGGGTTGCCGAGCCGGGTGTAGATGAACCCCTGCTCCATGGCGGCGCGATACGGCTTGTCCAGTGACTCCCAAATCGCTTTTACGGTGCCCTGGGTCGCGGTCGGCGGCTTGGCGGCAATCGTCGCGGCAATCTCGTGAGCGCGGCTCCAAAGACGGTCGGCGGAAACGACCTCTGATACCAACCCAATCCGCAGGGCGGTGTCCGCGCTGACACGTTCGTCGTTGCCCATCAGCGCGATGCGCAGTGTCTCGCCCAGGCCGATGCGCCGCATCAGGCCGATCGGCTCCAGCGCGCACACCAGGCCGGCCGACACATGCGAGTCGAAGAAGGTAGCGCCCGCAGAGCAGATGACCACGTCGGATTCGTTGATGAAATAGAACGCGCCCGCTGTGCACATACCCTGAACGGCACACACCACGGGCTTCCACATCTTCTGCCACTTAGGGCTGAGCGCTTCGCCGGGATCCTCGTGATTCCAGATGTTTTCCGGCTGCCCGTACGGCGTCTTGATGTCCAA
>DASYBR010000089.1:0-10181 GCA_036500645.1 Mycobacterium sp. | reverse complement strand
ACGCCTGCGCCGACAACGCCTCCTGCTCGGCCTGACTGATCGTGCTCCGCATAATCCCCGCCTTGGCACTAAACGCCGACTGCGCGCCCACCAACTGCGGAATATGAGCGTCCAACATACTCACGATGCTTCCTTCCTGTTAGATGTCTTTACTTGCTTGAGGTTTCGGTAATGGACACGTGTCGTGCTGACTGTCTTATCCCCCTTCTTGCGTCGGACCCGCTGGGCTGTGCGGGTCGTGTTCCCAACTGCCGGGCACCATTGGCATCCGCGGGCCGCCGCCGAAGTCGTCGTCGGCCAGCTTGGTCAGGCCGGCCACCTGGAAAGCCTTCTTCTTCTGCGTGGTTCCGGCGAAACCGAGCCGTCCGGCTCCGGTCCCGGATGCCGCCGCGGCCAGTAGTTCCTCGTCGCCGTAGTCCGGCGGAACACCGACATCGGATTCCATGTCGGCGAACTCGTCGGCGTAGTCGTGCATCGCTGCCCGCCGTCGCCGCCGCGCCCGCGCCTCGGCCCGGATCGGTGCCGCCGCGCCGACCGCCGGGATGATCGCAGCCGGCGCCTTGACGCCACCGCGACCGCTCAGCGTCGGTCCGACGCCCACGTCCGGGCCGCCGCCGACCGCGACCAGGTAGCCAAAAGTGCTCGCCGCCGGCGCCGGTGCCGGCACGGAAGCCACACCCGAACCCGCGGCGACCGGAGCCGCCGGAGCCCCAGCCGGTGTGGTCATCGCCGGAGCCATGGCGACCGCCGGCAGCATCGAGGGCTTGTTCGACGCAAGGACCGGCGCAACGGGCACGCCGACCACCTCGGGCGCAATCTCGTCGGGCGGCGTAAGCAAGGAACTCAGGCCGATGCCTAAAAGCAGCGGTATCAGGAGCGGAGCGGTCAAGATCGCGCCCCACGTCGGCCAGCCGACGGCGTTGAAGAACACTTGGTACGCGACGAAGAACAGCAGTGGGCCATTGGCCGCCAGGAACGCCGGCAGATTGTTCATGAAATTCTGAATGACCTGCGTCAAATCCTGCATGAGCTTCTGCAGTTGCTGCAGAAGCTGCTGCAGCCAGTTCCCGGAGTTGGAGCCGTCTTGCGCCGCGTTGACCGTGGCGTTGTTGGCTTCCCCGCCCGGACGCTCGATGGACGGCGCTGGAGCCGTGCGCGGCGCCGCGGCCAGCGCCACCCCCGAGACGACTTGATAGGTGCCCATGGTGGTGGCCGCCTGGACCCACATCCGTGCATAGTCAGTTTCGTTGAGCGCGATCGGAATCGTGTTGATGCCAAAGAAATTGGTTGCCAGCAATACCCCGTGAACGGTGTGGTTGGCGGCCAGCTCCGGCAGCGTCGGCATCGCCGTCAGGGCTGCGGTGTAGGCCGTGGCCGCGACCTCCTGCTGTGCGGCTATCCCCGCGCTGTCGGCACTGGCCTGTTGCAGCCACCCCAGATACGGCAGGTGCGCTGCCGCGTACTGCTCGGCGCTCGGACCTTCCCAGGCCCCCGCCTGCGCCGACACCAAGAGCCCACTGAGTTCGGCGGCCGCCGAGGCGTATTGGGCGCTGAGCGAGGCCCAGGCGCCGGAGGCCGCCAACAGCGGTCCCGGTCCCGGTCCAGCGCTCAGCAACGCCGAATGCACCTCCGGCGGCGAAGCCATCCAGATGATGGACCCTATGGGGCCCACTGGGCTAGTCATTCTCAGAAGCCCTAAATGCCGTACGACGCGGCCGCCGTGGCGTCGCCGGTGAGGTAGCTCACGCCGGCCTCGCCGACGCCCACACCGGCACGCCCCAACTCCTCGACGCCTTGGGCCGCGACCGCGGTGTGTGCCTGGCCTTGGGCGCTGAACCCGATCGCCGTTTGCAGCGACACCGGATCGACCGCAGGCGGCACCACCGCGGTTATCGCCGGGGCGGCGGCCGCATGCGCGGCCGCCAGCTGCGCCGTCAGCGCCTCCACGGCTGCGCTGGTCGCGGCCAGACCTTCGGGAACCACTCGCAACGTCATGACTAACTCTCCTTCTACGGTGTTTCACCAAACATCGCGGCCTCCCCGACCAGCGGGTTGACCAACTGCACGTACGTCGGACTATCGCTGTCGCCCAACAGGATCGCCCGCCCCGCAGGTAACCGGCCGAATCGTTGACCCCGGATCTTCCCGCTGTCTTGCGGATTGCCGGACAGCATCAACGTGGTCGCCTGCAAGTCATTGAACCGACGCAGTAACGGGCTGGTCATCAACGCGTGCCCCGATCCGGTGGCGCGCGCAGTGACGATCACCCGTAGCCCCAAATCAGCTGCCTGCGAAAGGATTCCGATCAGCGGAGTCCATGGCCGCTGACCGACGTAGGGACCGCTCATCGCCGGCGAGTCCGGTATCTGGTCCACGTCGTCGATAATCAGGTAGTGGGTGTGGCCCACGTAGCTCCAGCGGGACAGGTCGGCGGCCGACAAGCCGGCCGGCGGCCGGCGCCCTTCGATGAGGTTGGCCAACCCCTGCATCGCGGGGGTGATCCGGTCGACGTTGGCCGTGTACTCGTTGTCGGCAAACAGCGGCTCGTCGACCAGGTGCAGCCGCCGATCCAGCACGGCGAAGGCGACAGTGTCGGCCGTGGAGTTTTCGCGGATGGTGCGGATGATGTGGCGCAGCAGCGTGGTCTTCCCAGACTTGCTGTCGCCGAACACCATCAACAACGGTTCCTCGGCGAAGTTGAGCACGACCGGTGCGAGATCCTCTTCGCGCTGTCCGATGACCACTTGCTCGGGGCCTCGATACAACGCACCGACGGCCTCCGGGGCCAGGTTGGTGGGCAGCAGCCGCACCGGCGGCGCCGTCATGTCCGGGTAACGCGCGTTGATCGCGGGCACCTGGTCCAATTCCGGCGCTGCGAACAGGAAATGCTCGGCGGCCATCGTCAACCCGCGACCCGGCTGGTCGTGTGGCACCGCTTCGGCGGGCCGGCGCAAGGCGCCAACCACCCGCACATTGCTGTCCCGCGCATCGTGCAGCTTGAGTTCCAGGCGCAGCCCGAGGCCGTCGCGCATGGCCAGCGGCACCTCGAGCCAGCTCGGGGTTGTGATGACGACGTGGATGCCATACGCCAGGCCGACGTTTACCAACTCACTTACCCTGGCCAACAGCGGGTTTCGCGTGTTGAACTGATCGGTGTTGTCACGTCCGAACGCGTAGAGGTTGTCGATGACCAGGAACACCTCGCCGTAGCCGTCGTCGGGGGCCGAGCCGTGCTTGTCACGGAACATCTCTCGGCGCTGGCGGGCCAGCAGCAGCTGCTCGAGCTCTCCGAAGGTGCGCCGGATGCGTTCGGGTTCCAACGCGGACACGACGCTGCCGACATGCGCCAAATCCTCAAGCGCCCGCAACTTTCCGCCGCCGTAGTCCAAGCAGTAGAACGTCACGTCGCGCGGCGAGTGCAGGCTGGCCGCCGACAACATGAATGTCTGAAGCGCGGTCGACTTCCCGGACTTCGGGCCACCGTGGATGACCATGTTCCCGGCCGACGACGTCGCATCGAAAATCAGTGGGTCGCGACGCATCTCGAATGGCTTGTCGATTTCGCCGAGCGGCCAGTGCCACTGTCGTTGCGGCACCCCGGCGCGAGCCAGCACCGAGGTCAACGGGATGGGTTCGTCCAGCGGCGGCAGCCACAGCTGCGGCGCCTGCGGTCCGTAGCTCGCCAGCTGGTCTCCGATGGTGGCGATCAGCTTGCGCGGCGGGCCGGTCAGCTCTTCGTCCTCGGGGACGGAGATCACGGTGTCCTGGTCCGGTTCCACGCGCCCGGCGGTGAACAGCCTCGGCTCCGGGACCGACTGAACCGCAAAGGCCTTGGTCTTCTGCGGCGGGTCGTAGATGCCGTCGACGTAGGTGCTGCGGAACTTGATCGGAGTCGCGCCCGGTGCGGGCACCAGGAAACCCACGCCCTTGTGCTCTTTGCCGGACTCGATGTGATACGCATCCTCCACGCCGATGATCTGGCGGGAAACGCTGGGGCTGGCCACCTTCAGCCCGATGCGGTACGAGGTGTTCTTGTCGATGTCCTTGATCTTGCCCACGTCCAGCGTCTGCGACGCGAACAGGATGTGGATGCGGAACGAGCGACCCTTGCGCGCGACGTAGTCGAACAGCTCCGCGTATTCGGGGTAATCGGCCAGCATCAAGGTGAACTCGTCGGCGACCACGAACAGCGTCGGGATCGGCGGCAGGTCATGCCCGGCGGCGATAGCGGCTTCGTACTCGACGACCGAGTTGAACGCGCTGCCCTGGACGCGGCGGCCGGCTTCACGCAGCAGGGTTTCCCGACGCGCCACCTCCCCGCGCAGGGTGTCGGCGAAGCGGTCGGCGAGCGACTTCTTCTCGGCCATGTTGGAGATCACCGCGACAACCTGCGGGAAATGGCGGAAGCTGTCGGCGCCGGCCTCGCCCTTGAAGTCGGCGTAGATGACGATCAATCGGTCTGCCGAATGAGTTGTCAACAGTGCCAACAGGATTGACATCAGGGTTTGGGACTTGCCCGAACCCGTCATACCGATCATCAGACCGTGCGGCCCCATCCCGCCTTCGGCTTCGTCTTTGAGGTCGAAGTACAGCGGCTCACCGGTCGCGGTGACACCGATCGGAACGCGCAGCTCGTCTTCGCGGCGGCGCGGTGCCCACAGCGTGGGGACATCCAGTTGCGACGCATCCGGAATACCCAACAGCGTGCCGAAAGTGGCACCGCGCGTGGCCGCCGACCGCAACCCCGTGTGGGTCGGGTTGGAGTCCCAGCGCGACAGCAGCCGCGCCAGGTGGGCCACCTCGTCCGCGCCGAATTGATCGGCGTTGTCGATGTATGGCTGCCAGCCGCCGGTCTGCCAGCGCTCGATGGCGCCGCGCGAAATCCGCAGGATCGGCTTCTCCGGATCCGAATACTGCTCGCGGTGCGGTGGTGTGGCGATGCGGTGCACCACCGTGACGCCCGCCCGGCCCAGCGCCAGGGTGGACGCGTTCAGATCGAACTCCGGGTCGTCGACGATTATCAGCAGGTGTTTCAGTGCATCGGCCGGTTCGCCGGTAAACACCGGGCGGTCAACGAGGGTCGACCCCAGCTGCGCGACCAGATCGTCGATGTTGGTCGACAGGAAGCGAGCCGGGCCGACGCCGTCAAGCTCACCGGGAACGTCGATGTGCGGCAACCACTTCAGCCACGACCAGTCGGGGCTTTCCACATCACGGGTGACCAATGCCACCCCCAGCACCGTTGGGTCGTGCCACGTCACGGCCTGAGCGATCCAGGCGCGCAACGCCGCCCGTACCTCATCCGCCTCGCCCAGGACGCTGATCCGCGAGACCTTGGTCAGGTCGATTCCGGTCGGCACGTCACGAACGATGCGGTGGGTGTCGAGCAGGCTGCGTAATGCACTGTGCGACACCGGTTCCAGGTCGACTTCGTCCGCGGTGTCATTGACCCGCAACGCCGTGGCCAGGGGCACCTCGTGACGCCCGGCCCGCAGAACCAGGAAGTCGGGGTCGTGCGGGTCACGCTCCCACTGACGGCGGGAACCGGGCACGGCGGCCAGCGCCCCCGGCTCGGGATGGGACCACCGGGCGGCGGCCCGCTGCTGGGCGGCCTGTATCCGGATGTTGTCGCGGACCACCGACAGGTAGCGCAGGTAGTCGGCGCGTTCGGCGTCGACTTCCTCGGTGCGCATCTTGTTGTCGTTGCCGCGATACATGGCGGTCGCCGCCAACAGCAACACGAACGGGAAGAACAGCGTCTGCGGGGAGATCAGCCGCATGCCGGTGGCGAACAAGGCGACGACCATGCCGACGATCAGGATCACCAGCACATAGGGCATCGCGCGGCGCAGGAACGACGGCGGAATCACCCGGGGCAGCTCGGGTGGCGCCTCGATGGTGATGGTGCCCTTGCGCGAAACCGGTGGCGCCAGGCGGCGGCGGGCTTCGAAGATAAGTCGGCTCATCGGGGCGCTCCCTCAGCTGATGCCACGCGGCCGGGCTTATTGTCGGGCGCCAACCCGTCATGTGCCAGCAGCGCGTCGGTGCGCGATAACGTCGGACCATTCGCGAACAGCGACAGCACCGACCATGGAATGGGCACGGCGGGTTCGCTCAGACCAAGGGCCTCAACGGTTTTTCCGTGCCCGGCAGCCGAGTTCTCCGCCTCGTTGTCGATGCCGTATCGAACTCCGGTGTCGGAGACCCAGAACAGCGACCCGGCGCCGGGTGAGCCCGCGCCGCCACCGACGGTCTGGGTGAAGTAGCCGCTGCCCGGCGCCAGGGCGACGCGGGCGGTCGTCCCCGCGTTGGTGCCCCCGACCAGATCGACGGTGTGGATGGACTCCGGAACGGGTAGAGCCGATCCGGCCAACAGGCTCAGTGAGCTCGTGGCGGCCCCGGCGGGCTTGCTCCAATACGCGCATGTGACAGGGTCTTTGGCCGCGTCGACCAGGCTGACCTGTTGGTCGGGGTAGCGCGTGGTGTCCAGCATCCGCGATACCGGCAGCTTGGCCACCGCGTCGGCGCCCAGCCGCGGGGGTTGGTCCAGGCCGTAGGAGTTGGTGTTGCGCAGGATCGCGGCCAGCACCGGGGAGATGGACTGTAGGCCGTCCGGCAGCACCGCGTAGTAGCGCGCGGCACTCGAGGAGTTCTGGTCGAGGGCATTGGACACCACGACCGCCCCGATCGGCGCCGGCACGCTGAAGGCGGCCGGAGCGCCCGCGTTCGGGATGGCCGGCGCCGATAGCGGCGCCCCTGCGGGTATCGCGTTGAACAAGCCCAACGCGATGGGGCGCGGCGGTGGCACCTCAGAGTTGCCCAGTCCCAAGCCAAGTGCGTTCGTGACCGCGTGGTCGGAAAGGTTGATCTCGCTACGCCTGCCGTCCCACAACAGCCAGGTGCTGGTGCCCTTGTCGCCGGCAAAGTCCACCAGGACCGCTTGTCTGGACGCGAGCGCCGCCGCGCGCGCACCACTGCTGTCCGGCCGGCCCGCGATCACCGTGACGCCCGTGCTGTGCACAGAGCGGGACGTCCCGCTGACGCCGTCGCATACCGTCCAGTTCGCGTCGCGCGAGGTGTTCTGCACCATGCGTTCGGGCGCTCCCGGAATGCCGATCAGATTTCCGCGCGGAAACCGGTCCAGCTCACTGCTTTTCACGGTCGTGGGGTTGACCGGCTTACCTGCGATCAGCCGAGCCGAGGTCAGGTTGAGCACCGGATGTAGCTCGTCGCCCACCCGCACATACAGGGCGGCGCTCGACCGATCGGCGAGAATTGGGTTGGTCCCCGCCGACCCGCTCGGCCGGATCAGCGAGAACACGAAGCAGCCCGCCAAGGCGGTGACCAGCAGGACCACACCCATCAATATTGCGCGCGACTGGCTGCGCAGCGGATCAACCAGCATCCTGGTGTCGTGCAACGCAATTCCGGAAGCGATGCGCCGCATCACGAATCGCCAACCGCTGACCTGGTGGCGGGTGACGAAACCGCGCCGGTACTCGACCTTGTCGGGGTTGTCGTTGACCGGGGTTCGCGACGCGAACGAGCGTCGTTCGCCCCGCGGCTCGTTATCGGTCATGCCGGCTCCCGCAAGCCAAGGCCTTGCAACAGCGGCTCCACCGAATTGCCCACGTCCTCAGCGGTGATTGTGACCAGCTCCTCATCGGTAAACTCGCCGGTTTGGGCGTGCTCGGAGTGGTCCAATCGGAATTCGCGCTCCTCTTCGGACTTTTCGACAACGTTACGAACGAATCGGCCGTTGCCGGCGATATCCAGGCCACGACGTTCAACTCCAGCCGCATCCGGCTTCGACACTTCGGCCAAGTGCGCGAACAATCCCTCGAGGTCGCGCAGTGCTCCCTCGTCGAAAGCGCTGTCGCGCTTGGCGGCCATGAAGTTGGCGATTTCGATCAGCTCTGGCGCCTTATACGACGGGAAGTCGATGCTGCGGGTGAAGCGGGAACGCAAGCCCTGGTTGGTGTCGAGGAACCGGTCCAGGTCGGCGCGGTATCCGGCGACGATCACGACCAGCCGATCGCGGTCGTTCTCCATCCGGGCCAGCAGAGTGTCGATGGCGACCAGGCCGAAGTCGTTCTTGGCTCCTGTGGCCACCAGTGAGTAGGCCTCATCGAGGAACAGCACACCGTCCAGTGCGCTGTCGATGATCGCGTTGGTCTTGGCCTCGGTCTCACCGATGTGTTGACCGATGAGGTCGGCTCGATGCACCTCTTTGATGTTTTCCTTCTTCAAAAGGCCGAGGCCGCAATAGATCTTGGCGACCACACGGGCGATGGTGGTCTTGCCGGTCCCGGGCGGCCCGGTGAAAACGAGGTGGTGGGTGCGCTGAGCAACCTCGAGCCCACGCTGCTTACGCACCAGCTCCATCGCGACCGCGCTCTTGAGCCGGGCGACCTGGTCTTTGACCTTGTCCAAGCCGATGAATTCGTCGAGCTCGCGTTCGGCCTCCGCCAGCAGCACCCGCTTGCGCTCCTGGGCTCCTGGGTCCACGAAATCCCCAGGGCTGGGCTCAGTTTCGGGATCCCACGGGTCGACGCGGGCGTCGATCCGTGCGGCCGTGGTGGTCACGATCCCGAAGCTGGTGTCCGACAGCGCCTCTTCGACCTGTTCGTTCTCGGGATGAGCGGCGTACAAGTCCTGCAGCACTTCGCTCGCCGAATCCTCGTCGACGTGAGCACGCAGCACCAGAGCCTTAGCTAACGCGCCGTCGGTGGCCGCAACCTCGACGGGGCCATCCGGCTCTTCGAGGTACGACAGCGCCGGGGCGAACATGCCCAGTCGGGCCAGCGCGATACCCAGAGTGATTTTGGCCGCGTGCGAGAAGGCCGCGTCGAGATCGGAGTCGTTGACGATCGGGGTCAGCAGCTTGACGACGTCCGACCAGCGCGCGGCACCGTAGTTGATGACGACGGTCACCCAGCGAGCCTCGCGCCAGTTCGGCCGGCGCGCGGTCAGGCCGGTGGCGATTTGATTGGCTTCCGCGAATCGTCCGGCAGCTGCCAGCGCCGCGGCGTAGGCGAGGTGGAAGTCGTCGGGCGTCGTGGCGTGAAACTGCAGGTACAGGCCGGTGTCGTAGCGGAAACCCAACGACTCGGGCGCCAGATCCACCTGACGTTGCAGCGTGCCGGCGGTGGCCGCAGTGCGCGAAACGGCTTCCAGCACTCGGAAAGACGTGTCACCAGATGCGGCCAACCCGGTCCACGCGTCGCACTGGTCGTGAGCGATTCGGGTCAGTGCGGTGAAACCCGAGCGGGCGGCCGCCAGGTCGGCTGGCCGCTGGCGCTGGTAAATGGCTATGCCCAGCGCGCGGCAACACGTCGCGAAACGACTGACGATGTCGCCGTCAACCCTGACATCCAGCCGAGAATTGACAGGCGGAGCTGTGAGCATGCCGGCGTCAGCGCTTTCCACGGCCGCCTCTTCCCATATACGTAGCCTTCCCTAACCTAGCTGGGCTGAAGTTAGCATTGCATAAGCTAAGTGTCGAGGCGCGCGGCCTTGTCCGACTCACGACTTTCCCTCCGGTTCGGGTGGCGCTGATCAGCGGCGTTATGCGAGATCATGGGCTTTTCTCCCGGCAGCCTTTCACTAAGCAGGGGAGCTTACTGATAATCATTGTCATTATCAATCCGGGCTGAACTTCGATAGCCGGCACCCCGATGCCGCCACAGTCAAGTGAGGCTTGTGCTGCCAGTCGTCGGAACAAACAAGCAGCTACTAGTCGGCTGCCGGCCCGGAAAAGTTCCGTCGCTAATCGGTCTCCCAGGAGCCCGGCAGCAGTGGCATCGACGGCCCATTGCCGAACTCGTCACCGGCCAGCGTGGCTAACCCCGCCGCGTGGGCTACGTCCTTGCCTGCAGTCCCGGCGAATCCCAAGGAACCCGCGCCCCGGTCCGATGCCACCGACGGCGCGTGCGTTGCCGGATCAGGCTCTGACCCGGTATCTGGCTCCAGATCCACGAATTCGTAGCCGTGGTAGCGGTCTCTCATCCCCGCCCGCCGACGCCGGCGGGCTCGCTGCCTTTCCGCTGCCGATACCCCTGCCGCCGCGGCGGCGGCCGCGGCATCTGGCTCCGGGGCCTTGCGTTGGGCGCCGGCACTCATACCCGCCCCGGTACCTATGCCGGGCCCGCCAACCAGGTACGGATAGGCGGCTCCCTCGA
>DASYBR010000088.1:0-3221 GCA_036500645.1 Mycobacterium sp. | reverse complement strand
CCGGTGTTGGTCAAGCCCTCGGCGGGCGGCGGCGGCAAGGGCATGCGGCTGGTGGAAGAACCGGCCCGGCTGCGCGACGCGTTATCGGGCGCCCGGCGGGAGGCCGCTTCGTCGTTCGGCGACGACACGCTGTTCTTGGAGCGGTTCGTATTGCGGCCCAGGCACATCGAGGTTCAAGTGCTCGCCGACACGCACGGCAACGTCGTGCATCTCGGTGAGCGTGAGTGCAGCTTGCAGCGGCGCCACCAGAAGGTCATCGAGGAGGCGCCCTCGCCACTGCTCGACCCGCAGACACGCGCCCGGATTGGGGCCGCGGCCTGCAACACTGCCCGCAGCGTCGACTATGTCGGCGCGGGCACGGTGGAGTTCATCGTCTCCGCGGACCGTGCGCAAGAGTTCTTCTTCATGGAGATGAACACCCGGCTGCAAGTGGAACATCCTGTGACCGAAGCGATTACGGGCCTGGATCTGGTGGAATGGCAGCTGCGGGTGGCGGCGGGCGAAAAGCTGGCCTTCGCCCAGGACGATATCGACCTGCGCGGGCACGCGATCGAGGCCCGGGTGTACGCGGAGGATCCGGCGCGGGGTTTCCTGCCCACCGGAGGCGATGTGCTGGCGGTCTTCGAGCCGTCGGGCGATGGAGTGCGAATCGACTCGTCGCTGCTGCCGGGTACCCGGGTCGGCAGCGATTACGATCCGATGCTGAGCAAAGTGATCGCGCATGGGATCGACCGCGACGAGGCGCTTGCGAGACTTGATCGGGCGCTTGCTCAGACCGCGATTTTGGGCGTGCAGACCAACATCGAATTCCTCCGTTTCCTGCTGGCCGACGAGCGGGTACGGGCTGGGGATCTGGACACGGCGCTGCTGGATGAGCGGGTGGCGGACTTCTCTCCGCTGCCGGCGCCCGACGATGTGCTTGCCGCCGGTGGCCTCTTCCGGCAGTGGGCCATATCCCGGCGCACCCAGGGGAACCTATGGGCGATACCGAGCGGATGGCGGATCGGCGCCGACGCGGCGCCGGTACGCACCGAGATGCAGACCGCCCTGCGCAGCGAGACTGTATCGGTATGGGGGACGCCGCAGGCCGCCAGGGTGCAGGTCGGCGATGGTGAAATCCTTTCGGCGGATGCGCGCTTCGACGATTCACAGATGAGCGCCACGCTGGGCGGGTTACGCCACGAATACCGGTGGGCCGAGGCCGACCGGCACCTGTGGATCGCCGATGAGCGGGGAACCTGGCATCTGCGTGAGGCCGAGGAGAACAAAATTCACCGCGCGTCCGGCGCGCGGCAGGCCGAGATCGTCAGCCCCATGCCCGGCAACGTGATCGCCGTGCAGGCCGCCTCGGGTACCGACGTTTCCGCAGGGGACGTGGTGGTGGTTGTGGAGGCGATGAAGATGGAACACTCACTGGCCGCACCGATTTCGGGGCAGGTCGAGGTGCTGGTGTCCGTCGGTGATCAGGTCAAGGTCGAGCAGGTGCTGGCCCGGCTGGTACCGACCGAAGAGAACAAGGATTGATGATGACTACTTCCATTACGGCAGGGACGTTACCCAAGGAGTACGAGGATCTTCGCGATACGGTCGGCGAGTTCGCGCGCACCGTGGTCGCTCCGGTGTCGGCCAAACACGATGAGGAGCACAGCTTCCCGTACGAAGTCGTCGCCAAGATGGGCGAAATGGGCTTGTTCGGGCTGCCGTTCCCGGAGGAATACGGTGGCATGGGCGGTGACTACTTCGCGCTGTCGCTGGCGCTCGAGGAACTCGGCAAGGTCGACCAGTCGGTGGCCATCACGCTGGAGGCCGGGGTCAGCCTGGGTGCGATGCCGATCTACCGGTTCGGCAATGACGAGCAGAAGAGAGCATGGCTGCCCGCCCTGACGGCGGGCAGGGCACTCGCCGGCTTCGGGCTCACCGAACCCGGTGCGGGCTCCGACGCGGGCGCCACCCGCACGAGTGCCCGGCTCGACGACGGCGAGTGGGTGATCAACGGCAGCAAGCAGTTCATCACCAACTCGGGCACCGACATCACGTCACTGGTCACCGTCACCGCGGTCACCGGCACTGTCGGAACGGGGAAGGAAATCTCGACGATCATCGTACCCAGCGGCACAACGGGATTCACCGTCGAGCCGGTCTATAGCAAGGTCGGCTGGAACGCATCGGACACGCATCCGCTCAGCTTCGCCGACGCGCGCGTGCCGGAGGAGAACCTGCTGGGCGCCCGAGGGACCGGATACTCGAACTTCTTGTCCATCCTGGACGAGGGCCGCATCGCGATCGCTGCGCTGGCGACCGGGGCTGCGCAGGGCTGCGTCGACGAGAGCGTCAAGTACTCCAAGGAACGTCAGTCGTTCGGCCAGCCGATCGGCTCCTACCAGGCGATCAGCTTCAAGATCGCGCGGATGGAAGCCCGGGCGCACGTCGCCCGCACGGCGTACTACGATGCGGCCGCAAAGATGTTGGCGGGCAAGTCTTTCAAGAAGGAGGCGGCGATCGCGAAGATGATCGCGTCGGAAGCGGCCATGGACAACGCACGCGACGCCACCCAGATTCACGGCGGGTACGGCTTCATGAACGAGTATCCGGTGGCGCGGCATTATCGCGACAGCAAGATTCTCGAGATCGGTGAGGGGACTACCGAGGTGCAACTGATGCTCATCGCGCGATCGCTGGGACTGTCGTGACCCGCGCCGGCGACGATGCAGAGCAAAAGAGCGATGTGGGGGCACGGCGCTGATGACGGAAGGGAAATCGATTATTCAGCGGGGCTTGTGGTTTGAAGAGTTCGAGATCGGCACGACCTATCTGCACCGACCGGGCCGCACGGTCACCGAAGCCGACAACGTCTTGTTCACCACGCTGACGATGAACACCCAGTCGCTGCACCTGGATGCGGCGTGGGCCGCCGAGCAGCCGGGGTTTCGGGGTGAGCGCCTGGTGAACTCCATGTTCACCCTGTCGACGGTGGTGGGGCTTTCGGTGTCGCAGCTGACGCTGGGCACCATTGTCGCCAACCTGGGGTTCTCCGAGGTGTCGTTTCCCAAGCCGGTCTTTCACGGCGACACGTTGTACGCGGAGACGGTGTGCACCGGCAAGCGCGAGTCGAAGAGCCGGCCCGGCGAAGGCATCGTCACCCTCGAGCACACGGGGCGCAATCAGCATGGCGACATCGTTGCGCGCGCGGTGCGGACCACGCTGGTACAGAAGAGCCCGGA
>DASYBR010000087.1:0-2290 GCA_036500645.1 Mycobacterium sp. | reverse complement strand
GCGGTGGCTCTTGCGCTGGACACCGAGGACGCGTGGGTGGCCGACCTTCGCCGCTCACTGCAGGCCCGGCGCGACCGGCTGGCCGCCGGACTGGTCGGCATCGGCTTCGAGGTGCACGACAGCGCCGGCAGTTACTTCCTGTGCGCCGACCCGCGACCGCTGGGCTATGACGACAGCGCCGCGTTCTGCGCGGCGCTACCGGAAAAGGTCGGAGTGGCGGCCATTCCCATGTCGGCGTTCTGCGATCCGGAGGCCGCGGACGCCGACCTGTGGAATCACTTGGTGCGCTTTACTTTCTGCAAACGCGACGACACCCTCGACGAAGGCATCAGGCGGCTGGCCGCACTGCGTGATCACCCGGCTACGTGAGCGGGCCGAACCCCTCCATCACGCGCTTTCGCAGTCCCTCCAGGGCGGCATGAAGGATCTTCTTGCGAGCCCGGTTCACCCAGAATTCGGGTAACGGCGCCCACGGTTCGACCGTGATGGTGAACCGCACCCTGGTCTTGTCGGCGGCCTCGCGGCTCAGGTTGTACTCGCCGTGCTGGCCGTGCTGCTGGGCGGTCTTGGCGGCATCCCACACCATCCAGTCCGGCCCCCAGTGATATTCGAGCAGTTCCGTGTCGTGAATGCCGGTCACGGAAATGGTGACTTTCACATGGTGTGGTAGCCCGTCGGGATGTTTGTCGACGACCTCGACGCGTTTGTGCACCGATGACCATGACGGCACCGCGTCCATGTCGGCGAGCGCCTCCATGATGTCTTCCGGAGGCGCGTCGATGAGAATTTCCGACGTCGCTTGTACGGCCACTGCTTAAAAATCTAGCAATCGCGATCCCTTAGGGCCGCCAATAGCGGCGATTACTTTGGCCGGCCCGAATCCCGGCCACCCGCGATCAGATCGGTCAGCCCTTTCACGGAGGCGTCGAGAACCTTTTCAGCCGCCCGCTTGACGATGAAAGCCGGAATGGGCCCTGCCGGTTCGACGGTGATGTCGAACCGCACGCGCGTCTGGTCGACGCCCTCGGGTTTGAGGTTGTACTCGACATGCTGGCCATGCTGCTGGGCGGTCCCTTTGGCGTCGTACACCACCCAATCGGGGCCCCAGTGATATTCGAGGGTTTCGTTATCGACGAGACCCAGAATCCTGATAGTGGTCTTGACGTGGTGGGGGCGCCCGTCGGGAAATCGGTCGATCACTTCGATGTGTTTGTGTAGCGGCGACCACGATGACAGGACGCCGACATCTGTCAGCGCCTCCATGACCACTTCTGGCGGCGCGTCAACGATGAATTCTCGTGATGCTTTTACGGCCACTGAATAACAAACTAACGCCGGCGCTCTCCGGGTGGACGGATTTCGCCCCCAATCGTTACTTACCAGCCGATTTCGTCGAGCGACGTCGTCGTCGGCGGCGGTGGCCCAACGGGACCGGCCGGCGTGCGCGCGAAACGCGGCGCCGGCGCGGCCTGTTCGGCCCCGTGCGCGGTGATCACCGTCGACCGCGCCGTCAAATGCTCGTCGCTGGCGGCTTCGCTCCACGTCAAAACCGGGGTGACGCACGCGTCGGTGCCGGCGAATACCCGTGCCCACTCGTCACGGGTCCGGCAGGCGAACCGCTTCTGGAAGACCTCGCGCATCCGTGGGTAGGAATCTCTGTCGAGTTGGCCGGGCACGTCATCGGGCGTCAGGCCCAGGCCGTCGAGCAACGCGGCGAAAAATTGCGGCTCGATCGCACCGACGGCCAGGTATTTGCCATCGGAGGTCTCGTAACAGCGGTAGAACGGCGCGCCACCGTCGAGCAGAAACGATTCACGCCGATCCCGCAGCGTCCCAGTCGACTTCATCGTCCACATCATCTGGGCCAGCACGCTGACCCCGTCCACCATCGCCGCATCGATGACCTGCCCCTTGCCCGAACGTTCCCGCTCGTACAGTGCGACCGCGATGCCCAACAGGGCGAGCATCGAACCGCCCCCGAAATCGGCGACCAGGTTCAGCGGCGGCATCGGTGGCCGGTCGGCGTAGCCGAGCGCGGACAGGGCGCCGGTCTGCGACAGGTAGTTGATGTCATGGCCCGCCGTCTGCGCGAGCGGCCCGTCCTGGCCCCAGCCGGTAATCCGCGCGAAGATCAATCGCGGGTTGACCGCGGCGCAGTCGTCGGGGCCGATGCCGAGTCGTTCGCACGTGCCGGGCCGGAAGCAGTCCAACAGCACGTCGGCTTTGGCGGCCAGCTCCAGCAGCGCCCGGGGTTGTGTCTTGACGTCCAGGTCAACGATCCGCTTCCCCC
>DASYBR010000086.1:0-27324 GCA_036500645.1 Mycobacterium sp. | reverse complement strand
ATCATCGTCGAGCACTTCCAGACCAGGGACGTCAAGGCGCGCTTCGGGCTGTGAGCTCGAGCGAGGGCAGCAGCAGTGCCAGCGCACGACCACGGTGCGAGACCGCGTCCTTCTCCTGCGGGCTGAGCTGTGCGGCGGTGCGATCACCGAGGTCGGGATCGTCGGGGATGAAGACGGGATCGTAGCCGAATCCGCCGTCGCCGCGCGGTTCTCGCGCGATGCTGCCGGGCCACTCGCCGCGCACCACCACCTCGCCGGACGCCGAGACTAGCGCGCAGGCGGACACGAACGCCGCGCCGCGCCGTTCGTCGGGCACATCGCGCAACTGTGCCAGCACCAGCGCCGTGTTGCCGGCGTCGTCGCCGTGGCGACCCGACCAACGCGCCGACAGCACGCCGGGCATTCCGTTGAGCGCGGCCACCTCCAGACCGGAATCGTCGGCCACAGTCGCCAAACCCGTTGCGGCGAAAGCATCGCGCGCCTTGGCCAAGGCGTTGTCTTCAAAAGTCGCGCCCGTCTCGGGCGCTT
The DNA here is from genome assembly GCA_036500645.1 of Mycobacterium sp. Lineage (GTDB taxonomy): Bacteria > Actinomycetota > Actinomycetes > Mycobacteriales > Mycobacteriaceae > Mycobacterium. The sequence continues at coordinate 26,796 of DASYBR010000086.1, read as the reverse complement.
CGTCGAACGGCGCCACGTCGTTCAGCGACACCAGCGTCAACCCCGTCAGGCCGGCGGCGTCGAGCACCCGGCGCAATTCGGCCAGCTTCTTGGGGTTGCGGCTGGCAACCAGCAGCTCGGTCAACAATTTCTCCCAAACATTTTCCAGTCCGTCTTCGCGATCAGCTGGCGGTTCACGTGTCTACCAGTGCGCACCCGGCTTGCACCACCTGGTCCGTTTCCTGGAATGAAATCGGACTGTAGTCCGTTTTCTCGACCGAAGGGTTCGCCCCGGGACACCGCTAACGAGAACGACGGGACCATGACTGCGACTGAGCGAATTGTTGAACTTCTCCATCGGAACCTTCAGGAGGTGTTCGGGGAGGGCGATCCAGCCCGAAGGCGAGCGGCCATTGATGAGTTCTACACAGCCGATGCCGTGCTTTATGTACCCGACAGCGTCGTCGTTGGACACGACGCACTGGACAAATTCGCCGGCGAACTACGTGCGTCGCATCCGCATTTTGTCTATACACCCCACGGCGAGGCGCAGGCTCTACACAACGGCGGAATTCTGGCATGGGGCTCGGGTCCGAAAGGTGAGCCGCCCGAGTACACCGGGCTCGATGTTGTCGTCGTGCGCGACAACCAGATCGCCGCGCTGTACGTCTTTCTCAATCCGACACTGTCATAGCAGAGCGTCGTGGGGCCCCCGAACAGCCGGGTCAGCTGCCGAACACCTTGGGCTGCCCAGGCCCCTCGGGTAGCTCACCCGGATAGGGCAGCTGCAACGCCTCGCGCTGCGCGGCGAACAGCTTGTCGCAGGAGGCCAGCGCAACGTCGAGCAATTTGTCCAGCGTCGACCGGGGGAACGTCGCTCCCTCACCGGTTCCCTGGATCTCCACCAGCGTTCCGGTATCGGTGGCGACGACGTTCATGTCGACCTCGGCACGCGCATCTTCCTCGTAGGGCAGGTCGACGCGGATCCGGCCGTCAACCACGCCGACGCTCACCGCCGCGATGGCGCACGACAGTGGCCTCGGGTCGGAGAGCTTGCCGGCCGACGAGAGGTAGGTCACCGCGTCGGCAAGCGCCACGAACGCGCCCGTGATGGCAGCGGTGCGCGTACCGCCGTCGGCCTGCAGCACGTCGCAGTCGACGGCGATCGTGTTCTCCCCCAACGCCGGCAGGTCGATGCAGGCCCGCAGCGACCGGCCGATGAGACGGCTGATCTCCTGGGTGCGCCCGGACAGCCGACCCTTCACCGATTCGCGGTCGGAACGAGTGTGGGTGGCCGACGGCAGCATCGCGTACTCCGCGGTCAGCCACCCCAGACCCGACCCCTTGCGCCAACGCGGCACCCCTTCAGTGACGCTGGCGGTACACATGACTTTGGTGTGGCCGAATTCGATCAGTACCGAACCGGCCGGGTGTTCGGTGAACCCTCGGGTGATGACGACGGGGCGGAGCTCGTCGTCAAGGCGGCCGTCTTCTCGTCTGGTCACGACGCCAACAGTAGCTCGCCGACGATGCGCGACCCGCGCTGAGGAGGCGGGCAATTCAGCGCGACTTCGCCGACTCAGACCCTCTCAGAACGGCGGATATCGAACGTCTCACCGCACACGACCGCATGCACGGGGCCGTCGAACTCCGCCTTGGCCTCACTGATCACGTCCTCGCGCGCGGTCCACGGCGGGATGTGCGTCAGCAGTAGCTCGCGAACGCCGGCCTGGGCCGCGGCCCGCCCGGCCTCGGTGCCCGACAGATGCAGAGCGGGCGGGCGGTCGGCCGAGTGCGTCCAGGAGGCCTCGCACAGGAAGACATCGGCGTCGCGAGCCAACTCGATGAGCTGGTCACAGATGCCGGTGTCGCCGCTGTAGACGAACGAAGCGCCGGTGGGATCCGTGATCCTCATCCCGTAGGACTCGGTCGGGTGGGCGACCACCCGCGGCACCACCGTGAGCGCACCGAACGCGACCGGCTCGCCGTCGACCCAGTGCCGAACGTCGAAGATGTCCGAGCAGTCGTCGATCTCGCCGCCGTACGGTGACGAAGCGGCGCCCAATCGCGACCACGTATCCCCGGGGCCGTAGAGCAGCGCCTTGCCGTCGGGACGCGACGGGTGATAGCGCCGCCAGACGAACAGTCCGGGCAGATCCAGGCAGTGGTCGGCGTGCAGATGAGACAGGAGCACGTGCACCGAAGCGGGGTCCGCATATCGCTGCAGAGCGCCCAGCACACCGCCGCCGAAGTCGATGACCAAGGGGGGAGTATCCGGTGCCCGGAGCAGGTATCCCGACGCAGGCGAATCCGGCCCCACCACGCTGCCCGAGCAGCCGAGCACGGTTATTCGCACGGACACTACTGTGCCATGCCCGATAGGACCGTGACGAAAACATCGCCGCATTCGTGTGATGAGAATCTCGTCATGCGCCGTGGTGATCGCGAGCGCGGCGAAGCCGGGTGAAGCGGGTCGCCACCATCGGCGCTAGTCGATCGCGAGCGCGGCGAAGCCGGGTGAAGCGGGTCGCCACAATCGGCACTAGTCGATGCGGGCATGGTGGACGGGTTGCACGCCGGTGACCGCGGGCCCCAGAAATCGGGCCGCGAGTTTGGTGAATGCCTCGGGGTCGCCAGTGGCTTCGAAGACGCGGGTCGCGGGCGGCGCGTCATGCGGCCGCAGCAGGTCACGCTCGGTAAGAACCCGAAGAACTTCTTTGGCCGTTTCCTCCGCGCTGGACACCAGCGTGACGTTGTCGCCCATCGCGAGTTGGATCAGCCCGGACAGCAGTGGGTAGTGCGTGCAGCCGAGCACCAACGTGTCGACCTGCGCGCGTTGCAGGGGCTCCAAGTAGCCCTCGGCCAGGCCGAGCACCTGACGCCCGCTCGTCACGCCGCGCTCCACGAAGTCGACGAATCGCGGACAGGCCACCGCGGTGATCTCGGTGTCGCGCGCGGCGGCGAAGGCGTCCTGGTAGGCGTGCGAGGCGATGGTTGCCCGCGTGCCGATGACACCGATGCGGCCGTTGCGCGTGGTGGCGACCGCGCGCCGGACCGCAGGCAGGATCACTTCGACGACGGGCACGTCGTAGCGCTCGCGCGCGTCCCGCAGGCAGGCCGCCGATGCGGTGTTGCATGCGATCACCAACGCCTTGACGCCGCGACCGCCGAGGTCGTCACCGATGGCTAAGGCGTGCGCGCGGACCTCGGGAATGGTGAGCGGACCGTACGGTCCGTTGCCGGTGTCGCCGACGTAGATGATGTCCTCGTCGGGCAACTGGTCGATGATCGCGCGCGCGACGGTCAATCCACCGACGCCGGAATCGAATATGCCGACGGGAGCCTGCGGTCCGCGCCGGTCGGCAGCCGGCGAACTCATGTCTTAGCGCGCGGCAAGACGGTGCCGGCTTTTGTCGTCGCGCGGGCCTTGCGTTCCGGGGCGGACAACCAGTAGGCGGCCACGATGCCGGCGATCGCCCCGCACAGGTGGCCCTGCCATGAAACACCCCCGCACATGCCGAGCACCGGCATGGCCTCGACCAGCACACCGCCGTAGACGACCAACACCAGCAGCCCGATGATGATGTTCCACACCCGCCGGACGAACAGCCCGAAAACCAGCAGGAACGCCAGGTAGCCGAAGATCAGGCCGGACGCCCCGATGTGATCGGTCGGGCCGCAGTTACTGCCCCAGTTGCCGATCAGCCAGGTACCGAAGCCGCCCAGGATCCAGATGATCGCGGTGGCATAGACGAAGCGGGAGATTCCGGCCAGCGTCACCAGGAACCCGAGCACCAGCAGCGGAACCGTGTTGGCCACCAGGTGCTGCCAGTTGGCGTGCAGCACCGGCGCGAAGACGATTCCCCACAGACCATCGGTCGTCTGCGGCCTGATGCCGTTGACGTCCAGCGAATGGCGCGTCAGCTCGTCGATCAGTTCGACGAGATAGAGCAGCGCGACAAAGGTGAGGATGGTGGCCCCGCCCACCGCCCACTTCGACCGCTTTGTCGGCTGGGTCGCCGCCGCGCCCGGGCGTCGCCCCGGGGTGGTCTTAGCCATACTGCCCTTCCAACGCGTCTCCAGCACCGTCAAGGCTACCGACGCAGCCGCCGGCGAACCGTTCATCGGCCGAACGCCCCGGGCAACACGTCGCGATAGCTCGGTATTCCGGCAATCGACTGAGCGGCGAACACCCCGACCAGCACCGCACGCGCCACACAGTCGGCCGCGGCGGCCCCGACCTCGGTGGCGAGCCGCGTCTCCGGGGAGAAGGCGGCGGGCGCGTCGGCTGGTGGCGGGATCTCTACCGCCCCGGTGGCGAGCGCGAACACCGTGTCACCGTCAACCGGGGTATGCGCCGGGCGGACGGTGCGGGCCAGGCCGTCGTGGGCGGCGACGGCGATGCGTTGGCACGCGGGCGCACTCAGGGCGGCGTCGGTCGCCACCACTCCGATCACGGTGTTGAGCGGGTTCTTCAGCGAGCTCGCCGCCAGGGACAACTGGGCCAGCGCATCGATTTGCTCGGCCGGCGGCGGGGTCAGCGCGAACTCTTTGATCAGATCGGCCATCCATGGCAGGCCGGTGGCCCGGTCGATCACCTCGCCCGCAGAGTTCACAACCACGACCGCGCCGACGGTCACGCCGCACGGCAGCGTCGTCGAGGCGGTCCCGACACCACCCTTGAGGACCCCCGCCCGCGCCCCCACTCCGGCGCCGACCGTCCCGACGGCCAGGACGGCGTCGCCGCCGGCGGCCGACTCACACGCCAGATAGCCGAACTCGTCAGTCGGACGGCATTCCCAGCCGCCGACCGGCAGATCGAAGATCACCGCACCGGGCACGATGGGCACCACGCCGCCATCCATCGCCACGCCGCGTTCGTGTTCCTCCAGGAAACGCATCACGCCGTCGGCGGCAGCCAGACCGTAGGCACTGCCGCCCGCGAGCAACACGGCGTCGACGTACCGCACGGTGTTGGTCGGGTCCAGCAGATCCGTCTCCCGGGTACCGGGCGCACCGCCACGGCAATCGACCGCACCGACGGTCCCCGGTGGCGTCAGCACGACGGTGACTCCGCTTGCCCAACCGGCTCCGAGCGACGCGTCGGGGTCCAGTCGTTGATAGTGGCCGACGCGGATGCCACCGACGTCGGTGATGGCGCTCATCGGGATTTCGTCGAGATCATCGGGACCCGATGAGCACCAGAACCAGGTACTCCTGCAGGACGGTCAACCATTGGTACACGTCGAAATGCACTGCCAGGGGATGGTCAGCGGGCAGGCGTTCCGGACCTTCGGGTCCGACGTCGAGCATGACCCCCAGGGTCAGCCGGATGTCGTTGACCGCACAGACCCAGGAATTTGCGTCGTCCTGGCTCAACTCGAACCGTCCGCCGTCGTTCGGGATAGTGTCCAGCAACCGTTGTGCGGCAACGCGTTTGGCGTCGATGATGTCGGGCTCGTGCAGGCTGCGCAGTGCGGCGTTGAGGCGCTCACCTTCATCGGAAGACGAGGGGTCGTCCTGCTGATAGAAATCGGGCAGCAGCCGACGCAGGGTCGGATCTTTGGGCGGCTCGGCGTTTCCGGTCTTGATACCGGTGATCTCCTCGAGTTCGTCTGCCGGCGAGGAGGATTCACGCTCGTCGAGCAAGCCGATCATCGCGATGGCGAGGTTTTTGAGCAGCGCGGCCTCATGGGAGGCCAAGGCGGACCGATAACGTGGACCGTTACCGGTCTCGACGCGCTTCCATTTGCGCACAGGGAATCGCCGGAGCCCTCGAATCTCACCGGTCCTGCTGCAGCGTCGCCCACAATCCGGCGGCATGCAGCTTGGACACGTCGACTTCCATGGACTCTCTGCTGCCGGCCGACACCACTGCTTTGCCTTCGTTGTGCACCTGCAGCATCAGCTTGGTGGCGTGCGGCTCGCTGTAACCGAACAACTTCTGGAATACATAAGTCACGTAGGTCATCAGGTTGACGGGGTCATCCCACACGATCGTGACCCATGGACTGGCCGTGACGTCGACCGGCGCTGACTCGCGTTGGCCGGTGGTGCCCGGCTTAGTGGGCGCGGACGAAACAACCATGGCTACACGATACCGAGCGAGAGGCGAGGTTACCGAGCCCCCGATGGCAGCCGATACCTTTATGGAATGAACGACCCGGTCGTGACGGGGCTGCTGACCGACAGATACGAGTTGACGATGCTGGCGGCGGCGCTGCGAGACGGCACCGCCAATCGCCGGACCACCTTCGAATTGTTCGCCCGGCGACTGCCCGAGGGCCGCCGGTACGGCGTGGTCGCCGGCACCGGCCGGCTACTCGAAGCTTTGCCACAGTTCACCTTCGACGACGAGGCGTGTCAGCTGCTGGGGCAGTTCCTCGACGCAGATACGTTGCGGTACTTGCGCGATTTCCGGTTCGCTGGCGATATTGACGGTTACGCCGAAGGCGAGCTGTACTTCCCCGGATCTCCGGTGCTGTCGGTGACCGGCACCTTCGCCGAGTGCGTGGTTCTCGAGACGCTGGCACTATCGGTGTTCAACCACGACACGGCGGTCGCGTCCGCGGCGGCGCGCATGGTGAGTGCGGCCAGGGAACGCCCGTTGATGGAGATGGGGACGCGGCGCACGCACGAACACGCGGCGGTCGCCGCGGCCCGTGCCGCCTACATCGCCGGCTTCGCCGCGTCCTCCAACCTGGAGGCCCAGCGCCGCTACGGAATACCCACCGAGGGCACGTCGGCGCACGCGTTCACCATGCTGCACGTCAGCGCGGAACACCCTCCCGAATCGGCCGAACGGGCCGCGTTCCGGGCACAGGTCGACGCGCTGGGCGTCGACACCACGCTGCTGGTGGACACCTACGACGTGACGACCGGAGTCGCCAATGCCGTGGCCGCCGCCGGTACGTCGCTCGGCGCGGTCCGCATCGACTCCGGCGAGCTCGGGGTGTTGGCACGCCAGGTCCGCGAGCAACTCGACGGGCTGGGAGCCACCGCGACCCGCATCGTGGTGTCGGGCGACCTCGACGAGTTCTCCATCGCCGCGTTGCGCGCCGAGCCGGTGGACAGTTACGGCGTCGGCACCTCGCTGGTGACGGGTTCGGGCGCCCCGACGGCGAACATGGTTTACAAACTGGTCGAGGTGGACGGCATCGGAGTGCAGAAGCGCAGCAGCCACAAGGAATCCCACGGCGGACGTAAAGAGGCGATTCGGCTGTCACGCGGGTCTGGCACTATCACCGAGGAGCTCGTGTATCCGGTAGGCCGTCAGCCGGCCGTCACCGAGCCGTCCCGATTGTTGACCACCCCCCTGGTTCGCGGCGGGGAGTTGGTGTGGAAACCCAATCTGGCTGCGGCGCGCGAGCTGGTGGCTGCCGGGTTGCGCAGCCTGCCGTGGGAGGGTCTCAATTTGTCGCACGGCGATCCTGCGATCCCAACGACGCAGCTTCCGGCCGGCGAGATAGCGAAGAGGTAAGCCACGTCCGACGTGACCGGGTCCGTACCCGAGCTGCTGGCCATCGCCGTGGCCGCGCTCGGCGGCAGTGAACGCGGCGGCCAACAGGAGATGGCCGCCGCGGTGGCGCGCGCTTTCGAAACCGGCGAGCACCTCGCCGTCCAGGCCGGCACCGGGACCGGGAAGTCGCTCGCCTACCTGGTGCCGTCAATCGTCCGCGCCCTCGATGACGAGTCGCCAGTCGTCGTGTCGACGGCCACGATCGCGTTGCAGCGTCAACTCGTCGACCGCGATCTGCCCCGGCTGATGGATTCGCTCGAGGCCGCGCTTCCCCGCCGCCCGCAGTTCGCACTCCTCAAAGGCCGGCGAAATTATCTGTGCCTGAACAAGATTCACAACGGTAGTGCGGCCGACGGCGAGGATTCCGACGACAGGCCGCAGGAGGAGCTTTTCGACCCGGTCGCGGCGACCGCCCTGGGCCGCGACGTGCAACGGCTCACCGCGTGGGCTTCGACGACCGAATCCGGTGACCGCGACGACCTCAAGCCAGGTGTCCCCGACCGATCCTGGTCGCAGGTCAGCGTTTCGGCGCGCGAATGCCTCGGCGTGGCCCGCTGCCCGTTCGGCACGGAATGCTTCTCCGAACGGGCGCGTGGCCGGGCCGGCGCCGCGGACATTGTCGTCACCAACCACGCGCTGCTGGCCATCGATGCGGTCTCCGACTCGGCGGTGCTGCCCGAGCACGCGTTGCTGGTGGTCGATGAGGCGCACGAGCTGGTCGACCGGGTGACGTCGGTGGCCACCGCGGAATTGACGTCGGCCGCCCTCGCTGTCGTTTCCCGGCGGATCAGCCGGCTGGTGAATCCGGAACTCGTCCAACGGCTCGACGCGACGACCGCCAACTTCGCCGCGACGATCCACGACGCAACGCCGGGCCGCATCGATCACCTCGACGACGAGCTGGCGACCTACCTGACGGCGCTACGTGACGTCGCCGGAGCGGCACGGTCGGCGATAGACACCACCAGCGACGCCAAGGCGGCCGCGGCGCGGTCCGAAGCGGTCGCGGCGCTGAGCGAGATATCCGACACCGCGTCGCGGATCCTGACGTCGTTCGCCCCCGCCATCCCCGATCGCACCGACGTGGTCTGGCTCGACCACGAGGACAACCGTGGCTCGCTGCGCCCCGTGTTGCGGGTGGCGCCGCTGTCGGTCGCGGGCCTGCTGCGCAACCACGTCTTCTCGCACTCAACGGCGGTGTTGACCTCGGCGACGCTCACGATCGGCGGGTCCTTCGACGCGATGGCCTCCGCGTGGGGCCTGGCGGCCGGCGAAACGAAGGACGAGCCGAACTGGCGTGGCCTCGACGTCGGATCGCCGTTCGAGCACGCGAAAGCCGGAATCCTCTACGTCGCCGCCCACCTGCCGCCGCCGGGCCGCGACGGCACCGGCTCGGCTGAACAGCTCACCGAGATCGCCGAACTCATCACCGCCGCCGGGGGGCGCACCCTGGGACTGTTCTCGTCCATGCGAGCCGCCCGGGCCGCCGCCGAGGCCATGCGCGCGCGGCTGTCGACGCCGGTGCTCTGTCAGGGCGACGACAGCACCTCCACGCTGGTCGAGCAGTTCAGCCTCGACGCGCAGACCTCCCTGTTCGGCACCCTGTCACTGTGGCAGGGCGTCGACGTGCCCGGGCCGTCGCTGTCCCTGGTGCTGATCGACCGCATCCCCTTCCCGCGGCCAGACGACCCGCTGCTGGGCGCGCGGCAGCGCGCGGTAGCCGCGCGCGGCGGCAACGGCTTCATGGCCGTCGCCGCCAACCATGCCGCGCTGCTATTGGCCCAAGGGTCGGGCCGGCTGCTGCGCCGCACCACCGACCGCGGGGTCGTCGCGGTGCTCGACTCGCGAATGGTCACCGCCGGCTACGGCGGCTACCTGCGCGCGTCGCTGCCGCCGTTCTGGCAGACCACCAACCCAACGCAGGTCCGCGCCGCGCTGGAGCGGCTACGAACGGCTAGCGGGCCAGCGTGACGAGGCCGAGCTCGTTGCCGGCGGCCAGCATCGGGTGCTGGGGCAGCACCCGCACCGTGTAGCCGACCGATCCCGCCAGCGGCAGCGACGTCGTCGTCGAGAAGACCTGGTTGCCGCCTTCGGCGGTACCGGTGTACGACATCTGGACGCTGACCGGCTCCAGCAGTGCATCGCTGCCGTCCACCCTGCCCACCACCGCCTGCACGGTGACCTCGTCAGGCGAGAGGCCGGCCAGCTGCACGGTCGCGGTCAGGGTCAGCTTCGAGCCCAGCACGGGCGTGTCCGGCAGTCCGGTGCTGTCGACATCCGTGATGGTGATCTTCGGCCACGCCTGTTGCGCACGCCTGCGGTAGTCGGCGAGCTCGCGGGCGGCGCCGAACTCGCCGCTGGTTTCGTCGTCCTCGGCGGCAGCGACCGTCTTGCGTAGCGACTGCGCGGCCGGCGCGTAGTACTTCTCGACGTAGTCGCGCACCATCCGGGAAGCGAGCACCTTCGGGCCGAGGGTCTGCAGGGTATGGCGCACCATTTCGATCCACCGCGGCGGCACCCCGCGTTCGTCGCGCTCGTAGAACTTCGGTGCCACCGCTTGTTCGAGCAGGCCGTAGAGAGCGCTGGACTCCAGGTCGTCGCGGCGGGTCTCGTCGGCCACGCCGTCGGCGGACGGTATCTCCCAACCGTTTTCGCCGTCGTACCACTCGTCCCACCAGCCATCGCGGATCGAAAGGTTCAACCCTCCGTTCAGCGCGCTCTTCATTCCCGATGTGCCGCAAGCCTCCAACGGCCGTAGCGGGTTGTTCAGCCAGACGTCGCAGCCCCAATAAAGCAGCCGCGCCATCGACATGTCGTAGTCGGGCAGGAAGGCGATGCGGTGGCGCACTTCGGGCCGGTCGGAAAACCGGACCACCTGCTGGATCAACGCTTTACCGCCGTCGTCGGCCGGATGCGACTTGCCCGCGACGATCAGCTGGATCGGCCGCTCTTCGTCGAGCAGCAGCTGTTCCAGCCGATCCGGATCACGCAGCATCAGCGTCAGCCGCTTGTACGTCGGCACGCGGCGCGCAAACCCGATCGTCAGCACATCGGGATCGAATGCCGTTGATATCCAACCTAATTCGGCGTCCGTTGCGCCGCGTTCCACCCAGGAGCGGCGCAATCGGCGGCGAACATCCTCAACCAGAAGCGCCCGCAGTTGCGACCGGATCCACCAAAGGTGGCCCGGATCGACCTGATTCAGTCGCAGCCACACGCCGGGGTCGCTGAACGAGTCCGACCCGGCAAGCTCATGCCCCAATTGCAACCATTGCGGCGCCGCCCACGTGCGCGCATGGACCCCGTTGGTGATCGACCCGATCGGCACCTCGTCCACGTCGAATCCAGGCCACAGTTCGCTGAACATGGCCCGGCTCACCCGGCCGTGCAGCGACGAGACACCGTTGGCTCGCTGCGCCAGCCGCAGACCCATGTGAGCCATGTTGAATTTGGTCGGATCGTCCTCGGCGCCGAGCGCGAGGATCCGCGCGGTCGGCACCCCCGGCAGCAACGCCGGCGCACTGGTGGCTTTGTCGCCCTTTGCAGCGGCGCCGTCGCCGGCGTGGCCGTCGAAGTACAACTGCACCATGTCGATCGGGAAGCGGTCGATGCCGGCCGGCACCGGGGTGTGGGTGGTGAACACGGTGCTGGAACGCACCACGGCGAGCGCGGTGTCGAAGTCCAATCCCGAACCGGTCATCAGCTCGCGGATGCGTTCGGCCCCGAGGAACCCGGCGTGACCCTCGTTCATGTGGAAGACCTCGGGCGCGGCCAACCCTTCAATGGCGGTGAACGCGCGAATCGCCCGCACCCCGCCGATGCCGGCCAGCAGCTCTTGTCGCATCCGATGTTCTTGATCGCCGCCGTAGAGGCGATCGGTAACGCTGCGCAACTCGTGTTCGTTCTCGGGAACGTCGGAATCTAGCAACAGCAGCGGTACCCGGCCGACCTGCGCGACCCAGATCCGAGCCCGCAACTGCGCGGAGTCGGGAAGCGTCAACTCAACCAGGGCGGGTTCGCCGGTGGCATCGGTCAACAGGCGCAACGGCAGCCCTTGCGGATCCAGCGATGGGTAGGTCTCGTTCTGCCAGCCGTCGGCCGTCAGTGACTGCCGGAAATACCCGGACCGGTAGTAGAGACCGACCGCCACCAGCGGCACCCCGAGATCGGATGCGGACTTCAAGTGGTCACCGGCAAGGATTCCCAAGCCACCGGAGTAATTGGGGAGCACTTCGGCGACGCCGAACTCCATCGAGAAGTAGGCGATCGCCGACGGCATCGCGACACCTTGTTCCTGCTGCTGTTGGTACCACAGCGGGCGGCTCAGGTAGTCGTTCAAGTCGGCGGCCAGCTCGTCGAGGCGGCCCAGGAAGTTCTCGTCGAGCGCCAACTCGTCGAGCCGCGCCGGGTTCACCGAGCCCAGCATCGCCACCGGGTCGCTGCCGCACCGCTCCCACAGCGCCGGGTCGATGCTGCCGAACAGGTCCTGCGTCGGCTTGTCCCACGACCATCGCAGGTTGATCGACAGCTGGTCCAAAGCGGCCAGACGCTCGGGAAGGTGAGCACGGACAGTAAACCGACGGAGTGCTTTCACGCGTGTCTACCTTACTAACGATCGCGGCTCGCGCACGGCGACTCCGAGGGCCCGTTTCCCGCCAGCGCTTTTACTCCCGGGTGTGTGGCCGGACACTAGGGTGGGTACCGAGTACTTATCGGGGCAGCAATGACGCTCCCCAGGACAGGAAGTTCCCCACAGCAGGAAGTTTCCCGCCGAGCGGCATTCCGCTACGAAGTACTCGCGGTTTGGCCGCCCACAATCGAAATGGAGTGGTGGTGCCGGGTCGCGTCGAGATCGATAACGTCCAACCCGTCGTTTCCTGCGGCGCATATCCCGCCAAGGCGGTGGTCGGTGAGGTCGTGCCGGTCAGCGCCGCGGTGTGGCGCGAGGGCCACGAGTCCGTCGCGGCGACGTTGGTCGTCCGTTACCTCGGACCGCGCTATCCGCAGCCGACCGAGACCCGCCGGATCAAAGCCGTTCAGGCTCCCGAGAAGGTGCGGTCCGACGTCGACGGCGGCACGGAACAACGCGTCAAGCCGCTGCTGCTACCCATGACGGTGGGGCTGGAACCCTATGTTTTCCATGGCCAGTTCACCCCCGACCGCGTCGGGCTGTGGACGTTCAGGATCGACGGATGGGGTGACCCGATTGACTCCTGGCGCCACGGCCTGATCGCCAAACTGGATGCCGGACAGGGCGAAAAAGAGCTGTCCAACGATATTCTGGTCGGTGCCGCGCTGTTCGAGCGCGCCGCAACCGGCGTGCCCCGCGCGGGGCGCGAGCCGCTGCTGGCGGCCGCCGCGGCGCTACGCAAGCCCGGAGACCCGGTTACGCGTACCGCGCTGGCCCTCGCCGAACAGATCGACGAGATCTTGGCGGAGTATCCGTTGCGTGATCTGGTCACCCGCGGCGAGCAGTACGGGGTCTGGGTGGACCGGCCGCTGGCCCGCTTCGGTTCGTGGTACGAGATGTTTCCCCGCTCGACCGGCGGCTGGGACGCTAACGGCGAGCCCGTGCACGGCACCTTCGCCTCGGCCACCGCGCAGCTTCCCCGTATCGCGGCAATGGGATTCGACGTCGTCTATTTGCCGCCGATTCACCCGATCGGCAAGGTACACCGCAAGGGGCGCAACAACTCCCCCACCGCGACCCCTTCAGATGTGGGGTCCCCGTGGGCAATTGGCAGCGACGAGGGCGGCCACGACGCCGTCCACCCCGATCTGGGCACCATCGACGACTTCGACGCCTTCGTCGCCGCGACGCGCGAATTGGGCATGGAGGTAGCACTGGACCTGGCGTTGCAATGCGCGCCGGACCATCCTTGGGCGCGCGACCATCGCAACTGGTTCACCGAATTGCCGGACGGCACAATCGCTTACGCGGAGAACCCGCCCAAGAAATATCAGGACATCTATCCGATCAACTTCGACAACGACCCCGCCGGCCTCTATGACGAGGTGCTGCGCGTGGTTCGGCACTGGATGGACCACGGCGTCAAGTTCTTCCGCGTCGACAACCCGCATACCAAACCGCCGAACTTCTGGGCCTGGCTGATCGCTCAGGTGAAGGCCATCGACCCCGACGTGCTGTTTCTCTCCGAGGCGTTCACGCCGCCGGCTCGCCAGTACGGACTCGCCAAGCTCGGGTTCACCCAGTCCTACACCTACTTCACCTGGCGCACGGCCAAGTGGGAACTCACCGAGTTCGGCAACGACATCGCCGCGCTCGCCGACTTCCGCCGGCCGAACCTGTTTGTGAACACCCCCGACATCCTGCATGCCATCCTGCAGCACAACGGTCCCGGGATGTTCGCGATCCGTGCGGTGCTGGCGGCCACCATGGGCCCCGCTTGGGGCGTGTACTCCGGCTACGAGCTGTTCGAGCACCGCGCGGTGCGGGAAGGTAGCGAGGAGTACCTCGACTCGGAGAAATACGAATTGCGGCCTCGCGACTTCGCGGGTGCGCTTGCGCAGGGACGATCGCTTGAGCCGTTCCTCACCCAGCTCAACTCGATTCGCCGGCTGCATCCTGCCTTGCAGCAATTGCGCACCATCTATTTCCACGGGGTCGACAACGACGCGTTGATCGCCTACAGCAAGTTCGACCCGGCCACCGGCGACTGTGTGTTGGTGATCGTGACGCTCAACGCATTCGGCCCCGAGGAAGCGATCCTGTTTTTAGATATGGCCGCTTTGGGTATGGAGCCATACGAGCGGTTTTGGGTACGTGACGAGATCACCGGCCAGGAATTCCAATGGGGGCAGGCCAATTACGTCCGTATCGATCCTGTGCAGGCTGTCGCGCACATCATCAACATGCCGCTCATACCGAGTGAATCCCGAATGACGTTGTCCAGCAGGCGATAGACCGACCGGAGGTGAAAAGGGAAATGAGCCAAGCCGACCAACTCGCCGGCACGCACCTGGCGCCCGACCCCGCCGACCTGTCGCGTCTGGTAGCCGGCACACATCACAACCCGCACAGCGTTCTGGGTGCCCATGAATACGGCGACCACACCGTCATCCGGGCGTTCCGCCCGCACGCGGCGGAGGTCGTGGCACTCGTCGGTGACGACCGGTTCCTCATGCAGCACATCGACTCGGGGCTGTTCGCCGTGGCCTTGCCTTTCACCGACCTGATCGACTACCGGCTGCAGATCAGATACGAGGGTTCCGACGCATACACTGTCGCCGACGCTTACCGATTTCTGCCTACCCTGGGTGAAGTCGACCTTCATCTGTTCGGCGAGGGTCGCCACGAGCGACTCTGGGAAGTCCTTGGCGCACATCCCCGCTCGTTCACCACGGCCGACGGCGTCGTCAACGGGGTGTCGTTCGCGGTGTGGGCACCCAACGCGAAGGGCATCACCCTGATCGGCGAGTTCAACGGCTGGACCGGCAACGAGGCCCCGATGCGGGTGCTGGGTTCGTCGGGCGTGTGGGAGCTGTTCTGGCCCGGCTTCCACCTGGGAGGCCTGTACAAGTTTCGCGTGCACGGCGCCGACGGTGTCGTGACCGAGCGGGCCGACCCGATGGCGTTTGCCACCGAGGTGCCCCCGCACACCGCATCCCGGGTGACGCAAAGCGAGTACACCTGGGAAGACGCCGATTGGATGGTGCAACGCGCCCAGACCAACCCGGTTTTCGAGCCGATGAGCACCTACGAGGTTCACCTCGGCTCGTGGCGGCCCGGCCTCAACTACCGCCAACTTGCCCGTGAGCTAACGGATTACGTTGTGGAGCACGGGTTTACCCACGTGGAGCTGCTTCCCGTCGCCGAGCACCCGTTCGCCGGGTCGTGGGGATACCAGGTGACGTCGTACTACGCGCCGACGTCGCGATTCGGCACACCCGACGAGTTCCGCGCGCTGGTCGACGCCCTGCACCAGGCGGGCATCGGTGTACTGGTGGACTGGGTACCGGCGCACTTCCCGAAGGATGCATGGGCGCTCGGGCGCTTCGACGGCACCGCACTCTATGAGCATGCCGACCCCAAGCGAGGAGAACAACTCGACTGGGGCACTTACGTTTTCGACTTCGGCCGTGCTGAAGTTCGCAACTTTCTGGTGGCCAATGCGTTGTATTGGCTCGAGGAATACCACGTCGACGGCCTGCGGGTGGACGCGGTGGCGTCGATGCTGTACCTGGACTATTCGCGCCCCGAGGGCGGCTGGACCCCGAACATCTATGGCGGTCGGGAGAACCTGGAGGCCGTGCAGTTCCTGCAGGAGATGAACGCGACGGCGCACAAAGCCGCTCCGGGCATCGTCACCATAGCCGAGGAGTCCACCTCATGGCCGGGCGTTACGCGGCCGACGAGCATTGGTGGCCTTGGCTTTTCCATGAAGTGGAACATGGGCTGGATGCACGACACCCTGGATTACATCAGCCGGGATCCGATCTACCGAACCTTCCATCACCACGAGATGACCTTCTCGATGCTGTACGCGTTCAGCGAGAACTACGTGCTGCCCATCAGTCACGACGAGGTGGTGCATGGCAAGGGCACGCTGTGGGGCCGGATGCCCGGCAACAACCACGTCAAAGCCGCCGGCCTGCGCAGCCTGCTCGCCTACCAGTGGGCACACCCCGGTAAGCAATTGCTGTTCATGGGACAGGAATTCGGTCAGCGCGCCGAGTGGTCCGAAGAGCGCGGACTGGATTGGTGGCAGCTCGACGAGCAGGGCTTCTCCAACGGAATCCTGCGCCTGGTGCGCGACATCAACGACGTCTACCGCAGCCACCCGGCGCTGTGGAGCCAAGACACCGTCCCCGACGGCTATTCGTGGATCGACGCCAACGACTCCGCCAACAACGTCTTGAGCTTCCTGCGCTACGGCAAGGACGGCTCGGTGATGGCGTGCGTGTTCAACTTCGCCGGTGCCGAGCACAGCGGGTACCGCCTCGGCCTGCCGGCCGCCGGCCGTTGGCGCGAGGTGGTCAACACCGACGCAACGATCTACAACGGTTCCGGAATCGGCAACCTCGGTGGGGTGGACGCGACCGAGGACCCGTGGCATGGCCGCCCGGCGTCAGCGCTGCTGGTGCTGCCGCCCACGTCGGCCTTGTGGCTGGAACCCGAGTAGCGCTTTCAGTACAGCGCGTTGGCGAGGTTGCGCCGCCCGACGACGACCTCCGGATCGGACGGATCGAAGAGCTCGAACAGTTCGATCAACCGCGTGCGCACCTGAGTGCGCTCATCCCCGGTTGTGCTGCGCACCAACGCGATGAGACGCTCGAACGCCGCACCGACGTCCTGATTGAGGATTTGCACATCGGCCGCGGCGAAGGCCGCCTCGATGTCGCTTGGTGCGGCATCGGCGACATCGACGGCGTCGGGGCGTTGCGCGGTTGCGCGGCTGAGGAAGTCGATCTGCCGAATCGCGCCCTTGGCTTCGGTGCTGTCCGGGTCGGCATCCAGAATCGCCTGATACGAATTCTTGGCGGCCTCGAAGTCGCCGTCCTCGAGTTGTTGACGCGCGGCGGCCAGGACCGGATCGACTTCCGCAGGCTCCTCGGAACCGGTTGCGCCTCTTAGCTTGCCGGCCGTCGCCTGCAGCAGCGAGTCCAGCCAGCGGCGCAATTGGTCGGGCGGTTGCACGCCTTCGAAACTGGACAACGGCTGCCCGGCGGCCAAAGCCACGACGGTCGGGACGGCGTCGACCCCGAATATCTGCGCCACCCTGGGCGCCACATCGACGTTGACCGTCGCCAACGACCATTGGCCGTTGTCCTCGGCGGCCAGGTCTGCCAGCGTCTCGACCAGCTGGACGCACACGTCACTGCGCGGTGACCACAGCACCACCACGACCGGTATCTCTTCGGACCGAAGCAGTACTTCGTTCTCGAAATTGGCCTCGGTGATCGCGGTGGCTCCCGGGGCGCCCTCGACGGGCGGCGGTGCGCCACCGCCGGCGCTTGCGGGCGGCTGTTGGGCTCGCTGCTTGAGCCCGGACAAATCGACCGCACCCGCCATCGCGGGGCCTACTGAGGGTCGCGGACGCGTCACGCCGTCAAGTTTGTCATGCGCTCCGGCAAGCGATCCAGCCGGTGGCGGTGACTCTTAGGTCGAGGCAGGGCCGGGCTGGACAGCCCGGCAAAGGGCGGCGCGACCGACTCGTATGACGAAGATCACAATTCACCGCGCACGCCCTGTGCCAGCAACGCCGACCAAGCGTCAGGGTCTGGCTAACCGGCCCGCAGAATCAGGGCGTCGCCCTGCCCGCCGGCCCCACACAGGGCAGCAACGCCGTACCCGGACCCGCGGCGCGACAGTTCCAGGGCCGCATGCAGCGTGATCCTCGCCCCTGACATTCCGATGGGATGCCCGACAGCAATCGCACCGCCGTTGACGTTGACGATTTCGGGATCGATACCGAGTTCGCGGGTAGAGGCCAGCGCGACCGCCGAGAATGCCTCGTTGATCTCCACGACATCGAGCTGGTCGATGGCGATGCCCTCACGGCTCAGCGCTTTCTTGATGGCGTTGGCCGGCTGCGACTGCAGGGTGGAGTCCGGGCCGGCCACGACACCGTGCGCACCGATCTCGGCCAGCCAGCTCAGGCCCAGCTCTTGCGCCTTGGCCTTGTTCATCACCACCACCGCCGCCGCGCCGTCGGAAATCTGCGACGCCGAACCGGCGGTGATGGTGCCGTCCTTGCGGAATGCCGGCTTGAGACCGGCCAGCGACTCGGCCGTGGTGTTCGCGCGAATCCCCTCGTCCTCGCTGAACTGCAGCGGATCACCCTTGCGCTGCGGGATATTGACCGGCACCACTTCGTCGGTGAAGACGCCGTCCTTCCATGCCGCGGCCGCCTTCTGGTGCGACCGCGCAGCGTACTCGTCCTGCTCCTGGCGAGTGAACTTGTCGACATCGTTGCGTTGCTCGGTGAGCGCGCCCATCGGCTGGTCGGTGAACACGTCATGCAGGCCGTCGTAGGCCATGTGGTCCAGCACCGTGACGTCGCCGTACTTGTAGCCCGAACGGCTGTCCATCAGCAAATGAGGGGCCTTGGTCATGGACTCCTGACCACCGGCCACCACCACGTCGAACTCGCCGGCGCGAATGAGCTGGTCGGCCAGTGCGATGGAGTCGATGCCGGACAGGCACATCTTGTTGATGGTCAGCGCCGGCACATCCCAGCCGATCCCTGCCGCGACCGCCGCCTGGCGGGCGGGCATCTGGCCGGCCCCGGCCGTCAGCACCTGGCCCATGATCACGTACTCGACCAGCGAGGCCGGCACGTTCGCCTTCTCCAGCGCGCCCGCGATCGCGATCGCGCCCAGATCGCTGCCCGAGAAGTCCTTCAGCGAACCCATCAACTTGCCAATGGGCGTCCGTGCTCCAGCAACGATCACCGACGTCGTCATCACTATCTCCTAAGGCCTACTAAGTGCTCCCTGGACGGCCCATCTGGCCTACCGGAGAAGCGCAATCTTTGCCGCCAGGTTACCTTTATGTGATGACGACCGATCAAGTTGACGCCCGTCAGGTTCTGGCCAGCGCGCTGGTGACTGCGATCGATCACGTCGGCATCGCTGTGGCCGACCTCGACGCGGCCAAACGGTGGTACCACGACCAGCTCGGCATGATCGTCGTGCACGAGGAAGTCAACGAGGACCAGGGAATCCGCGAGGCGATGCTCGCCGTGCGCGGCGCCCCGGCCGGCACCGCTCAGATTCAACTGATGGCGCCGATCGACGACTCCTCGACCATCGCGAAGTTCCTCGACAAACGCGGACCCGGCATCCAGCAGATGGCCGTTCGCGTCAGCGACCTCGACGCTTTGGTCGAGCGTCTCCGCTCACAGGGCATTCGCCTGATCTACGACGCGCCACGGCGCGGCACCGCAAACTCGCGGATCAACTTCATTCACCCTAAGGATGGCGGCGGAGTTCTCATCGAACTCGTCGAGCCTGCTTCCTGAAGACCTAGGCCTCAAGACCACCTCCGGGTCGGACCGCGGGTAGCGCGGTGTGTCCAGCACGGGGTGTGCCAATGTCGCCGATCGTCGACTGACCCCGGGCCAAGCGTCGCATCGGTCGGCCACACCACCAGATGTGCGCTACCGGAACGTATTTCGTGATCACAACCCGGGCAGCGGTAGGTCTTGACCGCACGGGCCGCAGCCACCGCGCGGACTTCGTACTCGTGACCGTCGGGGCCCATTTCTATTCGGCGCAGTGCCGGCAGCGCCGCTGACGGCCGCTGCCGACGTGGCGGAGTGCGGCGCCGAACCATGCGGCCAGTCTAATCTCCGGACCTCAGAACAGCCGGTATTCGTCGCTGTCCATTCCCCGCATCTGGTCGTAATCCAGTGTCACACAACGGATACCGCGATCGACTGCCAGGGTGCGCGCTTGAGGTTTGATCTGCTGGGCAGCGAACACCCCCTTCACCGGCGCGAGAACGCTGTCGCGATTAAGCAACTCGAGATAGCGGGTGAGCTGCTCGACGCCGTCGATCTCCCCACGCCGTTTGATTTCGACCGCGACGCTGCCGCCTCGTTCGTCACGGCAGAGCAGATCGACGGGCCCGATAGCGGTCATGTACTCGCGGCGAACCAGGGTGTACCCATCCCCGAGCAGCTGGACATGCTCGGCGAGCAACGCCTGTAGGTGGGCTTCGACGCCGTCCTTGACCAATCCCGGGTCGATGCCCAGGTCGTGGCTGGAGTCGTGCTCGATCTCCTCGACCGTGATCCGCAGCTGTTCGCCCGCCTTGTTCTGCACCACCCACACGGGCGCCTGATCGGCGAACTCTTCGGTCAGCCAGCACGGCGGGCTCATCCAGTTCAGCGGCTTGTAGGCGCGGTCGTCGGCGTGCACGCTGACCGACCCGTCGGCCTTGAACAAGAGCAGTCGGCGCGCCGAGGGCAGATGCGCGGTAAGCCGGCCGACGTAATCGACAGTGCACTGGGCGATCACTAGACGCACCCGACTCACCTTAGGGCGTGGGTGACAAATTAGGCTGACGCCACCATGTCGGCCAACCAGTCCGTGGCACAGCGAATAGGCCGGGTGCTCGAGAAGGTCACCCGTCAGAGCGGTCGGTTGCCGGAGACCCCGGCGTACGGCTCCCTGTTGCTCGGACGGGTGTCGGAAAGCCAGCGGCGCCGCCGGGTGCGCATCCAGGTCATCATGACCGTCCTCGTCCTGGGGGCCAACCTGATCGGGATCGGGGTCGCGCTGCTGTTGGTGACGGTCGCCATTCCGGAACCGAGCGTGTTCGACGACGCGCCGGCGTGGATCACGTTCGTGGCCGCCCCCGCGTATGTCGCATTGGCGTTGACGGTGGGCGTCTACTGGATCACCCGCCGGACGGTGCTCGCACTGCGTTGGGCGATCGAGGGGCGCAAGCCGACGCCCGCCGACGAGCGCAACACCTTCATAGCCCCGTGGCGAATCGCACTTGTCGACCTCGTCCTGTGGGGCGTCGGGGCCGTCTTGTTGACGACGCTCTACGGGATGGTCAACACGCTGTTCATTCCACGCTTCCTCATCGCGGTGAGCATCTGCGGCGTGTTGGTCGCCACGAGCAGTTATCTGCTCGCCGAGTTCGCGCTGCGTCCGGTCGCGGCGCAGGCGCTCGAGGCGGGACGGCCGCCGCGGCGGCTGACGGCCGGCATCATGGGCCGGACGATGACGGTCTGGTTCCTCGGCTCGGGCCTCCCGATCATCGGCATCTCCATGGTGGCCTTCTTCCAGCTCCTGTTGAAGAACATGTCCGAGACGCAGTTCGCGGTCGGCGTGGTGGTCATATCGATCGCAACGTTGATCTTCGGGTGCCTCCTGACGTGGATCTTGGCCTGGCTCACCACAACACCGGTACGCGTCGTGCGCGCGGCTCTGCAACGCGTGGAGCGGGGCGACCTGCGCGGCGACCTGGTGGTGTTCGACGGCACGGAACTCGGTGAGCTGCAACGTGGGTTCAACTCGATGGTCGACGGTCTGCGTGAGCGCGAACGGGTCCGCGACCTCTTCGGCCGCCACGTGGGACGCGAAGTGGCCCTGGCCGCAGAACGCGAGCGACCCAAACTGGGCGGCGAAGAGCGCCACGTCGCCGTCGTATTCATCGACATCGTCGGCTCCACCCAGCTGGTGACCAGTCGCCCTCCGGCCGAGGTGGTCGCGGTGCTCAACCAGTTCTTCGGGATAGTGGTCGAAGAGGTGGATCGCCATTGCGGGCTGGTCAACAAGTTCGAGGGCGATGCGACGCTGGCCATCTTCGGAGCGCCGAATCACCTTGATAGCCCTGAAGATGAGGCGTTGGGGGCCGCGCGCGCCATCGCCCAGAGGTTGAGCAGCGAAATGCCCGAGTGCCAGGCCGGCATCGGTGTGGCGGCGGGGCAGGTCGTCGCCGGCAACGTCGGCGCCAGGGAACGCTTCGAATACACGGTCATCGGCGAGCCCGTCAACGAGGCCGCCCGGCTGTGCGAGCTCGCCAAGTCACACCCCGCCCGGCTGCTGACTACCGCCGACACACTCGACGGCGCGAGCGAAAGCGAGCGCGCCGCTTGGACTTTGGGCGACACCGTGACTCTTCGCGGACATGAGCGTCCGACCCGGCTGGCCTCGCTGGCCGACGCCACCCAACAGACCTGACAGGGTATCCGCACGGAGATCCCGAAAAGGGTTTACACACAACGACGTCAGAGATTTGCGCTCCTGTAACGAGTAGTTCACTTGCAAGGACGGGGACCCGGCGCGAACACCTTCGATAGAAATCCGTTATCGCACAATAGAAAAAAGCGAATTGACCCGAGGATCGCGCAGCGCCGATAGTGACGGCGGGCCGGCCTACGGCCCGGCGACCGTCGAAGGATGCATGGTGACCGTCTCTGGCTTGCTGGACCGCTCCACGATCATCGCAGGACCGAGATGGAGTCGCTGGTTGGTTCCTCCTGCCGCGCTGTCCATCCATCTGGCCATCGGCTCGGTATATGCCTGGAGCGTCTTCAAGATCCCGCTGGAGAAATCGCTACACATCTCGGGTACCGTCAGCGCACTCCCGTTCACGATCGGCATCGTGATGCTGGGCATTTCGGCCGCCGCGTTCGGCACCCGCGTGGACCACTACGGACCCCGCTGGGCAATGTTCGTTGCCACGGTCTGCTTCTGCAGCGGACTCCTGATCGCGGGATTCGGCGTTTCGGTCCATGAATACTGGCTGGTCCTATTGGGCTATGGCGTGGTCGGCGGCATCGGTCTGGGTATCGGATACATCTCGCCGGTGTCCACGCTGATCAAGTGGTTTCCGGACCGCCCGGGCATGGCAACCGGCTTGGCAATCATGGGATTTGGCGGCGGAGCTTTGATCGCGTCGCCGTGGTCGAATAGCCTCCTTACCGCATTCGGTCGTACCAGCACCGCCGGAGTCGCCACGACCTTCCTCGTGATGGGCTGCACCTACGCGGTGTTTATGTCGATGGGCTGCCTGTTGATCCGGGTGCCTGCACCGGGATGGGCACCGAGCAACTGGGAGCCCAAGCCGCACAAGGTTGGAGCGTTAATCACCACAGCGGGTGTGTCCGCGGCCAACGCGATCAAGACGCCCCAATTCTGGCTGCTCTGGGTGGTGCTCTGCTTCAACGTGACCGCCGGGATCGGCATCCTTGAGAAAGCCTCGCCGATCTATCAGGACTTCTTCCCGGTCGTCCCGCGCGGGGTGGTGCTGGCCTCAACGGCCGCCGGGTACGTCGCGCTGCTGTCGCTGGCCAACATGCTCGGCCGGATCGGCTGGTCGTCACTGTCAGATGTGCTGGGCCGCAAGAACATCTATCGGCTTTACCTCGGCGGCGGCGCGCTGTTGTATGTGACGCTTGCCTTGACGACCAACTCCAACAAGGTCATCTTTCTGCTGAGCACTCTGTTCATTCTGTCGTTCTATGGTGCGGGATTCGCGACGATCCCGGCGTACCTGCGTGACTTGTTCGGCACGTACGAGGTTGGCGCGATCCATGGCAGGTTACTCACCGCGTGGTCGGTCGCCGGGGTCCTGGGCCCGCTCATTGTGAACGCCATCGCGGACTCGCAGAAGGCGGCCGGCAAGCACGGCCCAGACCTCTACATCATGTCGTTCGTGGTGATGATCGCTCTCCTGGTCGTCGGCATGATCTGCAATGAGCTGATCAAGCCGGTAGCGGCTAAACACCACGACCACGCCCCGACCGATGACGCCCTGTTGGAACCCGAGCCGGTTCCCGACCCGCAGCCGGAGAAACAACTATGACCGATCCAATCAACGACCGGGGCGCCCACCCGGCTCTGATCGCGCTGGCCTGGTTGTGGGTGGCCCTTCCGTTCGCGTACGGCATCTGGCAACTCCTCGCGAAGATGACGCAGTTGTTCAACTCGTGACTCGCCTAGGCCTTACGTCGCCGGTGCGATAGTGAAGGTCCGGCGGTAGGTGTCCGGGGTGGAGGTCGCAGCTCGTGGGGGCAGTCTTGCTCGCCGCCGTGGGACTGGGGGCCTACCCTCACAGGTCTTTCGACCGCAGTTCGACCTGCTGCCCGCGGGCGGGGGTGACGAAACGTGTTCATGTCCACACCGTCGACACGCCGCTCCCCGGGCCGATTGAGAAGCTGCAGGCCCTGTCAAAAGGACTGCGATGTCGTTTTTCCGCCAGTCTTGTCGGTGCGCGGGTGTAAGCCTTGAAGCGTGCACGACGACTTCGAACGCTGCTACCGGGCCGTCCAGTCCAAGGACGCCCGGTTCGACGGCTGGTTCGTTACCGCGGTACTCACGACACGGATCTATTGCCGCCCGAGTTGCCCGGTTCGCCCGCCGTTCGCACGCAACGTGCGCTTCTATCCGACGGCCGCGGCCGCCCAGCGGACGGGCTTTCGAGCTTGCAAGCGGTGCCGTCCGGACGCTTCGCCCGGCTCTCCGGAATGGAACGTGCGCCACGATGTCGTCGCCCGCGCGATGCGGCTCATTGCCGACGGCACAGTAGACCGCGACGGGGTCAGCGGCCTGGCCGCCCACGTCGGCTACACCGCCCGCCAGCTGGAACGGCTCTTGCAGGCCGAGCTCGGCGCCGGCCCGCTCGCTCTGGCACGCGCACAACGCGCCCAGACCGCCCGGGTCTTGATCGAGACCACGGAGTTGCCGCTCGGCGACATCGCCTTCGCCGCTGGGTTTTCCAGCATCCGCCAGTTCAACGACACGGTGCGATCGGTGTTTGAGAACACGCCGTCGGTGCTGCGCAAACGCGCGGCGTCCCGGTTCGGGACTGAGGGCACGTCAGCAGGATCCGTGTCGCTCCGGCTGCCGGTACGCACCCCGTTCGCCCACGAGGGTGTGTTCGGCCATCTGGCCGCCAGCGCGGTACCGGGCTGCGAGGAGATCCGTGACGGTGCGTACCGGCGCACGTTGCGGCTGCCATCCGGCAACGGCTTGGTCAGCCTGACACCCGCGCCCGATCATGTCCGGTGCGTGCTTGTGCTCGACGACTTCCGCGACCTCGCGACCGCCACGGCGCGCTGCCGGCGCCTGCTGGATCTCGATGCCGATCCCGAAGCGGTGGTCGAGGTGTTGAGCGGCGACCCCAGGTTGGCTCCGGTAGTCGCCAAGGCGCCAGGACAACGCATACCGCGCACGGTGGACGAAAACGAGCTGGCCATCCGGACGGTGCTGGGCCAACAGGTGTCGCTCAAGGCCGCGCGGACGCACGCGGGCCGGCTGGTCGCCGCATACGGGCGGCCCGTTCACGACGCATCGGGCGGATTGACGCACACCTTCCCGGCGGTGGAAGAGCTCGCCGAGATCGATCCCGTGCACCTGGCCCTACCCAAAGCCCGCCAGCGGACGCTGAGCTCGCTCATCGCCGGCCTCGCCGACGGCAGCATCGCGCTTGACGCCGGAAGCGACTGGGAAAGCGCGCGTAGCCAGTTGCTGGCGTTGCCCGGCGTCGGCCCGTGGACCGCGGGGATCATCGCGATGCGCGGCCTGGGTGATCCAGATGCGTTTCCCGCCAGCGATCTTGGCCTTCGGCTGGCCGCCAAGCAGTTGGGCCTGCCCATGCAGGAGCGGCAGCTCAGCGAGCACAGTGCGCGCTGGCGCCCTTGGCGTTCCTACGCCGTCCAACATCTGTGGACCACCCTCGAGCATCCGGTGAATGACTGGCCACCACAGGAGGTTGCATGATTAATTACCGCACTATCGACAGCCCAATCGGACCGTTGACCCTGGCCGGCCGCAATTCGGCTTTGACGAACCTGCGAATGGTCGACCAAACGTACGAGCCGAGCCGCACCGGGTGGACACACGACGACAACGTGTTCGCCGACGCCGTCGAGCAACTCAACGCGTATTTTGCCGGCGAGCTGACCGACTTCGACCTCGAGCTCGATCTGCAAGGCACGGTGTTCCAGCAACGAGTGTGGAAGGCGTTGCTCACGATCCCGTATGGCGAAACCCGTTCCTACGGAGAAATAGCCGAGCAGGTCGGAGCGCCAGGTTCGGCACGCGCAGTCGGACTGGCTAACGGGCACAATCCCATCGCCATCGTCGTTCCGTGCCATCGCGTCATCGGCGCCAACGGAAAGCTCACGGGTTACGGCGGCGGGATCGACAGGAAACTCACTCTGCTCGAATTGGAAAAAAGCCGCGCGCCGGCGAATTTAACCCTATTCGACTAACAATTTGTAAATGCAAAAACACCCCCGTTGCCGGGGGTGTTTTTGTGTATGTTCGGCGGTGTCCTACTTTTCCACCCGAAAGGGCAGTATCATCGGCGCTGACAGGCTTAGCTTCCGGGTTCGGAATGGGACCGGGCGTTTCCCTGTCGCTGTGGCCGCCGTAACTCTATTTAAATTTAGTATCGGTGGGGGGTGTGGTGTCCACGATAAATAATATCGTGGGTCTGGACTGTGGTTGCGATTGTGTGTTGGTAAGTATTCGGCCGGTTAGTGCCAGTTCCCTGCACCCATTGCTGGGCTTCCAGGTCTGACCTATCGATCCCGTGGTCTGCGGGGGGCCTTATCCCTCTAAAAGGGTGAGAAACCTGATCTTGGAGAAGGTTTCCCGCTTAGATGCTTTCAGCGGTTATCCTGTCCGAACGTGGCTATCCAGCCGTGCTCCTGGTGGAACAACTGGTATACCAGAGGTTCGTCCGTCCCGGTCCTCTCGTACTAGGGACAGGTTTCCTCAAGTTTCTGACGCGCGCGGCGGATAGAGACCGAACTGTCTCACGACGTTCTAAACCCAGCTCGCGTGCCGCTTTAATGGGCGAACAGCCC
>DASYBR010000085.1:0-5939 GCA_036500645.1 Mycobacterium sp. | reverse complement strand
TACGACGCGAGCGGCGCGATGTCGCGGGGAAAGGAGAAGCGAACCCTGTCGGCGTGCAGGACCAGTCCCGCTTCACAGGACGTGTCGACGATGTCGGTGATGTGCAGATAGTGCGCGAAGCACTCCGCGAAGTCCTCCCAGGGGTGCATCGTCGCGTATTCGGAGATATAGGAGTCGCCCCAGTCGGCCGGGGCGCCGAATTTGTAATGTCGTGCGATCTCCCGCTGATAATCCGCCCGCTCGTCGCCGAAGATTTCGCGGCACTCGTCGAGATAGCGCGCCGCACCGGAACCGTTTTCCACGAGGATGTTCTGGTAATAGTGGCCGACCTCGTGGCGGAAATGGCCCAGCATGGTGCGGTAGGGCTCGCCGAGGTGCACACGCAGCGATTCCCGGTAGGCGTCCAGCGACTCGACCAGGTCGATGGTGATCACCCCGCCGGCGTGCCCGATCACCACCCGCTCACCGCCGCTGTAGCTGGACAGCAGATCAAAGGCCAGCCCGCCCTCTCGACGCCAGTACGGGTCGACGGGCAGGCCGATGTCGATGAGTTGATAGATCAACCGCCGCAGCGCAAACGCGGTCGATGCCAACTTTTCCATCGCGATGGTGTCGTCGGCCTCGGGCTGACGACGGATCAGTGAATGGGCGAGACAGCGTCCGTGTGGGCCGCCCAATTCCTGTCGCTCGGGAACCAACCAGTTGCAGTCCAAGATGTCCGACCTGGTGCAGGCGATCCATGTTTGATCGTCGATGACAGCTCTGCCCGATGAGGTCGCCACCATGGTGCGACTCGGGACATGCAACCCGATCTCGACCGAGCAGTTCGGGCAGCGTCGCGATTCGAATGGGGCGAAGCCTCGGCAAGCGGGGCAAGCGAACGCGCGCACGGATTCAGCTCGGGTAGCGCAGTGGGAGCCCGGCGGTGCGATAGATCGCATCGATGACGGCCATGTTCTCAATGGCATCCTCCGGGGTTGTCTTCACCGGTTCGCCGCGCAGCACGGCCGCCACGAATGCGTCGAGCTGGTACGCGTAGGAGGCGCGGTGTCTGAAGCGCTCCACCCGTCTGCCACTTGGCGACCGGACCGTGAGCTGGTGAAAATATTTCGGCATCACGGGGTTGAAGATGCGCAGTTCCCCGGCGTCACCGATCACGCGAGCGCTGATCTGCAGCAACCGCGACGACCACATCGAGCAACGCACCCGGCCGGTGTGGCCTGCCGCGAACTGCAGCTCGGCCGTCATCGCCCGGTCGATCTGTGGATCACGCAATTTCGCCTGCGCGGAAACGACTTCGGGGGTCGACCCGCCGAGCGTGCGGGCCATATGGACCGCATAGCACCCCGCGTCCATCGTCGCGCCGCCGGCAAGCGAATAGTTGTAACGGATGTCGGAGAACTTCGGCAGGGGGAAGCACAGCGCTGCCTCCACGCGCTTGAGCTTGCCCAACTCCCCCGAGGCGATGATCTCTTCGGCGCGCAAAGTCAGCGGGTGGTAGCGATAGTGGAAGGCCTCCATGACCACCCGGTCCGAATTCGCTGCCAGCTCGGCGACCTCGCGGGCTTCGGCCGCGTTGGCGGTAAACGGCTTTTCGCACAGCACGTGTTTGCCGGCGGCCAGTGCCGCCCGGGTCCATTTGCCGTGCAACCCATTTGGCAGTGGATTGTAGATCGCGTCGATGTCCGGGTCGTCGAGCAGCGCCTCGTAGCTGCCGTGCACCGAGGCGATCCCGTATTTGGCGGCATAGGTCCGCGCCCGGGCCACGTCTCGAGCGGCGATCGCGGTAACGGCGACGGCGGCGTTCTCCTGGGCCGGGCTGATGAGCGCGGCCGGAGCGATGCGGGCGGCGCCAAGAATGCCGATTCGCAACGGGTTTGCGTTTTCAGATTCAGTCATTGTGGTCACCAGGTCCTCGACGGGCGAACGGCGGCGCGTGCTCGGGTCTGACCCCGACGCCGATAAAGTAGGCGGGCACAACCGATAGCCAGGGCAGCCGCTTCATCAGGGTGAACAGGGCCCCCGGCGGGGTGGGGTCCGCACCGCGCAGCATCGGCCCGAGCAGCCTCCGGTGTAACACCTGTTGAACCGCTTGGGTCACCGCCGTCGGAAACACACGCCGGCGGCGGACGGCGGCCAGTTCGCGCCCGGTGACCCGGTGTCGTCGTAGCGGTTCGGCCAATACGGTTGCGGCCGCCACGGCGTCCTGGATCGCCAGGTTGATGCCGACGCCGCCCAGCGGGGACATCGCGTGCGCGGCGTCGCCGATGCAGAGCAGCCCCTCGGTGTGCCAGCGGTGCAACCGATTCACGTGGACGTCCAGATGTTTGACGTCATCCATGGATGTCAGCGCCGCGACAGAACTGGGCATGTGGGGCAGCAGCGCGGCGACCTCCCCGCGGAACGCGTCGATACCTCGCGCGCGCAACTGGGCGTCGGTGCCCTTCGGCCCGAGGTAGGCGATCTGGAAGTAACGCTCGCGCGGAATCACGGCGAGCGCCTTGCCGGGACCAACGCGGGGGACGAACGAGAATTTTGTGTCTTCCTCATGCGGCAGCCTGAACCACCACACGTCGAACTTCACCGGGTAGTCGCGCGCCTTCAGTCCGGCCGCCTGACGCACGATCGACCACCGGCCGTCGCACGCGACCGTCAGGTCGGCCCGCAGTTCGCCGGACCCCTCGGGCGCCCGGTAGCGCACCCCGGCAACTGTGCCTGACTCCCAGACGAGACCGGTGACCTCGGTGTTCAGGCGCAAGGCGAAGTTCGGCTCGGGTTTCGCGGCATCGGCGAGCAGCTTCAGCAGATCCCATTGCGGCACCATCGCGACGAAGGGATGCGGCTGACGCAGGCGCTCGAAATCGACATACGTCACCGAGTGGCCGTTCGATTCGAATTCCGCCTTGCGCACCTCGGTGAAGGGCAGGTCCGCAAAACGCTCCCATAGGCCCAATTCGTCGAGGAGCCGCATCGTCGTCGGGTGCACCGTGTCGCCGCGAAAGTCCCGCAAGAAGTCGCCGTGCTTCTCCAACAGCGTGACCTCCACGCCGGCCCGGGCCAGCAGCAACCCAAGGACCATCCCGGCGGGGCCACCGCCGACGATCGCGCACGTCGTTGTCTCCGCCATTAGCGCCTAAGCATAGAGGCGGTGGCGGGTCCGCCGGGACGCTCTAAAGGTCGGCGTCGAAAACTGAGACGGGCTCGAGGAGCACGCCGTTTTCTTCGACATAGCGGTCCCAGAGCGCCAGCAGCTCAGCGAGCTTGTCGGGCTGTGAAGCGGCCAGATCGTGGATCTCGCCCGGATCGGTAGCCAGGTCGTAGAGTTGCCAGCTGCCCGGACCGTACGGTGCGGGCAGGTAAAGCGCCTTCCAGTCGCCCTGACGAACGGCGCGGCGGCCGAACAACTCCCAACCCGTGCTGGTGTCGGCCTCGTGTACGGTCTCCGCGGCGCCCGATAAGTACCCCACCAGCGAACGGCCGCGCACGGGTTCCACCTCGCGACCCCGGTAGGCCGTGCCCGGATGCGCCGTGCCGGCCAGCTCCAGCACGGTCGGGACGATGTCCATCACGGTCGTGAACGCCGTGCCGATCTGTTGCTGGCGGGAAAAGCCCGGCCACGTGAGGAACCCGACCACCCGGATGCCGCCTTCGGTGGTGAACGCCTTGTGCAGCCGCGACGGCGCGGTGGCCGCCTGCGCCCAGCGCGGGCCGTACCAGATGAACGAGTTGGGGGCGCCGACGTTGTCGAGGCTGTTGTCGCAATGCTTTTCGATCTGCGCGGCAATCAGGTCACCCAGAATCGGCATAGCCTCGACGATCGCGCCTTCCGCGCCGTTGTCCGACAAGAAGATGACGACCGTGTTGTCGAGCTCACCGGTTTCGGCGAGGTAATCGACGACTCGGCCGACGTTCTGATCCATCCGGTCGACCATCCCGGCGTAGACCTCCATGCTGCGGGCCGACAGCGCACGCTCTTCGGCGGTCATGTCGGCCCACTCCGGGGCGCCGTCGGGCACGACTGGATGCGGTTCGACGTCAGGTGGGCACAGGCCGAGGCGCTTGAGCGCCGTCAGACGCTCCTCGCGCAGTGCGTCCGGGCCGGCGTCGTACCGGCCACGATATTTCGCGATGGACTCCTCGGGTGCCTGCAGCGGCCAGTGCGGGGCCTGGAAGGGCAGGTAGGCGAAGAACGGACGGTCGTCCTCCGGCGCCCGGTCGCGCAGGTACCGCAGCAGCGTGTCGGCGTAGGAGTCCGATGAGTAGAAGTCGTCGCCGACCGTGGCGAACTGGTCGTCTTCGGTGTAAAGCGTTGGCGCGGGTAGGAAATCAACGGCCGCCGAGCCGCCGTAGTGGCTGGCGCCGCCCGGCAACAGGGCGAACGATCGCTCGAAGCCGCGCGCCCACGGCGACGTCTCGATGGTGGTCCCCAGGTGCCATTTGCCCGACATCAACGTCAGGTAGCCGGCGTCGCGCAGCAGCTCGGGCAACGCCACGACGCGGTCGTTCAGATAACCCTCGTAGCCGGGGGCGCCTCGAAATCCGGGCGGTACGACTTCGGCCATCGTGCCGATGCCTGCGACGTGGTGGTCGGTTCCAGTCAACAACATCGACCGTGTGGGCGAGCACGCCGGCGCCGAATGGAAATCGGTGAACCGGATACCCGCGTGGGCCAGCCGATCGAGATTGGGCGTATCGATCTCGCCGCCGAAAGCGCCGATATCGGAGAATCCGAGGTCGTCTGCAACGATCACGAGGAAGTTGGGCCGCGTCACGCTCAAGCATCCTGCCAGGTGCGGCGGCGGGGCGGAATGCTGCGGCACCGGCATCATCGCCGATATTGTCGAGACGGCGCTATCCGCGCGGGCCACCGAAAGGGCACTGAGATGTTGGCAGAGTTTGGCATGTCCGTTCCGCTGGTCGCCGCGCCGATGTCGGGCGGCGCGACCACTGTCGCGATGGTATCGGCCGCGACCAGCGCGGGCGGGCTGGGCATGTTGGCCGCCGGGTACAAGACCGTCCAGGCCGTCGAAGCCGAGATCAAAAGCGTCCGTGCCGAGGGAATCCCATTCGGCATCAACGTGTTTGCTCCCAATCCGATGCCGGTCGACCGCGAGCGTTATCGGGTATACGCCGCGACCATTCAGGCCGAGGCGGACCAATTCGGGTTGACGCTGCCGCCGGAGCCGATCGAGGACACCGACAAATTCGACGAGAAGATCGCGCTGCTGCTCGACGATCCGGTTCCGATGGTGTCGTTCACCTTCGGCATTCCGCCGCGCAGTGTGATCGCCGCGCTGCAAGGGGTCAAGAGCGTTGTGGTTCAAACGGTGACGACGCCCGAGGAGGCCAGAGCGGCCCATGAGGCCGGAGTCGACATGCTCGCCGTACAGGCGACGGCCGCCGGCGGGCACTCGGGCACGCTGTCACCGCAGCAGCCATTGACGCCGGTCCCGATCCTCGACCTCGTTGAACGAGTCGTCGCGACGGTCCCACTGCCGGTGATGGCCGCGGGTGGGCTCGCCACTTCCGGCGCGGTTGCCGACGTTATCCGTGCGGGGGCGACGGTGGCGGTGGTCGGCACAGTGTTGTTGCGCGCCAATGAAAGTGGCGCCTCGGCCACCCACCAGGCGGCGCTCACCGATCCGGCTCGCACCGAGACCGTGATTACGCGAGCCTTCACCGGGCGGCCGGCCCGCGGCCTACGCAATGCGTTCATCGACGCGCACGAAGCCGAGGCACCGCTGGGGTATCCGGCGATTCACTACCTCACCAGCCCATTGCGCAAAGCCGCCGCCGCGGCGGGCAAACCCGACTATGTCCATCTGTGGGCGGGCACCGGGTACCGGAACGCCACCGCCGAACCCGCGGCCGACATTCTGCGGCGGCTGGCTTCCGACCTGTGACAACTCAGTATTCGAAGCGGTTCAGCATGTCGTAGC
>DASYBR010000084.1:0-3284 GCA_036500645.1 Mycobacterium sp. | reverse complement strand
GCCCAGCGTTGGCTGGGACGAGGTCGAGGCGCCGCGAGCGGCGTTTGTCGACGTGCGCGGTTGCATGTTGATTGACCGCGACCGGCACGTCGCGGGAGCGGCATCCCGAGCACACGGAGTCGCCAGTCTGGATTTCTATCGACCGGCACGATGGCCGCCGCGGACTTTGCCGTGCGCCGCGACTCTGTCGAGCGCATTCCGGATCTTGACGCTCAAACTGGTCAATGCCAATGTAATCACGAACCGATCGTCCGCTTCGGCCGAAACGGACGTTCCGCACCCGGCCGCTCCGGGTGGCCCGACTGTGCGAGGAGGCCGGCAATGGCTATCGGCGACGGTTCCGGTGGCGCTCCAACCCACTTCGACGCGGTTCCGGGAACCGGCAACCGGGTCGTCAGCAGCAGGCGCAGTGTGCTCGTCGGCGGGGCGGCCCTGCTCGTCGGCGCCGGGCTCATGAAGCCGGCGCGGGCACTCGCCGCTGTCCCGGCCGGTGGGGCGAGCGAGACGATGGGGTCCGAACCGTTCGGGCTTTCCCCCGCACAGCAGGTCGGGCAGCGCGTGATCTGGTCCTATCCCGGTCTCACGCCGCCGCAGGCGCTCTTCGACGCCATCCGTGCCGGACTGGTCGGCGGGGTGATCTTCTTCGGCGAGAACATCAACCGCAGTGACCGCAGCCAGATTCAAGCGGTGACCAGCGAGTTGGCGCAGGCGCAGGCGGACAGCGGCACCGGATACCCGCTGCTGCTGATGACCGACCAGGAGGGCGGCATCGTGCAGCGGCTTCCCGGCGCTCCGGGGATCTCCGAGAAGCAGATCGGCGAGTCGGCGGACCCGGTTGGCACGGCGCAGTCCGCGGGCACCGGCGCAGCGCAGAACTTGCTCGACGCCGGGATGAACTGCAACCTCGCGCCGGTACTCGACGTCTACCGGCAAGCCGGCAACTTCGACGACCGGTTCGGACGCTCGTACAGCATGGATCCGGTTGTCTGCGGTGAGTGCGGTGCCGCGTCCATTGCCGCACAGCAGAAGCTCGGTGTGGTCACAACCGCCAAGCATTTCCCCGGGCTCGGTGCCGCGACCCGCGCCCAGAACACCGACCTTGGGCCCGTGACGCTCGACGTGTCGTTGCCGGATCTGCGCAGCATCGACGAGTTGCCCTTCACGTACGCCATCAACGCCAACGTGGACATGATCATGACGTCCTGGGCGACTTACCCGGCGCTCGACCCGAACCTGCCGTCCGGGCTGTCACCGAGAATCGTGCACGGCGAACTCCGCGGGCGACTCAAGTTCCGCGGGGTGACGATCACCGACGCGATTGAGGCCGGCGCGCTGCAGAACTTCGGCGACACCGGTGAGCGCGCGGTGGCGGCCGCGGCGGCCGGCATGGACATCGTGCTCTGCTCCGCACGTGACGTCAGCCAGGGCCAGGACGCGGTCGCCGCGCTCCAGGCGGCGGTCGCCGACGGGCAGCTCGATCGAGGCGAGGCCATCCACGCGCTGCAGCGCGTCCTCGCGCTGCGCGGCCAGCTCGGCTGAGGCATCCACCGGATCGGCGGGAAAGCCCGTCGATCACCAGCGATCGCGGCGCGCCCAAGGAACCGGCCTGCGGCTGGGCCAGCGGCTACCTTCACCCCAGGCCCCGGCTGCTCGTGGTCCGCGCCGATCCCGCCGGGGCCGTCTCGCAAAGGAGCGTCATGTCAATCATTACCGCGCGCCTACTCGGTTCGGGCGCCACAACACGGCACCAGCGAGCACGCCGGGCAGGTTTGCGCGCAGCGCTGCTCGCCGCAGCGTTGATCACACCGTTGGCTGCAGTGTTCGCCGCGGCCACGCCCGCGCAGGCTGCCCAGACGGGCGTCACCCAGATCAGCTCCGACCCTTACTCACCGGACAGTGCCCCGGCGGCCGCTCACGCCACAGAGGTGGAACCGGACACCTTCGCCTGGGGGTCGACCGTGGTGGCCGCCTTCCAGGTCGGACGCACCGTCACCGGCGGTGCCAGCAACATCGGCTGGGCCACCAGCACCAACGGCGGCGTGTCCTGGACGCACGGCTTCCTGCCGTCGACGACGCCTGCGGCCACACCGGCGGGACCGTTCTCCGCCGTCAGCGATTCGACGGTGGCCTTCGACGCCCGCGACCGGGTATGGATCATCTCCTGGCTCGGCCTGCATGAATCCGGTGCCGTCGACGTCATGATCAGCCGGTCCACCGACGGTGGGCTGACCTGGTCCAACCCGATCACCGTC
This sequence comes from Mycobacterium sp., assembly GCA_036500645.1. Classification (GTDB taxonomy): domain Bacteria; phylum Actinomycetota; class Actinomycetes; order Mycobacteriales; family Mycobacteriaceae; genus Mycobacterium. Next base: position 1,032 of record DASYBR010000084.1, on the reverse strand, counting down.
GCGGCGACCGGCGCCCCCTACGACAAGAACTGGACGGTCTGCGACAACACGCCGAGCAGCCCGTTCTACGGCAACTGCTACACCGAGTTCGACGCCGGCCTCATGCTCATGTCCACCTCCCGCGACGGCGGGCTGACCTGGGGACCGCCGACTCCGACGGCGGACAACGCGCGCGGCATCGGTGGGCAGCCGCTGGTGCAACCCAGCGGCCGCGTCATCGTCCCCTACGCTGATCGCCGCGACGGGCAGATCCGCTCGTTCAGCTCCGAGGACGGCGGGCTGACCTGGACTGCCTCGGTCGAGGTCGCGACGTTCTCCACGCAACCGATCCCCGGGCTGCGCAGCGCGCTGCTGGTCTCCGCCGAGATCAACCGCGACGGCGTGGTCTACGTCGTCTGGCAGGACAACCGCTACGAACCAGGGGGCACCGCCAACGACCTCGTCATGACCAGCTCCACCGACGGCGCCACCTGGTCGCCGGTAGCCAGGATCCCGATCGACCCCGTCGGTGCCGGCGTCGACCACTTCATCCCTGGCCTGGCCGTAAACCCCACCACCGCAGGCGGCCTGACTCAGCTCGCGCTGACTTATTACTCCGAGACCCCGGCCGGTTGTGTGGGCAGCACTTGCACGATCCAGGTCGGGTTTGTGTCCTCACTGAACAACGGGCGCACGTGGAGTGCGCCGCAGATGCTCAGCGACCCGATGCAACTGGGCTGGCTGGCCCCCGTCGGCGCCCGCGGCGTGATGGTGGGTGACTACATCTCCACCTCGTTCCTGGCCGGGCGGCAGCGCGCCATTGGTGTTTTCGCCAGCGCCTCCGCGCCCAGCGGCGGTCTGCTCAACGAGCCGATGTTCGCCGGGCTGGAGAAGGTCCGCACCGGAGTCACCGCGATGGTCAACGACCCGGTGCAGTTCACCGGCGTGGACAGCGACCTGTCGGCAACACCGCCAACGCTGCCCTGACCCGCTCACGCGTAGCGCGGATGGCGTGAACACCACCATCCGCGCTACCTGGCTGGACAGCCTGGG
>DASYBR010000083.1:0-3262 GCA_036500645.1 Mycobacterium sp. | reverse complement strand
ATATGGATGATCTTCTTGTCGGCAAGTGGATTGATCCGGACCGGATCGAATTCCTGCAGCTCGTAGCCGACCGCGATGACGACGTCGGCGTTATCGAACCCGAAGTTGACGTAGTCATGCCGCATGAACCCCAGTGTCCCGATGCTATTGGGGTGGTCGTCGGGCATGACGCCCTTGCCGTGGAAGGTGTTGGCTACCGGGATCCCGAGTGCTTCGGAGAACCGGACCACGGCCGCGGTGGCGTTGCAACGGGCAGCGCCGTGGCCGGCCAGCATCACCGGCCGCTGTGCCTTGCGCAGGATGTCGATAGCTCGTGCCACCTGACCGGGCGCCGGCGCGTCGGCGCGGACGACGTTGCGCGGCAACGGCCTCAGGTCGTAGTCGGCCCTATCGGCATCGATGTGCTCCGGTACGGCGAGATAGACCGCGGCCGGGCGTTCGGTCTCGGCGAGTTTGAACGCCTTGCGGATCATCTCCGGTATGGCGTGCACGGTCGGGATACCGGCGGCCCAGCGGGTGATCGGGGCGAACATCGACACCAGATCGACGTACTGGTGCGACTCCTTGAACTGGCGATCCTGACCGACCTGCGCAGAGATCGCGACCATCGGAGTGCTGTTCGTGGTGGCGTCGGCCACGCCGAGCTGCATGTTGATGGCGCCCGGGCCCAGAGTGGCCGACACCACCGCCGCGCGTCCGGTGACCCGCCCGTACATCTCGGCCATGAACGACGCCGCCTGTTCGTGGCGAGTGAGCACATAGCGAATGTTCGACGCCGCCAACGCCTGCACAAAACGAATGTTCTCCTCGCCCGGCAGCCCGAAGACCACGGAAACGCCCTCGTTCTCCAGGCACTTGACCATCAGCTCGGCGGCTTTACTCATCCGGCACCTCCCATGGAGCACGATAGTGGCAGGCTGGACACCGGACGCTTTACCCAGTACCCCGACGGACGCAGATTAAGGAGGCCAGCGTGTCCATCGCCACGATCAACCCGGCCACCGGCGAGACGGTCAAGACCTTTACTCCAGCAACAGACGATGAAGTCGAGGCGGCAATCGCCCGTGCGCACGACCGGTTCCTCGACTACCGCCACTCCACCACCTTCGCCCAGCGTGCCAAGTGGGCCAACGCCACCGCTGACCTGCTGGAGGCCGAGGCGGACCAGACCGCGGCCATGATGACCCTGGAGATGGGCAAAACCCTGAAATCAGCTAAAGCCGAAGCCCTCAAATGCGCCACGGGCTTTCGCTACTACGCCGAGAACGCCGAGAAGCTGCTGGCCGACGAGCCCGCCGACGCGGCAAAGGTCGGCGCATCGAAGGCGTATATCCGATACCAGCCGCTCGGGGTGGTGCTGGCCGTGATGCCGTGGAACTTCCCGCTCTGGCAGGCGGTCCGGTTTGCCGCGCCGGCCCTGATGGCCGGCAACGTCGGCATCCTCAAGCACGCCTCCAACGTGCCGCAGTCGGCGCTGTACCTTTCCGACGTCATCGCGCGCGGCGGCTTCCCGGAGGGCTGCTTCCAGACGCTGCTGGTGTCGTCGAGCGTTGTCGAGCGCATCCTGCGCGACCCCCGGGTCGTGGCGGCCACCCTGACCGGCAGCGAACCGGCCGGCCAATCGGTCGCCGCCATCTGCGGCGACGAAATCAAACCCACCGTGCTGGAACTCGGCGGCAGCGACCCGTTCATCGTGATGCCGTCCGCGGACCTCGATGAGGCCGTCAAGACTGCGGTCACCGCGCGGGTGCAGAACAACGGCCAGTCCTGTATCGCCGCCAAGCGGTTCATCGTCCACACCGACATCTACGACGCGTTCGTCGACAAGTTCACCGAGCGGATGCAGGCCCTGAAGGTCGGCGACCCGACGGACCCGGACACCGACGTGGGTCCGCTGGCCACCGAGTCGGGCCGCGACGAGATCGCCAAGCAAGTCGACGACGCCGTCGCCGCGGGTGCGAAGGTACGCGTCGGCGGCAAGATTCCGGACCGGCAGGGGTGGTTCTACCCGCCGACGGTGGTCACCGACATCACCCAGGACATGGCGTTGTATACCGAAGAGGTCTTCGGCCCAGTCGCCTCGATGTACCGGGCTTCCGGCATCGACGAGGCCATCGAGATCGCCAACGCCACCACCTTCGGTCTGGGGTCCAATGCCTGGACCAACGACGAAGCCGAGCAGCGCCGCTTCATCGACGACATCGAGGCCGGGCAGGTCTTCATCAACGGAATGACGGTGTCCTACCCCGAATTAGGGTTCGGCGGCGTCAAACGATCGGGTTACGGCCGCGAGCTTGCCGGCCTGGGCATCCGCGAGTTTTGCAACGCCAAGTCGGTGTGGGTCGGCTAGACGGCCGCCAGCGCCTTCTCGTCCTCGTCGGCGAAGGTGTCTTCCAGCTGCAAAGGCGAGTAGTCGAGGTCGATCTCACCGACCGGTCGACCGCGGGCGCTTGCGATCGTGCCGAACCGGCGCATCCCCTTATCGGCGGCATACTGCATGAACTCGTCCACCGAAAGGCCGAACGGCATCGGGTCGTATAGGGCGAAGCCCTCTTCGATGAGGCGCAGGCCGAGCGGCATGAGCTCGTTCATGCGCGTTTCGAAGACGGCCCAATTGGCATCGTCGGCGGCGACGTGGCGGCGACAGGTGAAAGTGCCCCACGCCATGTGGCGTCGCTCGTCGTCACCGATGCGCCGGACCAGTTCCTGCATCCCGGGCAGAATCCCGCGTTCCACACAGATCTTGTGCCAGCCGAAGTAGCCGGTCAGGGCCAGCATGCCTTCGACCATGTGGTTGTAGGTCACCGACGCCCGGACCTGGGCAGCCGGTGAGGGATCCACCCGTAGCGCGTTGAGGCAGTCCGGCAGCTCCTCGTAGAAAATCGTGCGGTAGGTGGGGACGTCCTCGAGGTATTCGTGCAGGTCGTCGGTGATGCCGACGGCGTCGAGCCACATACGAAACACCTGGACGTGCTTGGCTTCCTCGAACGCGAACTGCGTCAGGTACATCTCGTCGCCCAGCCGGCCTTCGGCCCGCATCGCGTACATGAACGGCTGAATGTCCTCCGTCACGGCTTCTTCGCCGGCAATGAACTCGGCGCACAGCCGGGTGGCGTAGTGGCGTTCGTCGTCGGACAGGCGCTCCCAGTCGGCGCGGTCATGGGAGAAGTCGATGTCGGCCGGGTTCCAGAACTTCGCATTGCCGCCCGCAAAGAGCTTGAGCGGCAAGCTGTCCCAGTTGAGTCCGCCCGCGAACATCGAG
>DASYBR010000082.1:0-3895 GCA_036500645.1 Mycobacterium sp. | reverse complement strand
TTGTGCATCGGCACGCTCGGACCGGGCATGGCCAACATCGCCGGCGCGATCCAGTGCGCGCTCGTGGAGAACTCGCCGGTGATCTTCCTCGGCGGCCAGCGCGCCCGCATCACCGAGCGCCGGGTCCGGCGCGGGCGTATCCAATTCGTCCGTCAGGAACCTCTTTTCGCGCCGTCCGTCAAGTACAGCGCCTCCATCGAGTACGCCGACCAAACCGACGAGATCATTCACGAGGCGATCCGCCGGGCCATGTCCGGCACGCCCGGACCCGCCTACATCGAGTACCCGTCGCACGTCATCCTCGAGGAGCTCGACGTAGCGGATCCGTTGCCGCCCAATCGCTATCGGCTGGTCAACCAGAACGCGGGTGAGCGTGAGGTGGCCGAGGCGACGAAACTGATCCGGGCCGCCGAAAGACCGATCCTGTTGGTGGGACACGGGGTCCATACCTCGCGCACCGGTGCGGCGGTCAAGGAGCTGGCCGAGCTGATGGCCTGCCCGGTGATCCAGACCTCCGGTGGCACCTCGTTCATCCCGGGACTGCAGGAGCGGACGTTCCCCTACTTGTTCTCCCCGGCCGCCAACGAGGCAGTCGAGGAATCCGACCTGTGCGTCGCGCTGGGTACCGAACTCGGTGAGCCGATGCACTACGGCCGGACCCAGCATTGGGCCGGCAACGATGCGAACCGCAAATGGGTGTACGTCGAGCAGGACCCGGCGGCGATCGGCGTCAATCGTCCGATGGACGTGGCGCTGGTCGGCGATTTGCGCGGTGTCGTGCCGCAGCTGGTCGAGGCGCTGAAGGATTCTCCGCGGAAACCCGCACCGGCTCTGCAGATCCTGATCGAAAAGGATGCGAAAGAGCTTGCGGACATGGCGGAATCGGCACCGTCCGGACGCTCGCCGATCCACCCGGCGCGCTACGTCGTCGAGGCCACCAAGGCATTCAACGAACTCGAGGACGGCATCATGGTGCGCGATGGCGGCGCGACCGTGATCTTCCAGTGGACCTACTCGCAGTCCAAGCCGCGCGACGTCATATGGAACCAGAACTTTGGCCACCTCGGCACCGGCTTGCCGTACGCGGTCGGCGCATCGATCGCCGAAGGCGGTAAGCGCCCGGTGATGCTGCTGACCAGCGACTCTGCCTTCCTCTTTCACATCGCCGAGTTGGAAACCGCTGCGCGGCAGAATCTTCCGCTGGTGTGCGTGGTGGGCGTCGACCACCAGTGGGGCTTGGAAGTAGGCGTGTACAAACGCACCTTCGAGCAGCCGTCGCCGCAGCCCGGTGTGCACTGGAGCAAGGACGTCCGGATGGACAAGGTCGCCGAGGGCTTCGGTTGCCACGGTGAGTACGTCGAGAAGGAAGAGGAGATCGGCCCGGCGATCGCCCGCGCCTACGCCAGTGGCAAAGTCGGTGTGGTGCACGTGTGCATCGATCCGAAGGCCAATTCCGAGGAGATGCCGAAGTACGACCGATTCCGGACCTGGTATGCCGAAGGCACTCAGTAGGTGAAGGGATTGCGAAAAGGAGAAGCCATGCGCGAATACCTGAAGTTCTACATCGACGGCCGCTGGGTAGACCCGCTGCAGCCCAATCCTTTTGACGTGGAGAATCCGGCGACCGAGGAGGTTGCGGGCAAGATATCACTCGGCTCGGCCAGCGATGTCGACGCGGCGGTCACGGCCGCTCGGCGCGCCTTCGCCAGCTGGTCGCAGACCAGCCGCGAACAGCGGCTGGAACTGCTGGAGGCGATCCTCGCCGAATATCAGAACCGGCTTGGCGACCTCGCCGACGCCGTCACCGAGGAAATGGGTGCGCCCCCCTCGCTGGCCGCCGGCCCGCAGGCCCAACTCGGGCTCGGTCACCTGGTCACGGCGATCGACGTGCTGAAAAACTTCCCGTTCTCCGAACAGCAAGGGGCAACGCTGATCGCCAAGGAGCCCATCGGTGTCTGCGGGCTGATCACGCCGTGGAACTGGCCGCTCAACCAGATCGCGGTCAAGGTGTACCCGGCGTTGGCGACGGGGTGCACGATGATCCTGAAACCGTCTGAGGTCGCTCCGTTCTCGGCTCACGTCTTCACTGAGATCCTGGACGCCGCGGGTGTGCCGGCCGGGGTGTTCAACGTGGTCAACGGCGACGGCCCCGGTGTCGGTGTCGCTTTGGCGAGCCACCCGGGCATCGACATGGTGTCGTTCACCGGATCCACCCGTGCGGGCGTCGAAGTGGCCACCAACGCCGCCCCGACGGTGAAGCGGGTGACCCAGGAACTCGGCGGCAAGAGCCCCAACGTCGTCCTCGACGATGCGGGCTTCGCCGACAGTGTCCGCGCCGGCGTGGCCAACATGATGCCGAACTCCGGTCAGAGTTGTAACGCGCCGTCACGCATGTTGGTCCCGAATTCGCGTATGGGCGAAGCGATTTCCATCGCGCGCGAGGTCGCCGAGCAAGTCAAGGTCGGAGGTGACGATGCGACCGCGATAGGCCCGGTGGCGTCGAAGGCCCAATTCGACAAGGTGCAAGGGCTGATCCAGCGCGGCGTGGACGAGGGCGCGACGGTGGTCGCCGGCGGCACGGGCCGACCTGCGGGACTGGACAAGGGTTACTACGTCAAGCCGACCGTCTTCGCGAATGTCACGAACGGGATGACGATCGCGCGCGAGGAGATCTTCGGGCCCGTGCTGTGCATCCTCGGCTACGACGACCTCGACCAGGCCGTCGACATCGCCAACGACACCGAATACGGCCTTGCCGGTTTCGTTTCGGGCACCGACCTGGACAAGGCCCGTGAAGTTGCCCGCAAGATCCGGGCCGGCTGGGTGACAATCAATCACGCGTTCGACATGAACGCACCCTTCGGCGGCTACAAGCGCAGCGGCAACGGTCGAGAGTGGAGCGAGTTCGGCTTCCACGAGTACCTCGAGGTCAAAAGCACATTAGGGTACGCACCCGAGTAGCCGGCGGTGCCCACGACTAGGAGGTCGCAATGAAGTGTCGTGCCGCTGTGCTGCAGGGGGTCGGCGAAGACTGGGAGATCCGCGAGGTCGAGCTCGACGCGCCGCATGACGGCGAAGTCTTGGTCCGCATGGCTGCTGCCGGCATCTGTCACTCCGATGACCACCTGGTCACCGGCGACGTGTTGCCGACCCCCGAGGTGCGGGCCATGACCGGTATCCCTGAGCCGGACTGGTTCCCGATGCTCGGCGGTCACGAGGGCGCCGGTGTCGTCGAGGAAGTCGGGCCCGGAGTGACGTCGGTGCAGCCGGGGGATCACGTGGCCATGTCGTTCATTCCGGCGTGCGGCAGTTGCCGGTTTTGTGTGAGCGGTCAGAGCTACATCTGCGACGCCGGCGCAAGCTTGTTCTCGAGGGAGATGCCCACCGACGGAACATGTCGCCGGCATCTCGGCGACGAAAACCTGATGGCATACGGTCAACTCGGCACCTTCGCCGAATATGCGGTGCTCACCGAGAAGTCCGTGATCAAGATCGACGACGCGATCCCATTCCATGCAGCCTCGCTGGTGTCGTGCGGCGTCAGCACCGGCTGGGGCTCGGCGACGGTCTCGGCAGGCACCGAGCCCGGCGACACCGTCGTCGTCATCGGAACCGGCGGTGTCGGGATGAACGCCCTACAAGGAGCGCGTGCGGTCGGCGCAACCTATGTTGTCGCGGTGGATCCGGTTGAATACAAACGGGACTCGGCCAAAATCTTCGGCTCTACCCATGCCGCCGCCTCGGCCGAGGAGGCGATCCCGTTGGTGAACGACATCACCGCCGGCGTGATGGCCGACCGCGTCATCTTGACGCCCGGTGTTCTGCACGTGGACTTGATCCCATTGGCCATGAGGCTGCTTCGCAAAGGCGGGACATGCGTGGTCACCGGCATCAC
>DASYBR010000081.1:0-5091 GCA_036500645.1 Mycobacterium sp. | reverse complement strand
GCTCGACGTCGCCCAGATCCTGCTCGGTTCTATGGAGTACGACAAGGCGACGCTGCCGGAAAAGGGCACGGCCGCAAAGGAAGCCGAGAAGCGGGCCGAGCAAGCCGAGCCCAAGGCCGCAGCGGCTACCGCGACCGCACCCGCCAAGGCGCCGGCCGAGGCGGACGAAGAGGCAGCCGAGACGGCCGAGGTCCCGAAATCTGAGGCGCCCGCCGCACCGGTGAAGGGCCTCGGGATCGCCGGGGGTACCAAGCGGCCGGGCGCCAAGAAGGCCGCCCCCGCGGCCGCGCCCAAGGCAGAGGCCGCCACGGAAGCCAAGGCCGAGCCCGCCTCCGAGGATGCCAAGGCCACTGAGGCGCCGGCCAAGGGGCTGGGCATCGCCGCCGGCGCCAAGAGGCCCGGCGCCAAGAAGGTCGCGCCTGCGCCCGCGCCCAAAGCAGAGGCCGCCACGGAAGCCAAAGCCGAGCCCGCCACGGAGGAAGCCAAGGCCGAAGAGACCAAGGCCGAAGAAGCCAAGGCTCCCGCCGCGCCGGTGAAGGGCCTGGGCATCGCCGCAGGTGCCAAACGGCCCGGTGCCAAGAAGGCGGCCCCGGCCGCCGAGGCGAAGGCTCCTGAAGCGGAGGCGCCCGAGGAGGAGGCGCCCGAGGCGCAGCCCGAGCCCGCCGAGCAGCAAGCGGAAGCGAAGGCGGAACCAGAGCCGAAATCGGAGCCGGCTCAGCAAACCAATGGCGATGAGGCGCCGCCGGCTCAGCCCGTCAAGGGCCTAGGCATCGCGCGCGGCGCACGTCCACCGGGCAAGCGCTGACCTAACGATTTGGACGCTGTCAGCAAATTTCAGTGGACAGTAATGGCACCATTGGTGGCGTGACTACTCACCAGCTGCCCCTGCACGCCTCCGCTCACCAGCGGACGCGGACGTTCGCGCAGTCGTCCAAACTTCAGGACGTCCTGTACGAAATCCGCGGCCCGGTGCATGCTCAGGCCGCGCGGCTGGAGGCCGAGGGGCACCGCATCCTCAAGCTCAACATCGGCAACCCGGCCCCATTCGGCTTCGAGGCGCCCGACGTGATCATGCGCGACATGATCCAGGCCCTGCCGTACGCCCAGGGGTACTCCGACTCGCAGGGCATCCTGCCGGCGCGGCGCGCAGTCGTCACCCGCTACGAACTGGTCGAGGGATTCCCCCGATTCGACGTCGACGACGTCTACCTCGGCAACGGGGTGTCCGAGCTGATCACGATGACGCTGCAGGCCTTGCTGGACAACGGTGACGAGGTGCTGATCCCATCGCCTGACTACCCGCTGTGGACGGCGTCGACCTCCCTGGCCGGGGGCACGCCCGTGCACTACCTGTGCGACGAGACGCAGGGTTGGCAGCCCGACATCTCCGACTTGGAATCGAAGATCACCGAGCGCACCAAGGCACTGGTCGTGATCAACCCGAACAACCCGACGGGCGCGGTCTACAGCCACGAGGTCCTGACCCGGATGGTCAACCTGGCGCGCGAATATCAGCTGCTGCTCCTGGCGGACGAGATCTACGACAAGATCCTTTACGACGACGCGAAGCACATCAACGTGGCCTCGCTCGCGCACGACATGCTGTGCCTGACCTTCAACGGCCTGTCGAAGGCCTACCGGGTTGCCGGCTATCGGGCCGGTTGGCTGGCGATCACCGGTCCCAAGGACCACGCCGGCAGCTTCATCGAGGGCATCAACCTGCTGGCGAACATGCGGCTGTGTCCCAACGTGCCCGCGCAGCACGCGATCCAGGTGGCCCTCGGCGGCCACCAGAGCATCGACGACCTGGTACTTCCCGGCGGTCGGCTGCTCGAGCAACGCGACGTCGCCTGGGAGAAACTCAACGGGATTCCGGGGGTGTCCTGCGTGAAGCCCGAGGGGGCGCTGTACGCCTTCCCGCGGCTGGACCCAGAGGTCTACGACGTCACCGACGACGAGCAATTGGTGCTCGATCTGCTGCTGCAGGAGAAGATCCTGGTCACCCAGGGAACCGGGTTCAACTGGCCCGCCCCGGATCACCTGCGCATCGTGACGCTGCCGTGGTCCCGCGACCTGGCGGCCGCGATCGACCGGCTCGGCAACTTCCTGGTCAGCTATCGGCAGTAGGAAGCTCGCAGGTAGCGCCCTCTACCCTCGACCGAGTGACGCACTCACACTCACACTCGCACTCGCACGACTTGTCGGGGCCGGCGCCGGTGGATCCACTGCCCGCCAAGATCGTCGTCGGCCTTTTGATCGCGATCGGTGTGGCGGTGGTGGTCGGTGCGGTCGTGCTGTGGCCCAGCCGCCAGCACGTCGACATCCCAATGCCGTTTCAGAACGCGAACGGTGGCGCCGTGACCACGCAGGCCGGGCACGTGCTGTCCAGCGCGCTGGGCAACTGCGGCAGCCCGTCAGCCAGTCAGGTGCTTACCACCGAGCCGAAGCCCGGATCACCCGACAACGGCCGATGCGTGCAGACGTTGGTCTCGATCGACTCCGGCCCGAACGCGGGCGCCAACACACTGCTGGAGTCCTCCCCCGGCCCCGGCCAGCCGAAATTCGCAGCGGGAGACCGCATCCGGCTGTCCCGTCAGGTCGACGATCGAGGTACCACCAGCTACGCGTTCTACGACTTCGAACGCGGTTGGGCGCTGGTCGGGCTGGCGATCGCGTTCGCGGTGGTGGTCGTCGCCGTGGCGCGCTGGCGGGGATTGCTTGCACTGGTGGGCATCGTGGTCGCGTTTTTGGTGCTGGTGGTGTTCTTGCTGCCGGCGCTGCGAGAGAACGCCCCCGCGGTTCCGGTGGCCCTGGTCGCCGCGGCGGCCATCCTTTACGCGGTGATATACCTGGCTCACGGGGTCAACCTGAGGACCAGCGCCGCGCTGCTGGGCACCCTGTCGTCGTTGCTACTGGCAGCTGGATTGTCCTGGGCGGCAATACATCTGGCGCAGCTGACCGGGCTGTCGGACGAGCAGAACGCCACCGTCAGCGCATACCTGGGCAACGTGTCGATCAGCGGCCTGCTGCTGGCGGGCTTCATCATCGGATCGCTCGGTGTGCTCAACGACGTGACCGTGACCCAGGCCTCGACGGTGTTCGAGCTCGCCCAACTCGGCGGCAACACAACGCGGCGCGCCATCTTCGGCAGCGCAATCCGGGTGGGTCGCGACCACATCGCCAGCACCGTGTACACCCTGGTGCTTGCCTACGCCGGCAGTTCGCTGCCGCTGCTGTTGCTGTTCAGCGTCGCCAACCGCGCGCTGACCGACGTGCTGACAAGCGAGAGTGTGGCCGTCGAGATCGCCCGCTCGGCGGTCGGCGGCATCGCGCTGGCATTGTCGGTTCCGCTGACCACGGCGATCGCCGCGGTGCTGGCCAAACCTAGTGAAACCGGCTCCGCTCCAACAACTCCAGCAGATAACCGCCGTAGCCGGACTTGAGCAGGGTGTGGGCGCGCTCGGACAGCTGGTCGTCGGTGATCCAGCCCCTGCGCCACGCCACTTCCTCCGGGACGCTGACCTTCAGACCTTGCCGACGTTCCAGCGTGCGGACGAAATCGCTGGCATCCAGCAGCGAGTCGAACGTGCCGGTGTCCAGCCATGCCGTACCCCGGGCCATCACCTCGACCGAGAGCCGTCCCCGGCTGAGGTAGATCTGGTTTACCTCCGTGATCTCATACTCACCGCGCGCCGATTTCTTGAGGCTCTTTGCGATCTCGATCACGTCGTTGTCGTAGAAGTACAGACCCGGCACCGCGTAGTTCGACTTCGGCGTTTCAGGCTTCTCCTCCAGCGACAGCGCCATGCCGTCGCCGCTGAATTGGACGACACCATACGCCGACGGATTGGCCACCCAGTAGGCGAATATCGCTCCCCCACTTATGGATTGGAATCGGCTTAGGCTGGTGCCCAGTCCGGGGCCATAAAAGATGTTGTCTCCCAACACCAAAGCCACCGAGTCGGTGCCGACGTGATCGGCGCCCAGGACAAACGCCTGGGCCAGACCGTCGGGCCGTTCCTGCGTCACGTAGGTGATGTTGACCCCGAACTGCGAGCCGTCCTGCAAAAGTCGCCGAAAGCCCTCCGCGTCATGCGGGGTGGTGATCACCAGGATGTCGCGGATGCCGGCCATCATCAGGGTGGACAGCGGGTAGTAGACCATCGGTTTGTCGTAAACCGGCAGCAATTGCTTGCTGATGCCCGTGGTGATCGGGTGTAGGCGAGTGCCCGAGCCGCCGGCCAAGATGATCCCGCGCATGAATGGCTCCTAACGCCTTAAGTAACGAGGTCGGCCTCGGTGAGTTCGGTGGCTGCCAGCGCCGAAGCCAGGTCCTGATGACGGAATACCGAGGTGACTTGGTCGTGCACTACCCGGAACGCCAACGCGTCGCTGGTGATCGCGCCCGAATCGTCGGGAGCGCTGCCCTTTTGTTCGACGACCACGACGCCGTCGTGGACGTACATCTGGCCCAGTTCCGTGGTCACCTTGCGCGACGTCGCCCATTCGCGCAGCGCCACATGGCCTTGTGCGCCTCCGTGCGCGTCGCCAATCTCGATGTCGTCGCTGGACAAGGCCTCCAAGGTCTCGATGTCAGCGGCGTTGAGAGCGTCATGCCACGCCAAAACGGTGGCGATCTCCGATGTGGTCATGGTGTGCAAATTACCGTGCCCGCTCGGGCTAGAGAGGCGTACGGTCCAACCAGGTGTCCCACACGCCCTCGTCGCCGAACAGTTCGACGCCGGTGTCGGCGAGCGGTACCCGGCGCAGTATCGCCAGCAGCAGGTCGGTTGCGCCGCCACGCAAGGCCGCCGCACCCTTGCCGTGCTCGTGGGACCAGGCGATCCGCCCGTCGTCGACGCGGATCGTCCACTCGCCGGCTCCCCCCAGGCCGGAATCGGTGGCGTGCAGGTGTAGCGTGTCGCCGTCCGCGAGCGGCAGCGGCGCGCTTTCGCGTCCCGTCTGAATCGCGACCCGCTCGAGCCATTCGCTGATCCCGTCGCACGCCACGTGGGGTCCGAGCGTGAATTCGCTTCCGACCGCGATGGCGGCGTCGGCCCGATGGACCGCTACCTCGTGCAGGCGGCGCCG
>DASYBR010000080.1:0-2428 GCA_036500645.1 Mycobacterium sp. | reverse complement strand
CTGAGCACGGCCACCCCGCCACGGTCGGCGTTGACCGCCTTTTGCGAACCTCCGGTGGTGATGACCCGAGCGATGTGTGTCTTGGGGTCAAAGGTGAAACCCACCGCCACCACGTGCGGTGAATTGTCGGCCCGCAGCGTCGTCAGCATGGCCAGATGCCGCTCCGACAGAAACGCCAATGCGTCGTCGGTAAGCCGGGTAGTGGTATTCGCCATCAACGCACACGCTAGCGCAGGTGATAATCGCAGCCGTGGACGACACGGGAGCAGGTCCGGTACTGGTTCTGGGCGGTCGAAGTGAGATCGGCATCGAACTGGCGCGCCTGCTGGCCCCCGGCGCGACGGTGGTGCTGGCCGCGCGCAGAGCCGACCAGCTCGACGAGCAGGTCAACGCGCTGAAGGCCGCCGGCGCCACGACGGTGCAAACCAGGGAGTTCGACGCCGACGATGTGGCTTCGCACGCCGGACTGGTCGCCTCGGTCGTCGCCGATCACGGGCCCATCGGCACCGCAGTGCTGGCCTTCGGGATCCTCGGCGACCAGGCCCGCGCCGAGGCCGACGCGGCGCACGCGGTGGCCGTCGTGCACACCGACTACGTCGCCCAGGTCAGCATGCTCACCCATCTGGCCGCCGCCATGCGCACCGCAGGCCACGGCTCGCTGGTGGTGTTCTCCTCGATCGCCGGTGCGCGCGTGCGCCGTGCCAACTACGTCTACGGTTCGGCCAAGGCCGGTCTGGACGGGTTCGCGAGCGGATTGGCGGACGCGCTGCACGGCACCGGGGTGCGGTTGCTGATCGCGCGTCCGGGGTTTGTCATCGGGCGGATGACGGAGGGCATGACGCCGGCGCCGTTGTCCAGCACGCCCGCGCAGGTGGCCGCGGCGACCGCTCGTGCGCTCGCCAAGGGCAGGCGCACGGTGTGGATCCCCTGGGTGTTGGGACCCGCGGCCTTCGTGATGCGGCTCCTGCCGCAGTTCGTCTGGCGCAGGATGCCGCGATGATCGTCGTTGTCGGCATCGGTGCCGACGGCATGGCCGGCCTTTCCGAGACGTCATGTGCCGAATTGCGAAGGGCTACAGTAATTCACGGGTCGAAGCGGCAACTCGACCTGCTCGATCAGACGGTGCGCGCGCCCCGTCGGCAATGGCCGTCACCGATGTTGCCCGCGCTGCAGGCGTTGCTCGACGACCACACGGGCGACATCCACGTGGTGGCCAGCGGTGACCCGCTGCTGCACGGCATCGCCGGCACACTGATCCGGTTGTACGGCACCGAAACAGTCAGGGTGCTGCCACACGTCTCCTCGGTGACGCTGGCGTGCGCGCGAATGGGCTGGACCGTCCACGACACGGAGGTGATCAGTCTGGTCACCGCGCAGCCGCACACCGCGGTACGCCGCGGCGGTCAGGCGATCGTGCTGTCGAAAAACGGATCCACCCCCGCCGAACTGGCCGCGCTGCTCAACGCGCACGGCCGCGGCGACTCGCAGTTCAGCGTTCTCGAAAGTCTCGGCGGCCCAACCGAACACCGCCGCGACGGCACCGCCCGGCAGTGGGCCGAAGATGCGGACCACAACGTCGACGACCTCAACGTGATCGCCATCCGCTACGCGCCCGACGAACGATTGTCGCCGCTGCCCGACGACGCGTTTGTCCATGACGGGCAGATCACGAAACAGGGGATCCGTGCGGTGACGCTGGCGGCGCTGGCCCCGCGCCCGGGGGAGCGGCTGTGGGACGTCGGCGCCGGCTCGGGCAGCATCAGCATCGAGTGGTGCCTGAGCTGGCGGGGCTGCAGCGCGATCGCATTCGAGCGCGACGAGCGGCGTCGCCTCAACATCGCCTCTAATACAACGGCTTTCGGTGTCAGTATCGAAGTGCGCGGCGACGCCCCGAATGCCTTCGACGGCGCGGAGCCGCCTTCAGCGATCTTCATCGGCGGCGGCCTGACCCAGCCCAACCTGCTCGACGCGAGCCTGGACAGATTGCCATCCGCCGGTCGTCTGGTGGTCAACGCGGTCACCGTCGAGTCTGAAGCCATTTTGGCACAAGCTTATTCGCGCCTGGGCGGCCGGTTGCGCCGCTTCCAGCACAACCAGGGCGAGCAGTTGGGCGGCTTCACGGGCTGGCGCCCGCAGATGCCGGTCACGCAGTGGGTGATGACGAAATGACGGTCTACTTCATCGGGGCGGGCCCGGGCGCCGCCGACCTCATCACGGTCCGGGGCCAGCGGCTGCTCGAAAGATGCCCGGTGTGTCTTTACGCGGGTTCGATCATGCCCGACGACCTGCTGGCCATATGCCCGCCCGATGCGAAAGTCATTGACACGGGCCCGCTGACGCTTGAGCAGATCATCGACGAACTCGCCGACGCCGATGCCGCCGGGCATGACGTCGCACGCTTGCACTCCGGCGACCCGTCGCTATACAG
>DASYBR010000079.1:0-14996 GCA_036500645.1 Mycobacterium sp. | reverse complement strand
CTTCCCGACCGATTGGGGTGTGTCCGCACATCCGAAGGTAGACAACAAAACCGGCGAGCTGTTGTTTTTCAACTACAGCAAGCAAGACCCCTTCATGAAGTACGGCGTCGTCGACGAGAGCCATGAGCTGGTCCACTACGTCGACGTCCCGCTGCCCGGCCCGCGCCTCCCCCATGACATGGCGTTCACCGAGAATTACGTGATTCTCAACGACTTTCCGCTGTTCTGGGATCCTGCCCTGCTCAAGCACGATGTGCACCTGCCGCGCTTCTACCCCGACATCCCGTCGCGCTTCGCGGTCCTGCCCCGCCGGGGCCAAACCGGCGACATCCGCTGGTTCGAGGCGGATCCGACGTTCGTGCTGCACTTCGTCAACGCTCACGAAGATGGTGACGAGATCGTGCTCGACGGCTTCTTCGAGGGCGATCCGTCCCCACTGGACACCGGTGGCACGCTTGGTGCCAAGGCTAAGTGGGAGAAGCTGTTTCGCTTCCTGGCGCTGGACCGTCTGCAGGCCCGGTTGCACAGATGGCGGTTCAACCTGGTGACCGGCGCGGTGAAAGAAGAGCAGCTCTCGGAGTCGATCACCGAGTTCGGGACCATCAACCCCGGCTACGCGGCGGGCCCCTATCGCTACGCCTATGCCGCCACCGGAAAGCCGGGTTGGTTTCTGTTCGACGGGCTGGTCAAACACGACCTGCTCACCGGAGACCAACAGCGGTTTTCGTTCGGTGACGGCGTCTATGGGAGCGAGACCGCGATGGCACCGCGAGTGGGCGCCACCGGCGAGGATGACGGCTACCTGGTCACCCTCACCACCGACATGAACGCCGACGCGTCGTACTGTGTGATCTTCGATGCCGCCGGCATCGCCGACGGCCCGGTGTGCAAACTTCAACTGCCCGAACGCATTTCCAGCGGCACGCACTCGACGTGGGCGCCCGGTGAACAGCTGCGGCGCTGGGATACCGCGGAGTCGGCGGCCAGCGCCATCGGACTGTGATGAGCACCGACGGCCACAGATCCCACCGGGCTACGCATTGGCCCACGCACATGGCGCAGATCGGCGCTATCCGCTTCACGCGCCGGTCGTCGAACTTCGCTGAAACGGTGCGGTTTTACCGCGACCTGGTGGGGTTACCGCTTTATGAGACTTTCGATGGCAGCTACGGTAGCAACGGCGCGATCTTCGGCATGCCCAGCTGGAACCTGACCCTGGAAATCGTGGAAGCGGTCGCCGCCGTCCCGGTGGACCACCACGAAATGCTGTGTCTGTATTTTCCCGACAAGCAAGCCCAGCAAGCGGCGGTCGCGCGTCTGGAAGCCGCGGGTGCCGAACGTGTGGAACAAGATCCGTACTGGGAAGCGACCGGTGCGGTCACCTATCGCGATCCGGACGGCCGCGAAATCGTATTCGCTCCCTTTGTTTTCGGCGTCAACGAGCCCGGTGACAGCTCGGCCTCGGGAAGCCACGAGTTCCCCGGCGCTTGAGACTCAGCTGTTGCGCGACGCCAACGCCGCGGTTACCGCCACGATCGAGCACACCACCGCGCAGACCGCGGCCGCCGCGCCGACGTAGAGGCCGTATTCGGCCGATACCGGCGGGTTGACATTGAGCTTGTAGTACCACACCGTCAGCGCGACGATCAGCAGCGAAACCGTCAGCGCGGCAACCGAAGCGAGTTTCACCGACAGACCACGGCCGACCATCGCTCCGGCCACCAGCAGCGCCGAGGACAGCAACACGATGAGCTGGCCCGGGCCGAACCCGCGCGGTAGTACCAAGTTGCCGTGAGCGCCCCCGATCGCGTTGGCCCAGCCCCCGCCGTTGACCGCCGTCGTCAGCCACGGCATCCACGTGCTGGCCGAGATCACCAGGGCGAAAAACGCCACCAGCCAGCCAGGGCGCAGGCGGCGAGTCATGGTAGCGAGGTTAATAGGGGGCGGGACCTCTCCGTCGCTCGCCACGCGGCGACGTCAGCGGTGGGCGCGACCGTCTCCGTTCATGCCCGGGTCGGGTCTGGTGAACACCGTGACGAAGTTCTGCAGCGACTCTTTGATGTCGCCGCGCAGCGCGGCGGCGACGAGCATGCCGATCGGGCCGAACAGCGCCGGGCCGCCCAGGTGCACGTCGAAGCTGACGACGGAGCCGTCGTCCTTGGGCTGGACCTTGGCCATCAGCTTGACCTTGACACCGCCGACGCCGTCACCGTTGAGCGTCATGCCTTCCGGCGGCTTGTAGCGCACGACCGTCCACTTGATCCGGTTGGCCATGCCCTTGACTTCGACGATCGACTCGATGACCGTGCCCTTTTCGATGTCGTCGGGCAACTTGCTGCGCCAGACCTTATGGATGGTCAGCCACTCCTTGAACCTTGACAGGTCCGAGGCATGCTTCCATGCCACCTCGGGAGCCAGCGGCACGTCGATGGATCCGGAAAGTTTCGCCATATGCTCAGCTCTGCTGGTCGCCTTCGGAGGCCGATGCCGCTTTCTCAGAGGCCTTCTTGGCCTCGTCCTGCACCTTATGGATGGTGTCGGAGTACTTGCCCTGCGTCTTCTCGTCGACGAAGTCGCCGGCCTTGTCGATCGCCATCTCGACCTTGTCGGCGTTCTGCGACAACAGGTCTTTTGCCTTTTCCAGAAATCCCATTGTTCTCGCCCCTCCTTGAAGAACAGTCCCCGGGAATCCTACTTGGGGGCTGACTCTCGCTCGCGCCACAGCCGTGGCTGCACTCCCAGCATTCGGGCCCGGATCCACCAGGTCGCCTCGATCACGGCGGCGCCCAGCACGCCGATTCCCAGCGCGGTCGATGTCACCGCCATGTTCGACGGGTCGAGCAGGAATGCCTTGCGAGCCAGCGGCGTGCTGAAGATCACCACGTAGGCCAGGCCGGAGGCGATGACCAGCGCCACCCGCCACCACTGGTAGGGCCGCGCCACCACCGCGAGCACCCACAGCGCCGTCATCAGCAAGGTGATCAGCGCCGCCGTCGACGCCTGGTCCTGTTGGGCGAAGGTGGCGTGGCGACCGTGGTAGGCCAACAGGTAGGACGCGAACGTCGCCGTGCCGACGATCAGCCCGGACGGCAGCGCCGAACTCAGCACCCGCCGGACGAAGCCCGGGTAAGCACGTTCATTGTTAGGTGCCAGCGACAGGATGAACGACGGGATTCCGATCGTGAACCACGCCGCGATGGTGACGTGGATCGGCTGAAACGGGTACAACAACGGATCAGCTTTGAGCGCCTTGGAAAACAAACATTCGAGACCCACCAACAGGGCCAGCAACACCGAGTACACGGTCTTGGTCAAGAACAGGTTGGCGACCCGCTCGATGTTGCCGATCACGCGCCGGCCTTCGCCGACCACGTAGGGCAGCGTGGCGAACCTGTTGTCCAGCAAGACGATCTGCGCGACGGCACGCGACGCCGGGCTGCCCGCCCCCATCGCGACGCCGATGTCGGCGTCCTTGAGGGCCAGCACATCGTTGACGCCGTCGCCGGTCATCGCCACGGCATGGCCATGGGATTGCAGCGCATGCACGATGGCCCGTTTCTGATCGGGCCGCACCCGGCCGAAGGTGGTGTACGAGTCCAGCGCGTCGGCCAGCTGTGCGGGGTCCGATGGCAGCCGGCGGGCGTCCATCGTCTCACCGCTGATCCCGAGTTTGGCGGCGACGGCGCCGACGGACACCGCGTTGTCGCCGGAGAGCACTTTGATCGAAACGCCTTGATCGGCAAAGTAATCCAGGGTTTCGCGGGCGTCCGGTCGCACCTTTTGCTCGAGTATCACCAGCGCGACGGGGGTGACGCGGCCCGGCGCGTCCGGGTGGTCGACCGCCACGTCGCCGGTGCCCACCAGTAACACGCGCAGCCCCTGCGCGCCGATCCGTTCGGCGCGTTCGGCCGCCGCCGACGATGGCGCGAGCAGCACGTCGGGCGCCCCGATCACCCAGTTGCCGTGGCCGCGGTAGGACACGCCGCTCCATTTGGTGGCCGACTTGAAAGGTGCAGTCGCCGTGGCGGTCCAGTCGGGCGGTTGATGGTAGGTTTCGGCGATCGCCTGCATGCTGGCGTTGGGTCGCGGGTCGGCGGCGGCTAGCGCGGCGAGCACGTCGGCGATGCCGTCCCGTTCCCGGGATTCGTCGAGTTCCTCGACGTCCGAGACCCGCATGCCGTTCTCGGTCAACGTGCCTGTCTTGTCGGCGCATACGACGTCTACGCGCGCGAGTCCCTCGATGGCCGGCAGTTCCTGCACCAGGCACCGACGTTGGCCGAGCCGAATGACCCCGACCGCGAACGCGACCGATGTCAGCAGCACCAGGCCTTCGGGCACCATGGGCACCAGCGCGCCCACCGTCCGCAGTACGGACTGTCGCCAGTCCGCGTGCGTGGTGAACAACTGGGTGTAGATCGTCAACAGACCGGCCGGCACCAGCAGGTAGGTGATGAACTGCAGGATGCGATTAATGCCGTTGCGCAGTTCGGATTTCACCAATGTGAACTTGCTGGCCTCGTCGGCAAGCTTGGCGGCATAAGCCTGGGCTCCGACCTTGGTGGCCCGATAGGCGCCGGTGCCCGCGACGACGAAGCTGCCCGACATCACCCCGTCACCGACGGCCTTGCCGATCGGGTCGGCCTCGCCGGTCAGCAACGACTCGTCGACCTCCAGGTTCATCTCCTCGACGACCTCGCCGTCGACGACGACCTGATCACCCGGGCCGAGCTCGATGATGTCGTCGAGCACCACGTCGGCGGGAGCCAGCGTTCGAGTCCCGGATTGCCTGCGCACCAACGGTTTCGCCTGCCCGACAATCGCGAGCTTGTCCAGCGTCTGCTTGGCCCTGACCTCCTGGAAGACGCCGATGACGCTGTTGGCGATGATCAGCAAGCCGAACATCCCGTTGATCAGCGAGCCCGTCGCCAGCACGATCAGCAACAACACTCCCAGGATCGCGTTGATCCGGGTGAACACGTTGGCCCGCACAATGTCCGCCACGCTGCGGGTGGCGCGGTCGCGCACGGCGTTGCTCTTGCCCTCCGCTATCCGTCGCTCGACCTCGGCATCGGTCAGGCCCGCGGAAAGGGAAGAGTTCATCGGGTGAACGCCCCCAGTTTGTCTGAGTCGTAGTATTCCAAGTTCACAGTCGGGCCGGCAAAGGTGGCCTTGGAAATCGTTCCGGGCGGGGCGTTTTCGTCGGTTACGCCGAAGGTGAAGGTGTCACCGTCCCAGTGTGTGAGGGCGAACGTGCGGTTCTTCGGGCCAATCGACAGTTGCAGCGCGCCGTCGTGTTCGGTCACCACCACAGGTCCCCAATAGTCGTTGGCGTACACGCCGGCGTAGTCGCGGAGAGGTCTGGCCGGTGCGGGGTTGGCGGGCGGCTGCTTGCCGACCAGCGAGCCTTCGGGATTGTTCATCCAGCCGATCGCCTTCTCGTACAGGTTGGCCCAATCCTCGCGAACCTCGCCGTACTGGACCAGATCCATGAATTCGGCGGTCAGCGTCTCGGGTACGCCGATGGGCGCGGCGTTCGTCAACGCGATGATGCCCACGTCCGCAGAAGGCAGCACCACAAAGTTCGTCGCGGCCCCCAAAGCGAAAGCGCCCGAATGGCTGCACTCAGCGCGGCCCGACGAGGTGACCGACGCGTTGAACCCGTAGCCGTAGAATCCGGAGCGCGCCGTCGGCGTCGTTGCGGGCACCGAAACCACCTGCGGGGTGGTTGCGGGAGTCAGGGCCTCCGGCGACGCGATCCGCTGACCGTTGTAAGTTCCGTTGCCCAGCAACATGATCAGCCAGCGGGCCATGTCGTTGACCGACGAACTCACGCCGCCCGCGGGCGACTGGGCATCGGGGTCACGCTGGAAACGCGCCTCCCACTTGCCCGCGATCTTGATGTGGTTGACCGCATGGTTGGGCCGAGCGACGAAGTCGGCAAATCTCGAACTCGTCGACGTCATTCCCAGGGGGCGGTAGAGCACCTCGTCGGACAGATCTTCCCACGATTTGCCCGCCGCGGTCGCGACGGCCTCGGCGGCGGCGGTGACACCGAAGTTGGTGTAGGCGTAGCTGATTCGGAAGGGCGCCAGTGGCAGCTGCTTGAGCCGCTCGAGCGTCTGCCGACGGTCGTAGCCCAGCTCTTCCAGTTTGTCACCGGCATGATCGGGCAGCCCCGATCGGTGCGAATACAGGTCGGCGACGGTCAGATGGCTGGTGACATAGGGATCGTTCACCGTGAACCACGGCAGCTTGGACCCGACCGGCATGTCCCAGGTGACGACATTGTCGGTGACCTGACGCGCCACCACGGTGGAGCCGACGGACTTCGACACCGAGGCCAACTGGAATACGGTGTCGGCGTTCACCTTGTTATCCGAGCCTTGACCCTTGCTCGCATCGTTGACACCGAATCCCTTGGCGTACATAACTTTTCCGCCATGAACGATGGCCACCGCCATTCCTGGGATGCCGGTGCTTTTCATCAGGTCGCCGACGAGGCCGTCGACCTTGGAGACGGCTTCATCGATGCGGCCGGCGGGGATTGCCAGACCAGAAACCTCGTTGGGCGGAGCGTCAGACTTCACGGACGGCGGGCTGGACGCGGGCTGCGACGGGGCGCATCCCGTCGACGCGAGCAGCACTGTGACAGCGGCGGCGGCCGCGCGTTTCGCCATGGCGGAACCCTACCGTGAGGAGGTGGCCCGCCCCTGGAAATTACAGCCGCCACCACGGGTTCGATGTCACCGGCGCCGCCGGATCGATGCGTTGACCGGGCGCGGGCACCGTCACGTTGACGTGTGCGGGCTCCGCGGCGGCGAGCAGGCGTTCAACCGGCTCGGCCCACGGGTGGGGCGCCAGCCGGAAAGTGCCCCAGTGGATCGGCACCAGCAATCCGCCGTCGGTGATGTCCAAGTGCGCCCGGACCGCCTCCTCCGGGTTCATGTGGACATCCGGCCACGCCGTGTTGTAGGCCCCGATGGGCAGCAGGGTCAGGTCGAACGGCCCGTGGTCGGCGCCGATCTGCGCGAAGCTCTTGGTGTAGCCGGTGTCGCCGCCGAAGTACGCGCGATGGTTCGGGCCGATGAAGGCCCATGACGCCCACAGCGTGGCATTGCGGTCCAGAAAACGTCCGGAGAAGTGCCGTGCCGGCACGCAAACAACGGTGAGCCCGTCGACCTGAGCGCTCTGATGCCAATCGAGCTCGACGATGCGGTGCTCGGGGATCCCCCACGCCCGCAGGTGCGCACCTACACCAAGCGGCACGAAGAAGGGCGCTCGCTGGGTGCGGGCCAACGCCATGATCGTGTCGATATCGAGGTGGTCGTAATGGTCGTGGCTGATCACCACCGCATCTACGGCCGGCAGCCCTTCCAATTGCAGCGGCGGCGGGTGCAGCCGCTGCGGGCCGACGATGTCCGATGGCGAGCACCGGTCGCTCCACACCGGGTCGGTGAGCACGCGGTAGCCGTCGATTTCCACCAGCGCGGTCGAGTGGCCGAGCCAACTGACGGCGAGCCGGCCGGGGTCACTGTCGAAGACTCCGGGCGCCGCCAACGGAATTGGGGCTTTCGGCCGGCTCTCGCCCCGGTTGCCCATGAGCTCCCACACGACGAGCCCGAGTTGCTGCCGATCCATCTTGTAGACGGAGGCGGGATCGAGGTTGACGAATACGCCGTCGCGATAGTGCGGTGAGTTCGCTGTCACCGCCTGAATCGAAGCGGGGTCGGCGCCCAGGGCGGCTGGCGCGCCATGCAGCGCGCGCACCATCCAGCTTCCAGCCGCCAGCGACGCCGTACCGGCGGCCAGTCGTAGCGTCCCCCACACCATGTTTGTCAGGCCCCTTGAAACCTTGGCGGGCGCTTTTCGATGCGGGCAACCTGGGCTTCGATGACGTCCTGACTGCCCCAAGCCCTGTCGAAGAGCTCCTTGTGCACCGGCCCGGCCTCCTCGATCGCGCCGTCGTCATTGAGCACCCGCTTGGCGTGCTGCAGCGCCAGCGGCGCGAGGCCGGCGATCTCGGTGGCCCAGGCGTGCGCGTCGGCGAGTGTCCCGATGCGGTTGGCCATTCCGGTCTGCAGCGCCGTCTCGGCGGTCAACTTCTCCGCCGTCAGTAACATCGCGCGGGCCCGCCCGTGACCGACCAGCGAGGACAGTCGCCGGATGCTCCAGTTATCAAGGGCGAGGCCATATTTCGACGTCGGAAACTGAAAGAACGCGTCCGGCGCAACGACCCGCAGGTCACATTGCATGGCCAGCTGCAGGCCCGCGCCGATCGCCGGGCCGTTGACCGCGCCGATCACCGGGATCAGTGTCGCGTCCAGCACCCTGTGCAGCTCGACGAGGCGGTCGGGATAGTCGGCGGCGAACGCGTCGCCACTGAGGTCAGCCCCGGCGCAGAACACGGTGCCCTGGCCGGTCAGGACGATCACACGGGTGGCGCCGTCACCGGCCTTGACCACGGCTTCCCGCAACTCTTCGACGAGCTGAGAGTTGAGCGCGTTGCGCCGTTCAGGGCGCTGTAGCTCAATGGTCATGACGCCTTCGGCCTGGGTAACACCGATCATGGCAGCCACCCTATATAGCCTTTTCTCGTGAGTCGTATCACGGCTGGTCAACTTCGGGATGCGGTGCTGGACGAGGGTTCCTTCATCCGCTGGGACAGCGAGCCGCTGGCCATACCGGTCAGCGAGTCCTACGCCCGTGAGCTGGCCGATGCCCGGGCCGCCTCGGGCCTGGATGAGTCGGTACTCACGGGCGAAGGGCGCATATTCGGGCGCCGGGTGGCCGTGGTGGTCTGCGAATTCGGCTTCCTCGGCGGCTCCATCGGAGTTGCGGCGGCCGAGCGGATCACCGCGGCGGTGCAGCGCGCGACCGCCGAGCGGCTGCCGCTGCTGGCCTCACCGAGTTCGGGCGGCACCCGGATGCAGGAGGGCACGGTCGCGTTTCTGCAGATGGTGAAGATCGCGGCGGCCGTCCGGCTCCACAAGCAGGCGCACCTGCCCTACTTGGTCTACCTGCGCAACCCGACGACCGGTGGGGTGTTCGCGTCGTGGGGTTCGCTGGGGCATGTCACGGTGGCGGAGCCCGGCGCCTTGATCGGCTTCCTCGGCCCCCGCGTCTACGAACTGCTCTACGGCGAACCGTTTCCCGAGGGCGTGCAAACCGCGGAGAATCTGCAGCGGCATGGGGTGATTGACGGTGTCGTCGCGCTCGACGAGCTGCGCCGGACGCTGGACCGCGCTATGACGGTGATCGTCGACGCTCCGGAGCCGCTGCCGGCGCCGCAGCCGGCCGAACAAACGCCCGACGTCCCCGCCTGGGACTCGGTGGTGGCGTCCCGGCGCCCGGACCGGCCGGGGGTCGGACTCCTGTTGCGGCACGGAGCCACCGATCGGGTGTTGCTGTCGGGGACCGGCCAAGGCGAGGCGGCGACGACCTTGTTGGCATTGGCGCGCTTCGCCGGCCAGCCCGCGGTAGTGCTCGGTCAGCAGCGCGCGATGGGCGGGATGGTGGGGCCCGCCTCCCTGCGCGAGGCCCGGCGCGGCATGGCGCTGGCGGCCGAGCTGCGCCTGCCGCTGGTGCTGATGATCGACGCCGCCGGGCCCGCGCTGTCGGCCGAGGCCGAGCAGGGCGGGCTCGCCGGCCAGATCGCCCAATGCCTTGCCGAGCTGGTGACCCTGGACACCCCAACGGTGTCGGTGCTGCTGGGCCAGGGCAGCGGCGGGCCGGCGCTGGCGATGGTCCCCGCCGACCGGGTACTGGCGGCGCTGCACGGCTGGCTGGCACCGCTACCACCGGAGGGCGCCAGCGCGATTGTTTTCCGCGACACCGCTCACGCCCCTGAACTCGCTGCGGCACAAGGCATTCGGTCGCGTGATCTTTTGGAGTCCGGGATTGTCGATGCCATCGTGCCCGAGCATCCCGATGCCGCCGACGAGCCGGTCGAGTTCTCTCAGCGGCTGTCGCATGCGATAGCCGCTGAGGTGCATGCGCTGCGCGAGATCCCCGCAGCCGAGCGGTTGGCCGCTCGGCTGCGGCGCTATCGCCGCATCGGCTTGCCCTGAGCTGCCGCCGCTATTGCCTCTGCGGCGAGACATAAACCACGCACCCGACACGCCGACGTGAGTGTGCGTGGTTTATGTCTCGCGGAAACCCACCGGCACGGCTAGACGTCTTACGCGCATGGACGGCGCCTTTCGGGGCAGCGAGGCTCTACGGCAAGGCAAACTGACGCGCTATCAGCTCCGGGCCGGGTTTCGCGCCATCTACCCCGACGTCTACCTACCGCGTTACGCGACGCCCTCGCTGCGGATACGTTCGGAAGCGGCGTGGCTATGGTCGGCGCGCCGCGGTGTGCTCGCCGGGCTCGCGGCTGCGGCGTTGCACGGTTCCGATTGGATCGACGACGACGAGCCAGTCGAGCTGATCTGCCGCAACCAACATGCCCCTGCGGGCGTCGTGTCCCGCAATCAGCGCTTGGCGGAATGCGAAATCGACTGTATTGCAGGTCTTCCCGTGACCAATGCAGTGCGGACCGCTTTCGACTTGGCGCGACGACTCCCGCCAGGCGACGCAGTCGCGCGCATTGACGCGCTGATGCGTGCCACCTCATGCCGGGTCGAGGATGTCCTGCGTCTGGCCGAGCACTACCCGGGCGCCCGCGGATTGCGTCAGCTCAGGACGGCGCTTCCACTGGTTGATGCCGGCGCGGCATCTCCGAAGGAGACTTGGTTGCGGTTGCTGGTGGTCCGTGCGGGCCTGCCCGCCCCTGAAACTCAGATACCTGTTGTCAAGCATTACCGGATCGTCGCGATGCTCGACATGGGCTGGGAAGGGTTCAAGGGAGCCCTCGAGTATGACGGCGATCAACATCGAAGCAGTCGAAGGCAATACGTGCGAGACCTCCGACGGCTCAAGGCGCTGGAAGACTGCGGGTGGATCGTCATCCGGGTGATCGCAGAGGATCGGCCCAAGGACGTGGTCCGCAGGGTTCGTGAGGCTCTTCGCCGCCGCGGCTACCGCGACACGTAAACCACACACAAGACACGCCGACGCGAGTGTGCGTAGTTTATGTCTCGCGGTATTCCGGCTAAGTCACTCGTCCGGCAGGCCGAGGTAGCGCTGGATCGTCGGGCCGAGCGACTCGATGATCTCGTCGCGGGTCATCTCAACGACGGGCGGCAGCCGTAAAACGAAGCGGCACAACGCCATACCCAGGATCTGGGTTGCGATCAGCCCGGCCCGCACATCGGATTCTTCGGCCGGCGCGAAAGAGGCCACCAGCGGCCGGATTTGGGCCCCGAAGATCTCGTGCATCTGCTGCGCGGCTTCGCCGTTGGTGGCACTGGACCGCAGCAGGATGACCAGCGCCTCGTCGCCCTCCCAACGTTCGAGAAAGTGCCGAACGATCGACCGCCCGACCTGCGTCCGGTCTGTCGTCGCGAAGTCGGGAAAGCGCAAGTCGAACTCGGCCGCAGCGGCGAACAGCTTTTCTTTGTTGCCGTAGTACCGCATGACCATGGACGGATCTATGTGCGCATCTGCGGCGATCGACCGGATCGTCGCGGCCTGATAGCCGACAGTGCCGAATCGCTCGCGGGCCGCAGCCAGAATCAAGGCCTTGGTCTCCTCGGACGATCTCCGCATGCCAACAATTGTAGGCCAACAAGTGTTGACTTTGGCCCACCGGCGCGCCAGCCTGGAGTCATGCCAACAAGCGTTGGCATAACCACACTGAAGGGAGCCGACCATGAACGACATCGATGTTTTGGTGGTAGGCGCAGGCCCAACCGGCCTCACGGTGGCCGCCTCGTTGATCGCCCGCGGTGTCCGCGCGGTCGTGGTGGACAAGTTGGCCAAGGGCCAGAACACCTCGCGCGCCGCCGCGGTGAACGCTCGCACCCTGGAGGTGCTCGAGGATCTCGACGTGGCCCGCCGCATGGTCAAAGCGGGGCTGATCGCACCCCGGTTCACCATGCGCGAAGGCTCGCGCATCTTGATCCCGGTCGACTTCAGCGAGTTGCCGACGAAGCATCCATACACACTGATGCTCTCCCAGGCCGACACGGAGCGGCTGCTGCTGGAGCGGCTGCGCGAACTGGGCGGCGACGTGATCCGGCCCAAGACCCTGGCCCGTATCACTCAGGACGCGAACGTCATTACGGCCACTTTCGAGGATGGCGACACCATCACCGCCGGCTACCTCGTCGGCGCCGACGGCATGCACAGCACTGTCCGCCAACAGGCCGGAATCGGTTTCACCGGAGGCGAATTCGCCGAATCCTTCACCCTTGCCGATGTTCGGGTGGCGGGCGAGGCGCCCAGCAACGAGGTGATCCTCTTCTACGCGAACGAGGGCCTGACCGTGCTTGCGCCGCTGCCCGGCGACATCTTGCGCGTCGTTGCGCCGACCGCGGATACACCGGAGCACCCGTCGCCGGCATTCGTGCAGTCGCTGTTGGACGCGCGGGCCTTCGGGCCCGGGCGGACGGTGGTCACCGAACTGGTCTGGGGATCGCGGTTTCACATTCACCACCGCGTCGCCGACAGCTACCGGGCAGGGCGCTTACTGTTGGCCGGCGACGCCGCCCATGTGCACAGCCCCGCCGGCGGCCAGGGCATGAACCTCGGTATCTCCGACGCGATCTCGTTGGCGGGGGCGCTATCCGAAGTTCTGCGCGGCGCGCCGGACGCCGCGCTGGATGCCTACGGCTCTGCCCAGCGACGACGGGCCGAGCAAGTGCTGAAGCTGACCGGGCAGCTGACCCGGGCCGCGACGCTGCCACGCCCGCTGCGCCCGGCGCGCAACATGGCGATGCGGGCGGCCGCGCGGATTCCGGCCGTGCGCCGGCAGTTGGCGATGCGGTTGAGCGGCCTTGCATCCCCGTCGACTTCGAGATAGCCGGGGCGACTTCCACCAAGAGTTGCAGCGCAGCCTCGAAAACGTAACCATTTGACCACCGGGCGATCCAACGGTGTTCCTCCCACTCCCGCAGCCAACAATCAGGCAAAATGGCGGGCATGGACACTGGAGCTTCTTCACCGCGAGTCTTGGTCGTCGACGACGACTCTGATGTGCTCGCGTCGCTGGAACGCGGCCTGCGGCTGTCCGGATTCGAGGTGTCGACGGCCGTCGACGGCGCCGAGGCACTGCGCAGCGCCACCGAGACGCGGCCGGACGCGATCGTGCTCGACATCAACATGCCCATCCTGGACGGCGTCAGCGTGGTTACGGCCCTGAGGGCCATGGACAACGACGTCCCGGTCTGTGTGCTGTCCGCCCGCAGCTCGGTCGACGATCGGGTGGCAGGCCTGGAAGCTGGAGCCGACGATTACCTGGTCAAGCCGTTCGTGCTGGCCGAGCTGGTCGCGCGGGTGAAGGCACTGCTGCGTCGCCGGGGTGCCACTGCGACGTCCTCGTCGGAAACCATCACGGTAGGGCCGCTGGAAGTCGACATCCCCGGCCGGCGGGCCCGGGTCAACGGCGTCGACGTCGACCTGACCAAGCGGGAGTTCGACCTCCTGGCGGTGCTGGCCGAGCACAAGACCGCGGTGCTGTCCCGCGCGCAGCTCTTGGAGCTGGTCTGGGGTTATGACTTCGCCGCCGACACCAACGTGGTCGACGTGTTCATCGGGTACCTGCGCCGCAAGTTGGAGGCGAACGGCGGCCCCCGGCTGCTGCACACGGTACGAGGAGTCGGGTTCGTGCTGCGTATGCAGTAATAGCTCGTTGTCGAAGCCGTCATGAACGTCCTGTCCCGGATCTTCGCCCGCACGCCGTCGCTGCGGACCCGGGTGGTGGTCGCGACGGTCATCGGCGCCGCGATCCCGGTGCTCATCGTCGGCATCGTCGTGTGGGTCGGCATCACGAACGACCGCAAGGAGAGACTCGACCGCCGCCTCGACGAGGCCGCCGGGTTCGCGATCCCGTTTCTGCCGCGCGGACTTCAGGAGATCCCGCGCTCGCCCAACGACCAGGACGCGGTCATCACCGTCCGCCGTGGCGACCTGGTCAAATCGAATTCCGATGTCACGCTGCCCAAGCTGGATGTCGACTACGCCGACACGTACGTCAACGGGGTGCGCTACCGGGTGCGGACGGTGGAGATCCCCGGGCCGGAACCGACGTCGCTCGCCGTCGGCGCGACATACGACGCCACCATCGCCGAGACCAATAACCTGCATCGGCGGGTGCTGCTGATCTGTGGGTTCGCCATCGGCGCGGCCGCGGTGTTCGCCTGGCTGCTGGCCGCGTTCGCGGTGCGCCCGTTCAAGCAGCTCGCCCAGCAGACGCGTCTGATCGACGCGGGCGACGAGGCACCGCGGGTCGAAGTGCACGGGGCCAGCGAGGCCGTTGAGATCGCCGAGGCGATGCGCGGCATGCTGCAGCGCATCTGGGACGAGCAGAACCGGACGAAAGAGGCGCTGGCCTCGGCCCGCGACTTCGCGGCGGTCTCCTCGCACGAGCTGCGCACTCCCCTGACCGCGATGCGCACCAACCTCGAAGTGCTCTCCACCCTGGATCTGGCCGACGACCAACGCAAAGAGGTGCTCGGCGACGTCACCCGCACGCAGTCGCGGATCGAAGCCACGCTGAGCGCACTCGAGCGGTTGGCCCAGGGTGAATTGTCCACCGCCGACGACCATGTGCCGGTCGACATCACCGAGCTGCTCGACCGCGCCGCCCACGATGCGATCCGGATCTACCCCGACCTCGACGTCTCCCTGGTGCCGTCGCCGACCTGCATCATCGTCGGAATGCCGGCCGGGTTGCGGCTGGCTGTCGATAATGCGATCGCCAACGCCGTCAAACACGGCGGCGCGACGCGAGTCCAGCTGTCAGCGGTCAGCTCGCGCGCCGGGGTGGAGATAGCCGTCGACGACAACGGCGGCGGCGTGCCCGAGGAGGAGCGCCACGTGGTGTTCGAACGGTTTTCCCGCGGTTCGACGGCGTCGCACTCGGGGTCGGGCCTGGGATTGGCGTTGGTGGCCCA
>DASYBR010000078.1:0-5983 GCA_036500645.1 Mycobacterium sp. | reverse complement strand
CCCCACGACGGGATGTCGTTGGACACCGGCACCTTCTCGGGCAACCAGAAGTTTCCGGTCAGCCGGTCCCAGACCTCGGCATCCTTGTCGTCTTGCAGACGGTTCCAGTTGATGGCCGAGACCCGGTCGATCAGTTTCACTTTTTCGGTCACCAGAACCCCACTTCACCAGGACGGATGGTCGAGCATGCTCAGACTTTCGACACTACCCCTGGGGGGCGACAAGACGATGTAACACAAGACGTTGTGTTTGCGTGTCGCGAACAAACCCCACAGCATTACGCGTTCGCGGGGTAATGGGACCGAAGGTTCAGCCGTACCACCCGGTCGAGGACGCGATCGGGTAGCACGCGGGCTAACCGTACGAGGATTGCCGCGTCACGCCCGACGGTGTAGCGAGTGCGCGGGTGAGGCGCGGCCGCCGCCCTCGCAATGACTTTGGCGGCGCTTTCGGCCGATACACCGCCCTCTCCGAATGAACGGGCCTGCTCGGAAACGGCCGCCACAAGATCGCCGTAACGCTCGAGTTGGTCGGTGGTCATGGCGGCCTTCAACCGGTCGGCGTTGGCCACCCCACGTTCCAGCATCTCGGTCTTGACCGCTCCGGGGTCGACGACGACGATCTTGACTCCGAGACGGCTGACCTCACGGCGCAGGGAATCGCTGACGGCTTCGAGTGCGAACTTGGAACCCGCATACGCCCCGTAGGTCGGCAGCGCCAGCCGGCCGCCCACCGAACTGATGTTGACGACGGTGCCCGCGCTGCGTAACAGGGCGGGCAGCAGCGCCTGGGTCATCGCGACGTGACCGAACAGGTTCACCTCGAACAGTCGGCGCCACTCGGCAATTGGCAGCGCTTCGACCGGAGCGTTGACCGAGATCCCGGCGTTGTTGACCAGCGCGCGCAGCGGCCGGCCCAGCGGATCGCGGACGACCCGGTCGGCGATGGCGACCACGTCCGCGTCGACCGTGATGTCCAGGATGTGCGGCTCGATTCCCTCAGCTCGCAGCGCATCGGCGTCGACGTCGCGGCGGACACCGGCCAGCACGTGAAAGCCTTTGCGTGCTAATTCTTTCGCTGTAGCTGCACCCATCCCGGTCGAGGCGCCGGTCACGACGATCAGCTCGCGGCGGTCGGAGCGAAGGGATGCAGGCATGACTTAATCTCCAGTTCAGTTGACAATGTCATCTCAAACTAGAGCAGTAGAGTTGACGTTGTCAACTGAACTGCTGGCCGCCTATGCTGCTGCCGGTGGTGACACGATCGGAGACTGCGGCGATTACCCGCCAGTCGTTGCTCGATGCCGCCGGCGCGCTACTCGACACCGGCGGACCGGATGCCGTGACGCTGCGTGAAGTGGGTGCCCTGGCCGGCGTGTCACGTTCGGCGCCCTATCGCCACTTCGCGAACAAGGAGACGCTGCTAACGGCGATCGCCACGAACGCCATGAACCAACTGGGCGACAGGCTGGAGCACCTGGCCACCGGCGACGATGCACCCGAGCAGTCTCTGCGCGCCGCGTTGCTTTCGCTGCTCGCGATCGGCCGCGCGCGACCCCATCTGTACCGCCTGATGTTCACCACACCGGCGGGCGATCCGACCGCGGCGGTGCGGGCGGCCGAGCGCACGCAAGATTTGTTCCTCGTTCTCGTCGGCCACATCGTCGGCCCGCGGCGCGCGCGACACTACGGAGCGCTACTGCTCACCACCGCCCACGGGGCAACGAGTTTCGAATCGAGCGGACATTTCGTTTGGGACAAGTGGCAGACCAACGCCGAGCAGCTCATCGACACGATGATCGCCTTGCTGCCAACCGGCAGCTAGTCCAGCCCGGCATGGCGCAGCGTGTGCGTGAGGCCGTCTTCCAGCGCGCTCAACGCAATGTCGGTGAGTCGACTGAGTTCGTCGACATCCTCTCCGCCCTTGCCCATCCAGGCTTCGAGCGACACGAACACCGCGGTGGCCAGGCTGTGTGCGGCGATGTCGGCGATCATGGCGCCGTCGGCGGTGGGCGCCGAACGTTCGTGGATGAAGCGCTGGATCTCGTCGGCGACCTGATCGCGCATCCGCCGGATGTGCCTAGTGATGATGTCCTGGTCCAGGTCCCGCGACCGGATTGTCGCGGCCTCACGCACCATTGCGAAGTCAAAGGGGAACGCGTCCATGGCCCTTCGCACCGACGCGGTGACGGGTTCGCCGTGCGGGCGCAATGCCAGCGCGCGAGCGAACCATTCGAAGCCGATGTCGTAGTCGGCGAAGATCACCGCGTGCTTAGAGGAGAAGTGCCGATAGAAGGTTCGCTCGGTCACGCCAACATCGGCGGCGATATCGGAAACGCTGGTCTGGTGCACACCGTCGGCGACAAAGCGCTTCATTGCCGCCTGTTGCAGCGCCTGACGCGTGCGCTCGCTACGAGATGCCATGGTGTAAGCAGACACCAATGTCACCATTGACGCAAATATGTCAGGTGTGACATTGTGCCTTCTGTCGAGGGATCATCACCGGAGGAGTCAGCATGGCCGACTACGACGCGATCATCATCGGCGCGGGCCACAACGGTCTGGTCGCCGCGAACGTGCTGGCGAAGGGCGGCGCGAAAGTGCTTGTCGCCGAACGCGCGCACTTCCTCGGCGGGATGGCCGCGACCCGGGAACTCTTCGACGGATATAAGCACAGCGTCGGCGCGTGGGCGGTGCTGATCTGGCGCAAGGAGATGACCGAACGCCTGGAGTTGACCAAGTGGGGCTTCGAGCTGATGGACCAGTGGACGTCGACGTGCACGTTCGGCGACGAGGCCGACCCGCCGTTCGTGATGTACAACGACCTCGAGCGCATGGGCCGACACCTGCTCGACGACCACGGACCCGAGGTCGCGGCGGGCCTTGGCGGGCTGTTCGCACACATCGGCCGCTTCGCGCCCTATTTCGTCGACTCGGCATTCGGTCCCCCACTTGACATCATCGAGGTGATCGCCGAACAGCCCACTCCCGAGGCCCGCCACGACTTCGCCCAGATGTGGTACGGCAGCACCATGGACACGGTCCGCCGGTTCCTGACACCCGACCAGGGCCGTTGCATCCAGGGCTCGCTGGCCGCGATGTCCATCGACGCCTTCGACGGCGGCCCCTGGACACCGGGCTCGAACGCATCGACGCTGTACCACTACCTAATTGGCGGGGGCAACGTCGAATACATCATGCCGCGCGGCGGCATCGGCTCGCTGAGCACGGCGTTGTGCCGACGCGCCGAATCGCTGGGCGCCGAGGTGCAGATGAAGGCGCACGTCAAGCAGATCCTGGTCAGCGACGGGCGTGCGACCGGGGTCGAACTGCGCGACGGCACAACGATTTCCGCCGACGCCGTGCTCTCCTCGCTCGACCCGTACACCACGTTCGTGAATCTGACCGGCGCGCAGAACTTCCCGCCCGACTACGTCCGCAAGATCAAGGAGATCAACTTCAACCTGGGATACATTCAGGCCCATCTGACGATCGACCAAGCGCCGCAATGGATCGAGCGCCTGCAGCCCTTCATGCACGACAACGGACAGTGGTGTCCCACCGTCGCCTACGCGCCGTCGCCGGAGTACATCAGCGACGCCTGGGAGCAATATCGCAAGGGGCAGCTTCCCGACGCCCCACCCACGTATCTGTACATCCCCAGCATGGTCGACTCGTCGCTGGCTCCCGAAGGCAAGCACAGCGCAACCATTTTCACGCCTTACTTCCCCACCGGGCTGGACGCCGACGAAAACCGAAGCTGGAAGGAACAATACGCCGATACGTGCGTGCAGATCTTCGACAAGTACGCGCCCGGGTTCGCCGACTCCGTCACCAACCGCGTCGTTTTCTCCAACCGCTACTTCGGCAGCACCTTCAGCGCGCATGCGGGCGACTACTCACATGGCCTGCTACAGCCCAACCAGCTGTGGACCGGTCGCGTCGTCGAGGGCGAGGACAAGTTCGCCACCCCGGTCGACGGGCTCTACCTGTGCGGCCAGTGCACCCACCCCGGCCCGGGCGTGACCGGCATCCCCGGGTGGAACGGCGCGGAAGCGGCGCTCAAGCACCTCAGCGCGCGCGTGTCATGAATCTGGGTATGGTTCAGCCGATCCCGCATCGTCTCGCCGGCGCACCACGGTTACGTATGCGACCAGAGAAATGATCGCCCAAGCGAGCGTAAGCCAGCCCATCGTTCCACCAAGGTTCGCCACCAGCACGCCAATTCTCGACTGTGGGTATCCCTGCTCTATTGCTTCGGATGCGAACTGCCTGAGCGCTGCCCACACGACCAGGAGGGTAACCATCACGGCAAAGCTCATGACCGTCGTCACCCGCGCGACGATCAGTTGCAACTCGGCTTTCGTCAACGGTCCGCCCACGAGATAGTGACGTTACCGGACAGCACCGCGCATCACGCCACTTAATCATGTACCATTTGGTACATGATTAGCGAAGACAGTATCGAAATCGACGCGCCGCCACAGCTCGTGTGGGATGTCTTCAGCGACGTCCAACACTGGCCCGATTGGACCGCCTCGGTGACCTCCCTGACCGGGCGGGACGGACCCGTCCTCGCCGTCGGCAAACGTTTCACGATCAAGCAGCCCGGCATGTCGAAGCTGGTCTGGAAGGTCACCGAGATCGAGCCGGGCTCGTCCTGGACGTGGGTGCAACGCTCTCCGGGCGTACGGGTGACGGCGCGTCACTTTGTCGCCGGACAGCCCGGCGGCCGCACCCTGGTGCGCCAACAACTCGAGCAGCGCGGTGTGCTCGGCGCCCTCGTCGGGCGGCTGATGATCAAAAAGACCAAGCGCTTCCTCGAACTCGAGGCCCGAGGGCTCAAGGCCCGCTCCGAGGAGCTCAGCCGCGCCAATGGTTCGCACTCCTGACCTGGAGCGGCGCCGGCAACTGCTGGATGCGCTGATCGAGGAGTTCGCCGCAGGCGGCATCGGCGATCGATCGCTGCGCGACGTGGCCGCCGCGGTCGGCACCAGCCACCGAATGCTATTGCACCACTTCGGGTCTCGCGATGATCTACTCGTGGCGATCGTCGAGGAGGTCGAGCGCCGGCAGATGGGTCTGCTCGGCAATCTGCCCGCCGATCCGACAGAAGCGTTCGCCGCCATGTGGGCGGACCTGCGCCGGCCCGAGTTGCGGAACTTGGAACGCCTCTTTTTCGAGTGCTACGGCCGCGCTGCCCAGGGCGAGAAGCCGTTTGCCCGAATGGTTCCCGGCGCTGTGGACGGCTGGCTCGCTGGGGTCGAATCCGTCGCCGGCACCGCGTTCGATCCCGCGATGACGAGATTGGGGCTGGCCGTCACCCGTGGCCTGCTGCTGGATCTGGTGGCCACCGACGACGAGGCCGGCGTGGACGCGGCCGCGAAGGCGTTCGCGGAGCTGCTCAGGCGCTGACCTTCCGGCGCTTGGCCGGCGAACCGGTGCCCACCCCGAAGAACCGGTATTCCGCGGGTTTGAGCGAGCGGGTGGACCGCCAGTACTGCCAGGTCATGCCGCTCCACAGGGTGCGGTTGACGCCGTGTTCGTCGAGGTACCAGCTGCTGCAGCCGCCGGTGTTCCACACCGAGCCGGCCAGCGTGTCCTGCAACTCGGTGTTGAACCGATCCTGAGCGGAGCGGTTGGGCGCCAACGCCTGCGCCCCGAACTTCTCCACGGTCGCGATCGCCTCGGCCACGTAATGGATCTGCGACTCGATCATGAACACCACCGAGGTATGACCCAGTCCGGTGTTGGGGCCTAACAGGAAGAAGAGATTCGGCATGTCGGCGACGGCGATTCCGCGGTGCGCCACCACGCCCTCCCGATTCCAGCGGTCCACCAGATCCTCGCCGTGCAGGCCCTTGATATCGACATAGGTGTAGGAGTCGGTGGTGTGAAACCCGGTGGCGTACACGATCACGTCGACGGGATGCTCGACGCCGTCGTCGGTGACGATGCCGCTGGGGGTGATGCGGCTGATCCTG
>DASYBR010000077.1:0-5885 GCA_036500645.1 Mycobacterium sp. | reverse complement strand
GGTGCGGTCGCGGTAGCCGCTGCGGCCTTGGGCTCGGCTTGCTCGGCCCGCTTCTCGGCTTCCTTTGCGGCCGTGCCCTTTTCCGGCAGCGTCGCCTTGTCGTACTCCATAGAACCGAGCAGGATCTGGGCGACGTCGAGCACCTCGACACCGCTGCGGCCGGCCTCTTCCTGCCGGTCGTTGACGCCGTCGGTAACCATCACCCGACAGAACGGGCAACCGGTGGCGATGGTGGCGGCACCGGTGGCCAGCGCCTCGTCCACGCGTTCGTGGTTGATGCGCTTACCGATGTGCTCTTCCATCCACATGCGCGCACCGCCCGCGCCGCAGCAGAAGCTGCGTTCGGCGTGGCGCGGCATCTCGGTGAGGTTGGCTCCCGCCGCCCCGATCAGCTCGCGCGGTGCCTCGTAGACCTTGTTGTGCCGGCCCAGGTAGCACGGGTCGTGATAGGTGATGTCCTGGGAAACCGGTGTCACGGGCACCAGCTTGTCGTCGCGGATCAGCCGGTTGAGCAGCTGGGTGTGGTGCAACACGCTGTAGTTCGCGCCCAACTGCCGGTACTCGCGGCCCAGAGTGTTGAAGCAGTGCGGGCAGGTGACGACGATCTTGCGGTCGACGGTCTCCACGCCCTCGAACAGCCCGTCGAGGGTTTCCACGGCCTGGGCGGCCAGCTGCTGGAACAGGAATTCGTTGCCCGAGCGGCGTGCCGAGTCGCCGTTGCAGGATTCCCCGGTGCCCAGCACCAGGTACTTCACGCCGGCGATGGCCAGCAGTTCGGCGACCGCCTTGGTGGTCTTCTTGGCCTTGTCGTCGTACGCGCCGGCGCAGCCCACCCAGAACAGGTACTCGTAACCGTCGAAGCTCTCGACGTCCTCGCCGTAGACCGGGACGTCGAAGTCGACCTCGTCGATCCAGGAGGTCCGGTCGGAGGCGTTCTGGCCCCACGGGTTGCCCTTGGTCTCCAGGTTCTTGAACAGCACCGACAGTTCGGAAGGGAACTCCGATTCCATCATCACCTGGTAGCGCCGCATGTCGATGATGTGATCGATGTGCTCGATGTCCACCGGGCACTGCTCGACGCAGGCGCCACAGGACACGCAGGACCACAACACGTCGGGGTCGATGACGCCGCCCTGTTCCTCGGTGCCGACCAGGGGGCGGGCGGCCTGCTGGGGACCGGACCCGACGACGCGGCCAAAGCCCGACTCGGGGACGTGGTGGATCTCGGCGTGCTTCTCGCCGGAAAATTCCTCGCCGATCCCGCCCTCCGGCGTGTTCTCGAGGGGGCTCTCCTTATCGCCCAAGATATAGGGCGCCTTGGCCATCCAGTGGTCGCGCAGGTCCATGATGACGAGCTTGGGCGAGAGCGGCTTGCCGGTGTTCCACGCCGGGCACTGCGACTGGCAGCGCCCGCATTCGGTACAGGTGGCGAAGTCCAGCATGGCTTTCCAGCTGAAGTCCTCGATCTTGCCGCGGCCGAATTCGGCGTCGTCGGGCGGGTTTTCGAAGTCGATCGGCTTGCCGTCGTATTCCAGCGGCAGCAGCGGGCCGAGCCCGTTCGGCAGCCGCTTGAAGATGACGTTGATCGGCGCAGTGAAGATGTGCAGGTGCTTGGAGTGCAGCACGATAATCAGGAACGCCAGCATGACCGCGATGTGCAGCAGCAGGGCCACCGTTTCGATGATCTCGTTGGCGGGCTGGCCGAGTGGACGCAGGATCGCGCCGAACAGCTGCGACAGGAAAGCCCCGTTGCCGTAGGGCAGCGTGCCGTTGTTGACCGCGGACCCGCGCACCAGCACATAGGTCCAGATGACGTTGAAGATCATGAACAGGACGAGCCAGGCACCGCCGGTGTGGGAGCCGTAGAACCGGGACGAGCGGCCGATCTCCCGGGGGCTGCGCACCACCCGGATGATCGCGAAGGTGGTGATACCGAGGAAAACCCCGGTCGCGAAGAAGTCCTGCAGGAAGCCCAGCGCGTCCCACCGGCCGATGATCGGAATGTGGAAGTTCGGTTGGAAGAGCAGGCCGTAGGCCTCGATGTAAACCGTGAGCAGGATGAAGAATCCCCACATGGTGAAGAAGTGCGCCAGGCCGGGGATCGACCATTTGAGCAGGCGGCGCTGCCCGAAGACTTCGGAGACCTCAGCCCAGACTCGCTGGCCGGGATCGTCGGTGTGCCCGGGGGCCGGCCGCCCGGACGTGATCAGCTTGAACAACCACAGGACACGCCGTCCGGCGAGTGCAGCCACGACCAGCGTCATGGCCATGCCCACGACCAGTCTGATGAGCATCTGCGTTGTCACAGAAAGTCTCCCCAATGCATTGTTGATTCAGCCTGCGCTTTATTTGCCTGCTAAGCCCTGCTCATAGTTACATCTCCGCAGCTTTCGACGCGAGAAAGGCTGCCCTAACTTGGCGCCGATTGCTGCCTCTGCCTGCTGCATTAGTAGCCGCACGGGCGTGTGACTTCCGTCGCCGTGACCGGCGCCACCGTTTTGCCGACGCAGTGTCGTCCACGTCACGGGGATTACCCGCGCGCACGCTCAGAACACTGGCGATTCTGCGGCCGCGTCAGCGCCGGAAGGGGGGTTCGAAGCGCCTATCACGCGTCGGTGGCTGCGACTGGGTGGTGGTGGCCTGCGACGTCGTGGTCGGCGGGGCGCTCGTCGTGGTCGTAGTCGTCGTCGGCGGCTCAGTGGACGGGGTGGTGGTCGGTGGTTCTGAGGACGACGGCGGCGGCGGAATGACCGTGACGGTGGTCGTGTCGTTCGGCCCGGTGATGGTCACGGTTTGCGAGGTCTGCGGAGGCGCCGGCGCGGTCGGCGGGGTGGGATTGAGCGGGCTGGACTTCGCGGTCAACAGATTGATCGCCAGCAGGACTGCCACCAGCACGGCCGCGGCCGCGCCGGCCACTCCCAGGACCAGCGCGGTGCGTTTGTACCAGGGCAATCCGCCCTCGTCCGCGGAGTCACCGAATTCCCTTGCCTCGCGCCCGTATTCGCCGGTGGCGTCGCGGCCGGTGTAGGGCACGGGTTCGTTCGCGTCGTCGGCGTCTTGTGACCACGCCAGCGCCCCGTCCACGTCGGTGGCCTGGGCGGCCCAGGCGGCCTGGGTCATGTCGATTCCGGCGGTGTTGACCATTTGGGTCGGCGTTTCCACGGCGGCGCCCGCCATGGTCGGAGCCACCGCCGACCCTTGCTGGTCGCCAAGCGTCGCCGCGCCGACGGCAGCGCTGACCGCAGGCTGCGGGGTGGAGTGGATGGGAACCCGGAAGCGCTCCGACAAGCGCGCGGCCAGCGACGGGATGTTCGCGCCGCCGCCGACAATCGCTATGGTGGCCAGTCTGGCTTCTGGAATCGTGTTGCGCCGCAACGTCTCTGCCACGGTGTCGAATAGCCGGTCGAGCGGTTCGGCGATGAGTTGCTCGAAGTCCCGGCGGGACAGCCGGACTTCGTCACCGGGAGCCCTCGCGATGGTTGCCTCCGTGGCCGTCGACAGTTGTTCCTTGGCGCGCCGGCAGTCGCCGAGCAGTCTGGTCTGCGATCCGATTCGCGCGGTGGCGGCAGTGTCAGCGGCGGTCGCGTCGGACGGCCGCAGGTGGTTGAGGATGAGCTGATCGATTGCGTCACCGGAGAATTCGGCGTATCGCACCGAGGGGCCGATGCGCGAAAAGTGGGACCTGGCGTCCATCAGGGTGACGGTGGTGCCGCTGGCGCCGAAATCGCACAACGCAATAACGCCGTCGACCGGGAATCCCGGCCTGCTGCGCAGCGCGGCGAGCGCGGCGGTCGCGTCGGACACCAGCGCGGGAGCCACCCCGTCGCGCGCGAGATCGGGCTGGGCGAAAAATTCCTCGCGCAGCGCATTGAACTGGGCTTCGGACCAGTAGGCGGGCACCGCGATGGTGATCGGTGTGCCGTAACCGACCGCGCGCGCCAACGCTTCGATCGCTTCGACGGTCAGCACCTCGCCCAGGTATTTCGTCCCGTCGGCGGCGACCAACGGCGCTCGGTCACCGACCCGCTCGACGAAGCCCCGGAGCACCAGCCCGGATTCGGTCAGGCTCGGGTTTTCCTCAGGCAGTCCGATTTCCGTCGGGCGGTGCTCGAACAGGGTCAGCACGGAACTGCGAATCACCGGGGCGCGACCCGCGCGGGCCGCTACCAGGTTGGCCACCCCGATCGATAGCCCGAGCGACTCGCTCATATCCCGCACCTCTGTGTCACTTGTCTCTAGCGGCCGACCGGCGGTCTCACCGTAGCCGCCGTGGATTCCAGCGAGTGTAGGGCGCCGCTTCGACAGCACAACCTTGATCTGGCCGCAACCGAATCGTTAGCGCAGCCCGGGCGGAACGGTGATCACCGTCGGCACCTCAGGAATGGTGATCACCGACGGCAGCTGGGGCAGATGGTGCCGATGCGTGGGTGCCTGCTGCGAGGGCTGGTGCGTCGGCTGTTGGGTTGGCTGCTGCTGCACCGGGGGTGACTCGACCGCGCTACTGCTCGGCGGAGTCGTGGTCGTCGTGGTCGACGTCGTCGTCGGTGTGGTGGTCGTCGTGCTGGTGGTGCTCGTCGTCGGGATCCGGGTGCTGCCCTGGTTTCCGCCCAGCAGTTCCATGAGGCCGTAGACGATCAGTCCGATCAGGATGAGCACGAACACCAGCCAGGCGGCTAACAGCACGGGCTTGCGGTACCAGGGCGTGGGTTCGGACTCCTGGTCGAATGGGTCGTCCGTCGCGGGTTGCTCGGCTCCGGGCTGCTCTAATCCGGCCTGGTCAACGCCGGCCCGCTTGGTGGTCTGCGCGTTGTGATCGAGCGGAGGAGCGGTGGGCGGAGCTGCACCGGGCGGTGGGTGTCCGCTCATGCCGTAATCGGCATGCCGCGTCGGCTGGTTGTGGAAGTCGTCGCGTGGGCCATTGGGTGCCACGGCATCGATGGTACTGACACCGCATGCCAGTCGGCTGAACCGGGCACGGGCGGGTCCGCCCGCCAGCCCAGGGCATAAAAGACGCGCTAGCCGGCAGCGCGGCCGCGCGCATTGCCAGCGTCGGCGGTAAGCGAATGGTCAGTCAGTGCGCTAGCAACTCACCCTCACCGGTCTCTTTCGTCCACTGCGAGTACTCGTTTCCAATCGAGAGGTCCCAGAAAGTCGACGTGTGCAACGAACCGTCGTCGCCGAATTTGTAGATCTCAATGCTCTGCACGAGCATCGGCGTGCCGTTTACGGCGCCAGAATTGCGAATTACGGCCGCCCCGGTCGTTCCGCATACATGAAGCAGGTCGATGCCAAGTTTCCAGTCAGCGTTCGGCGAGGCGTCCCACACCTGCGCCATGACGTCCCACCCGCGTTTTACGGGCGTGCCCACCGGGTCTTCCATGGTGACCTCGCCAGGCACGACATGCTTCCAGTGCGCGAGCCACGCCTCCTTGTCACCGGCGTTCCACAGCTCGACATGGCGCTCGAGTGCGGCGCGGATGGTCTCGGCGCTATGTGTTGACATGTCGTCCCTCCTGGTCCGGCGCGTGTGCGATAAGCATCTCGCCCGCCGATGAGCGTGCATAGGGTATTCGGCTACCTGAACTTCGGCGTCGCGAAAAGTCAGTTGTTGTTTGCTGGATGACCAATCGAGCGGGCCCGACGAAAACTGGGCGCGATCTCGAAAGTGAAGTAGTCGAGTACTCGTGCCCGCGGGCAAGATCGCGGACACGATCTAGCCATGAAACTCAACCTTGCACCAGCCGTCGGGGCGACCGTGGTCGAAGAATGGAGCAGCATCGGGGCGGCGTTCAGGGCATTCGACGGCCCGAAGTGGAGGATCGAGTGCACCGTCGACCGGGGCCGTCACACCGACATCGTGGTGTCCGTTATCGGGCTGCGGTACG
>DASYBR010000076.1:0-4006 GCA_036500645.1 Mycobacterium sp. | reverse complement strand
TGGCCAGGAAGCCGTGTTCAATGCAATCGATGCCGGCGCGGATGCACGCCCGGATCGCGGTGTCGCCGATCGCATGCGCGGCCACCCGTACCCCGGCGCGGTGGGCTTCGTCGGCGATCGCGGCGAATTCGGCGTCGGAGTACTGCTGGGCACCCGGAGCGGTGCTGTGCGACATGACCCCGCCCGACGCGGACACCTTGATGAGCTTGGCGCCGTGGCGGATCTGGTAGCGGACGCAGGCGATCACGTCCGGCACGCCGTTGGCGATACCCTCGGCCACCGACAGTGGCATGATCCCCGGCGCCAATCGTTGGAACACCGTCGGATCCAGGTGGCCGCCGTACGGGGTGACTGCGTGGCCCGCCGGATAGATGCGGGGGCCGGGATGCCAGCCTTGGTCGATCGATCGCTGCAGCGCCACGTCGAGCAGGTAGCCACCGGTTTTGACCATCAGACCCAGATTGCGCACGGTAGTGAAACCGGCATCCAAGGTGGTGCGGGCGTTCACCGCTCCGCGCAGGGTGCGGTAGGCCGGGTCATCCTGCACGCCGTGCATCGGGCTCGGCAACCCCTCCGGGCCGCCTGGACCGCCGATGAGCAGGTTGAGTTCCATGT
Source organism: Mycobacterium sp. (assembly GCA_036500645.1). Taxonomy (GTDB): domain Bacteria; phylum Actinomycetota; class Actinomycetes; order Mycobacteriales; family Mycobacteriaceae; genus Mycobacterium. The sequence goes on along the minus strand of DASYBR010000076.1, from coordinate 3,391 downwards.
CCATCAGCCCCGGCAACAGCGTCACATCGCCGAGATCGATCTCGGCAGCCGAATCAGGCCGTGGATCACCAGGATTGACCGCCGCGATTCGGTCGTTGTCGACGACGACCACCGCCGGCGAGCGCACCTGGCTGGTGTCGACATCCGCCCAGCGGGCGGCCCGCAGCACGATCACGGTACGGGTTCGCTGATGCAATCCAACGTCGATGCGCCCGAATCAGGAACGCGGGGCTGCTTCCAGCATTCGACCGGGAAAGACACCATCACCATCGAGTACAGCAGGTGCATCAGGTTCATCACATCCTCGGGCAGATCGTCGAGGCTGAACTTGTCGCAGTAGGCCAGCGCGTCTTCGGCGCGCGGCGTGATGGCGTCGTAGAACGCCTGCATGTCGACCATCGAGCTGGTGAGCCGCTTGTGGTAGCGCTGCGGTTCGGTCGGCAGACACCATTGCGAAAACGGCTCAAGATCAACGAATTCGGGCGGCAGCATGGTGGTCATTGCGGTCAGACCCCGACCGCGGAGCGTCGGTAATTCTCGACCCACGCCGCCGTCTCGTGGTGCAGATGCCGCAGCAGCACCTCCTGGTCATTGAGAACAAACCCATCGACGGCACGCGACTCGATCATGGTCTGCGTTGCCTCCAACGTGTTGGCATCCTGCAAGCCGAATTCTTTGAAGGTAACCGCGGCCAACTCTTGCGCAACCCGCTCGCGAGGAGTTCGCGGCGGCGGGAAATACAGTGTGCCCTCGAAGACATGGCTGTTGTATGCCGTCGGCCAGTAGTGGTAGGTCAGATACCAACCCTGTCCCCAGATCAGGATCACGAAATTGGGGAACAGCTGAAACGAGTCCAGCCCCCACGGATCACAGTTGGCCGGGTTGACGCCAGCGGGCAGTGGACCGATATCGGGGCTGTCCCATGGCCCGAAAAGCCCACTGCGGCAGATTTCGTCGACCGGCTTGCGCATATCGGCGTCCATCTCCCAGGTCCGGACACCAGAGGTGCTGACCAGTCGGTGCGGCCCGTCGATGCGGTAGTGCGGCGCCTCGAAACCGGCTTCCGCCGCCGCTTTCGAGTATTTGGACGGCGACTGGTTCGCGTGCAACACCGGCGCGTGATAGAACTCCTGAAACGCGTCCAAGTAGAGCTTCCAGTTCGCCTTCACTTCCGAGCGGTAGCACCACCGCGACGTCATCTGCCCGAACGGATAACCTTCCAAGCCGAGAACCATCGGGCCCAAGAAATCCCGCAGCGACTGCTGCGGCTCGGCGGCGAAGTTGACGAAGATGAAGCCTTCCCAGACGTCGCAGTGCACGGGTACCAGCCCGTAGCGGTTCTTGTCCAGGTCGAAGAACTCACTCTCCTGCGGTACGTGGGTCAGATGGCCGTCCAGGTCGTAACGCCAGGCGTGATACTTGCACCGGAACTGCCGGCAGAAGCCGCTGGTTTCCTCTAGCGGCATGTCGTTCCACACCAGTTTGTTGCCGCGGTGCCGACAGATGTTGTGGAACGCCTTGATTTCACCTTGGGTGTTACGTACCACCACAATCGAGGTGTTGGCGACCTTCAGCTCTTTGGTGAAGTAACTGCCGTTGCGTGGAAGTTGCTCGGCCCGACCGACGTTGAGCCACGCTCGTTTGAAGATCGCCGCCCGCTCGAGCTCGTAGAAGTCCGGTGAGATGGAATCCTCGTAAGACACTGGGCCGGTCCCCAAGTCGGGGTAATGCTGCGTCCAGCTGCCTTCCGGCGGCTTGGGGAAACGAGGCATGCCTACTCCTGTCGATCACGACCACCCGCCCGCAGCACTGACCGTAGATGGTCCAGGTCACAATCGCAAGTAGTTGATATTGCAGCGCGGTGCCGGTGGGCTAACGGCGGATGGGCCACACCGGATCGGCACATTCGAGGCCCTCGGCCGACAGCTGCCGCTTGAGCACCTTGAATGTCGCGGTGCGCGGCAGCGTCGTGCCCACGCGGACGTACGACGGCCACTGCTTGGGCCCAAGGTCGGTCTGCTCGGCCAGGAATGCACGGAACCTGTCCGCGTCGAACTCGGCGCCGGGCATCATCACCAGCGCGGCCATCACCTGATCGCCGACGGCCGGATCGGGCAGCGCGTATACCGCGACTTCGGTCACGTCCGGATGGCGAAGCAGCACCCGCTCGATGGGCGCGGTCCCCAGGTTTTCCCCGTCGACGCGTAGCCAGTCACCGAGGCGCCCGGTGAAATACGCATAGCCGGCCTCGTCGCGGTAGCCCAGGTCGCCGCTGTGATAGACACCGCCGGCCATCCGCTGCGCATTGGCCTGGGCGTCGTTGTAGTAGCCCTCGAAACGACCTGGGCCGCTGACATTTACCAGCTCGCCGATCACGCCAACCGGACAGGGCTGACCGGTGTCGACATCGCGGATCTCGATGCCGTCGGGCAGCAGACCAAGTGCGCCTGCCGGCGTGTCCGGTGTGCGGCTGATCGCCACTCCGCCTTCCGTCGACCCGAAGCCGTCGATGACGAGGCAGCCGAACCGGTCAGCGAAACGCTCAATGTCCCCGGGTGCGCCCTCATTGCCGTAGACCGCACGCAGGGGATTGTCGGCGTCGTCCGGCCGCTCGGGTGTGGCGAGCACATAGGACAACGGCTTGCCGACGTAGTTGGCGTAGGTGGCGCCGTAGCGACGGATGTCCGGCAGAAACCCGGACGCAGAAAACTTGCGCCGCAACACCATTGAGCCACGGCAGGCCAATGACACCGCCCATCCGACCAGCACCGCGTTGGAATGAAACAGCGGCATCGACGCATAGCAGACGTCGTCCGGGCCGAGACTGAATCGGTCGGTCATCGTTACGCCGGCGATCGCGACTTTGCCGTGGCTGCACATCACCGCCTTGGGATCACCGCTGGTGCCCGAGGTGAAGATCAGCATGAACAAATCGTCGGGCTGGGCGGACCGAAAGCACACCTGGGCGTCGTGGTGGGCGGCCACCTCGTCGGCCCATTCGCCCGCGTCGACGTTGACGTGTTCGATATCGCCAAGTGTTGCAGCGGAATTCGAGTCGGCCAGCACCAGCTGGCAATCGGCATGGCCGATGTCTCGGGTCAGCGCGGCGCCGCGGCGCACCGGGTTGAGGCCCACCGGGACGATTCCCGACATGCCCGCGGCGACCAGCACCGCGGAGAAGAACGGCGTGTTCTCCAGCAGCACACCGACGTGCGGCGGCCGGGTCGGATCAAGCCGCTCGCGCAGCGTCGCCGCCACCGCGGCGCCGTGCCGCAGATGGTCACGCCAGTTGACGAACGAATCCTCGAAGTAGACGCCCCGATCCTCGACCTCGACGAGCGGTCGCAGCAAGTCGGCGACGGTGGGAAGTGACTCGGTCAATGGCCCGTCT
>DASYBR010000075.1:0-19410 GCA_036500645.1 Mycobacterium sp. | reverse complement strand
CCCGAGCTGCCGCTAGTGACGAGGGCTTAGTACTGGTCCTCCAATCTCGATGAATGCTCACACTCGATCGCCGCTGAACAGCGCGGAGTCAGTGCGCTCGGAGGTGCTTGAGCCTTCGACATCGTTCCCAGGTACGGCCCATTCAGTTGCCACCGACGCCAATGCATCCGTGAAGGACGGGGACAGCTGCGACACCAAGGGCCATGGCTCTGACGGCCTGTCCTGTTAGCAACGGAATCGGCCGTCGTCCCCGCTGTGGCACAGTCTCGTTGCATGCCGCGGGCCGCGTCTGTTCTTTATGCGCTGGATCCGGCGCTGCCGGTGCTGCTGCGACCCGACGGCGCCGTGCAGGTGGGCTGGGACCCGCGCCGGGCCGTGCTCATTTGGCCGCCGGGTGGTCTGGCCGCCGCTGAGCTGGCCACACTGCTGCGGTCCATGCGGTCACCGACGCCGTTGGGCGAGTTGCAGCGCCGCGCCGCGGACCGCGGGTTGCAGGACGCCGACGGCCTGATCAACCTGGTCGCGAACCTGGTCGGCGCGGGCGTCGCGACCGAATGTGGGGCGTCTCGCGGTCGGGCGGCATCGATCCGGATCCACGGCCGCGGCCCGCTGTCCGAGCTCCTGATGGAGTCGTTGCGTTGCTCGGGCGCCCGGATCGCGCACAGCAGTCAGCCGCACGCCGCGGTATCGGCCGGCGACGTGGATCTGGTGGTGCTGTCGGACTACCTTGTCGCCGACCCGCGCATGGTGCGCGATCTGCACAACCAGGGCGTCGCGCACCTACTGGTACGGGTGCGCGACGGCACCGGGCTGGTCGGACCGCTGGTCATTCCCGGTGTGACCAGCTGCCTGGGGTGCGCGGACCTGCATCGCAGGGACCGCGACGGCGCGTGGCCGGCGATCTCCGCACAGCTGCGCGAGACCGTCGGCGTCGCCGATCGGGCGACCCTGCTCGCGACCGCCGCGCTGGCGCTCAGTCAGGTGAACCGGGTGATCGCGGCCGTGCGCGGGAAGGACCCGGGGCCACCCCAGACTCTCAACGCGACGCTCGAATTCGATCTCAACGCCGGCGCAATCGTCGCGCGGGAGTGGACCAGGCATCCGCTGTGCTCGTGCTGACGCCGGTGGTATGTCGCACACGCGCACGCAGGCATGAGATTGGTTGTAGCGAGATCAACACCGCCGCGAGCTGAGCGTCATGGATGATGGGGGTGTGGCAGACATCAAACGCGGCCGTGCTGCGCGTAATGCGAAGCTCGCCAGCATTCCGGTCGGCTTTGCCGGTCGGGCGGCGCTCGGCTTCGGAAAGCGGCTGACCGGCAAGTCCAAAGACGAAGTGCAGGCCGAGCTGATGGAGAAAGCCGCCAACCAATTGTTCACCGTGCTCGGTGAGCTCAAGGGCGGGGCGATGAAGGTGGGCCAGGCCCTATCGGTGCTGGAAGCCGCCATCCCGGACGAGTACGGCGAGCCCTACCGCGAAGCGTTGACGAAGCTGCAGAAGGACGCACCGCCACTGCCCGCGAACAAGGTGCATCGGGTACTCGACGCGCAGCTGGGCACCAAGTGGCGCGAGCGATTCAGTTCGTTCGACGACACGCCGGTGGCCTCGGCCAGCATCGGTCAGGTGCACAAGGCGGTGTGGTCCGACGGCCGCCAGGTGGCCGTCAAGATCCAGTACCCGGGCGCCGACGAGGCGTTGCGCGCCGACCTGAAGACCATGCAGCGGATGGTCGGGGTGGCCAAGCAGCTCGCACCCGGCGCCGACGTCCAGGGCATCGTCGGCGAGCTGATCGAGCGCACCGAGATGGAGCTCGACTACCGGCTCGAGGCCGACAACCAGCGCAAATTCGCCAAGGCGTACGAGGGCGACCCGCACTTCGCGATACCGCATGTGGTGGCCAGCGCCCCCAAAGTGGTGGTTCAGGAGTGGATCGACGGCCTCCACATGGCAGACATCATCCGCGAGGGAACCCCCGAGCAGCGCGACCTGATCGGCACCCGCCTGCTGCAGCTGACCTTCGACGCGCCGCATCGCCTGCAGATGCTGCACGGCGACGCCCACCCGGGCAATTTCATGCTGCTGCCCGACGGCCGGATGGGCGTCATCGATTTCGGTGCCGTCGCTCCCCTGCCGGGCGGCTATCCGATCGAGCTCGGGATGACGATCCGGCTGGCCCGCGACAAGAACTACGACATGCTGTTGCCGACGATGGAAAAGGCCGGCTTCATCCAGAAGGGCCAGCAGGTCTCGGTGCGCGACATCGACGAGATGCTGCGCCAATACGTCGAGCCCGTCGAGGTCGACGTCTTCCACTACACGCGAAAGTGGCTGCAGCGGATGACCGTCGGCCAGATCGACCGGTCGGTGTCGCAGATCAGGACGGCCCGGCAAATGGACCTGCCGCCGAAGCTGGTGATACCGATGCGGGTCATCGCGTCGGTGGCCGCGATCCTGTGCCAGCTGGATGCGCATGTCCCGATCAAGGAGCTGTCGGAGCAGCTGATCCCCGGTTTCGCCGAGCCCGACTCCGCGGTCGTCTAGGCCGCGACTTCGTCTTTTCTATCGTCTTTTCGGGGGCGTCCGCGCGGACGTTTGTAGCTCAGGATCGCACCGCGGTCGAAGATTTCGCCGCCCCACACACCCCAGGGTTCGGCACGTTCCAGGGCGGCCGCCAGGCACTGGCGCCGCACCGGGCAGGCTACGCACAATGTCTTGGCGCGCTCGAGGTCGGCCGGCGTCTCGGCGAACCACAGGTCGGGATTGCCGACGTGGCACGGCAACGCCGGCCGCCGTTGTCTGGGGCCTGTCGGTGCTGACATGTCCTGCTCACCTTCTTCCTGGTCGGGTGATCGGCTGAGATTTGGTGATCCGGACCAGGTTGCGGGCTCGCTACCCGAAAACTATGGCCACGGATCCTTGACTTCGGGTCCGTGGCCATTTGGTGAAAACCGGGCTTATTACGTAGCGCTTACGTATGACCCCGATCCACGGACGCGTCAGTCGCGGCGGCGGCGCGATGCTTAGCCGAGGTTGCCGACGCGGCAACATGGCCACTGTGGGCTGCATGGAAGGTCCGCGCGGTCTGCTGAGCAGCGGCCACGCCTACACCGAACGCGTCGTTGAACATCGTGGCCACCCTCCTTTCGAAACGCCGGACTGCGGTTTCGAGGGTAAACGGTTGTCGCCGCTGACCACAACCGATTTTCTGACCTGCGCGTTTACCGGTCAGCTCCCGCGGACCAACTCCAGCACGTCGGGCCCGTACTGTTCCAGCTTGCGGGCGCCGATGCCGGGGATCGCGATCAGCGCCCGTTCGTCGTCCGGCCGTAGTTCGGCGATCGCGATCAGGGTGTTGTCGGTGAAGACGACGTACGCGGGCACCTTCTGCTCCTTCGCGACGTCCAACCGCCACTCTTTGAGCCGCAACAACAGGTCCTCGTCGATGTCAGCGGCGCACGATTCACACCGCCGCAGCATGACCGCTGCCGGCGTGGTCAGGTCCTTATTGCAGATCCGGCAACGCGTCGCGGCGGCCCGGTTGCGTCGCGCTTTGTTCGGCGCCGAGTCGGCGCGCGTTTGTGGCGCGATCCCGTTGAGAAACCGCGATGGCTTGCGGCCCTGCCGGCCGCCAGCGTTGCGGGCCAGCGCCCAGCTGAGCGCCAAATGCACTCTCGCCCTTGTGATTCCGACGTATAGCAACCGACGCTCTTCCTCGACGGCCTCGCTCTCGGCGCCGTGCGCCAACGCGTGCGAGATGGGCAGTGTGCCGTCGGCCAACCCGACCAGGAACACCGCATCCCACTCGAGCCCCTTGGCGGCGTGCAGCGAGGCCAGCGTGACGCCCTGCACCACCGGCGAGTGTCGCGCGTCGGCGCGCAACCGGAGTTCGGCAAGCAGCCCCTGCAGGTCCAGCTGCGGACGTTGCCCCACCTCGTCGTCCACCAATTCGGCCAGCGCGGTCAGCGCGTCCCAGCGCTCCCGGGCCCGGGTACCGGCCGGTTCTTCGGCGGTCAGCCCCAGCGGTTCCAGGATCGCGCGGACGACCTCGGGCAACGGGCGTTCCACTGCGGCCCCTGCGGCGCGCTCGGCCGCGCGCTGCAGTGCCAGGAGCGCCTGCTTGATCTCCTGACGGTTGAAAAAACCCTCGCCACCGCGGACCTGATAGGCGATGCCCGCCTCGGTCAGGGCTTCCTCGTAGATCTCGGACTGCGCGTTGACCCGGTAGAGGACGGCGATCTCGGACGGCGCGGTGCCGGATTCGATCAACCGGGCGATCGACGCCGCGACGGCCGCGGCCTCGGCCGGTTCGTCGGGATGCTCATGAAACGACGGCGCGGGGCCGGGCTGACGCTGGCCGATCAGGTGGATCTTGCTGCCGGCGACGCGGCCGCGGGCCGCGGTGATCACCTGGTTGGCCAACGACACCACCTGCGGGGTGGAGCGGTAGTCGCGTTCCAGGCGCACCACGGCCGCGTCGGGAAAACGCCGCGAGAAGTCAAGTAGGAACCGAGGCGAGGCCCCGGTGAACGAGTAGATGGTCTGGTTGGCGTCGCCGACGACGGTCAGGTCGTCTCGATCGCCCAGCCACGCCGCGAGCACCCGCTGCTGCAGGGGTGTGACGTCCTGGTACTCGTCGACGACGAAGCAACGGTAGCGGTCCCGGAATTCCTCGGCCACGGCGACGTCGTTCTCGATCGCGGCCGCGGTGTGCAGCAGCAGGTCATCGAAATCGAGCAGGGTGACGCCGTCACCACTCGCTTTGAGGGCCTCGTAGGCGGCGTAGACGGCGGCGACTTTGGCGGCGTCCAACGGGATGTCGCGTCCCGCGGCGGCGACCTCGGCCGGGTACTGCTCGGGACTGATCAGCGAGGCCTTGGCCCACTCGATCTCTCCGGCCAGGTCGCGCACGTCATCGGTGCTGGCATTGATCCTGCTGCGATTAGCCGCGCGCGCCACGACGGCGAACTTTTTGTCCAATAACTGCCATCCGGTGTCGCCGACGACGCGCGGCCAGAAATACCGCAGCTGCCGGTGGGCCGCCGCGTGAAACGTCAGGGCCTGCACGGCGCCGACGCCGGTGTCCGTGCGCGCGGCGGCGTCGAGCGTTCGCAACCGGGAACGCATCTCCCCCGCCGCCCGCTGGGTGAACGTCACCGCGAGCACCTGCCCGGCGGCGACATGACCGCTCGCCACCAGTTGCGCGATCCGGTGAGTGATGGTGCGGGTCTTGCCCGTTCCGGCGCCGGCCAGCACGCAGACCGGCCCGCGCTGAGCGAGCACGGCTTCGCGCTGCTCGTCGTCGAGCCCAGCGGTCAATTGGTCGGCGACCATCGGCGTGGCATTCATGTTGGCTTCCCATACTGGCAGGACCGGCCGACAATCGGTGCCGCACCCGGTGCGCGTCGGCGATTTCCCCCGCTCTCCCGATTGCCCGGCTTCTCCTCATCCCGCTGCGCGGAATGCGTCGTCGCCCGGCTAGGTTAACGAGTTATGACCAATGCTCCGCTCACCGTCTACACGACGTCATGGTGTGGTTACTGCCATCGACTCATGACGGTGCTCAAGTCCAACAAGATCCCCTACGAAGCCGTCGACATCGAGCAGGACCCGGCGGCAGCGGAGTTCGTCGGCTCGGTCAACGGCGGCAACAAGACGGTGCCGACTGTGAAATTCGCCGACGGGTCGACGCTGACCAACCCAAGCGCGGCTGAGGTGAAGGCGAAGCTCGCCGAAGTCGGCAGCTGAGGAAGCCCGCACGCACCGGATTGAAATTTGGTGCTGACCACGCCGTCGGATACGCGGATCGGCATCATCCGTCGGCAAGCATCAAAGCCCCCGGCCCGTGTCAGGCGGTGGAAAACAGCAAACGCACCTTCACCTCGGGTTGGAAGGAATATCGTGCGGCCACCCACAGCGGCACTACCGACGACCTGAGGCCGGGTGGGATCGCCCCGATCAACGAGGTCAGCCACGTGTCGCGATTTACCCGAACTCGGGCGCCGCGCGCGGGGCGCTTGCCCAACTGGAATCCAGGCTCAACCAATGCGCTTCGCTGCACGACAACGCCTACGACTTCGCCCTGAGCAAGCCGGATCCAATGACCCTGAGGCTCCGTTCGGCCGGCTGGAGTCACCTCTATCGCACAAAATCGTCGGCGCAGACTGTCGGGGTTTTGGGTATCGAACCCACCGAGCAGGTGGCGACGACCGTGCTGCAGACAACCACCGCCCGCATCAAGTAGCGGCGAGCCTCAGTCGATCGCTGCCCAGGATTCGATGATCACCCGCGCGATCGAAATGGACCCCGGCAGCAGTAGTTTCGAGTCCGAGGAGCTGGACCAGTCGCCGGCGGCAAGCGCTGCGCGAACCTCATCGCGGGTGAACCATGCCGCCTCGACGATCTCGCCGTCATTGAACGAGAAGGCCTCCGACGGGTCGCCCACGGCGTGGAAGCCGACCATCAGCGAGCGCGGGAACGGCCACGGCTGACTGCCCAGGTATCGCACGTCGCGGACGGTCAGTCCGATCTCCTCGTGAATCTCCCTGGCCACACACGCTTCGAAAGACTCACCGGCCTCGACGAATCCGGCCAACAGCGAGAACATCCGTTCAGGCCATACCGACTGCCGGGCCAGCACCGCACGGTCGCCGCCGTCATGAACGAGGCAGATCACCGCCGGGTCGATGCGTGGAAACTCCTCGTGGCCGTTCACCGGGTTGATCCGCGCCCAGCCCGCGCGGGCCGACTTCGTCGGCGAGCCGTCAACCGAGCTGAATCGCGCCCTGTCATGCCAATTCAGCAGCGCCACCGCCGACGACACCAGCTGACTGCTGGTGTCGTCCAAGATCGGCCCGACGCCGCGCAGGTTCACCACCTCCGCGTGCGCGTCCGGGTCCTCCGGGGCTTGCAAGGCGCCCCGGACGGCCCACACATGCCGGCCGTTCTCGATACGGCCCAGAAATACCGCTTCCGGTGGCGGTTTGTCGGCCAGCTTTGCCGCGGCGCCGAGCACGACCCGGCCGTCGGTGACCAGCACTTGATTGCGCGAGTCCACCCGCAACAGCGCCGCCTCTGACCATCCCGCGGTGGCGGCGTCGACGTCGGTGCGCAGCTGGTCGGCCCGGTCGGCGCCCACGCGCGACAGCAACGGAACCTCGCGCAGCTGAAAGTCGGCAATCCCCACTAGTGCCCCCTGCCATCGCGGGGCACTAGTGCCCCGCGTTCCGGATGTAGAGCAGCCGGTCGTTGGCCTCGATGGCATCCACCTCGGGCGCACCGATGCGCAGCAGGTGGCCGTCGCGCACCACGCCGAGCACGATGTCGCGCAGATGCCGGGGCGAACCGCCGACTTCAGTCTGCTCCACTTCACGCTCGGCAATGGCCAGCCCGAAATCCGGAGTCAGCAGGTCCTCGATCATCTCCACCACGCTGGGCGTGGTGGTGGCGAGCCCGAGCAGCCGGCCGGCGGTCGCCGAGGAGACCACCACCGAATCCGCGCCGGATTGCTGCAGCAGATGCTGGTTCTCGGCCTCCCGGATCGAGGCCACGATCTTGGCCTTGGGCGCAATCTCCCGTGCGGTCAACGTGACAAGCACCGCAGTGTCGTCGCGGTTGGTGGCGACGACGATCGAGGACGCATGTTGCGCCCCGGCCAGTCGCAGCACGTCGGCCCGGGTGGCGTCGCCGTGCACTGTGACCAGGCCCGCCACCTCGGCATGCTCGAGGGTGCTGCGCTCGGTGTCCACGACGACGACCTCCCCCTGGGAGGCCTCATCCCCGAGGATGGCGGCGACCGCCGTTTTACCCTTGGTGCCATAGCCGATCACGATGGTGTGGTTGCGCACTCTGCTCCTCCAACGCTGAATCTTCCACCCTTGCCGGGATCGCTCGGAGAGCACTTCGAGGGTGGTGCCGACCAACACCGCCAGGAAGGCGATCCGCAGCGCCGTGAAAATCAGGGTGTGAACCAGGCGGGCGGCTTCGGTGTACGGAGTGATGTCGCCATAGCCGGTCGTCGACAGCGACACCGCGGAGAAGTACAGACAGTCCAGGAATGTCAGCGGCTCGCCCCGCACGTCGCGGTAACCACCGCGGTCCAGGTAGACGATGACGGCTGCGGCGAACAGCACGACCAGCGCGATGGCCAGGCGGCGCGCGATGACGCGGATGGGGCTGGCGTGCTCTTCCGGAATGCGTAATATGCCGACCAACTGGTGACCGCGCTGGGCGGTCAGCGTTTCATCCAGACCGCTCAGCTTTCGCGACCTACCGTTGCGCACGGCGGTCCATCATTGGTTTAAGCCCAGCGAATGAGACACGCACGTTTCAAATGTAACCACGATCGCGGCTTTCCCAATACTTGGGCAGCGGCGCTCACTCCTCACCCGACAGGGGCGGCCAGCAACCCGGCCAACGCACCGGGCGCCGGCAGTTCGTCGGGAGCGACCGTGCGGCGGGCCCGCACGTAGTGGAAGGCCGTGCGCACCGACGATTCCGGCAGTCCGGACAAAGCGGCCCACGCCAAGCGGTACACGGCAAGCTGGACTGCGGCCTGCCGCATCGCTTCCCGCCCATGCGGCGGTTCGCCGGTCTTCCAGTCCACCACGGTGGCGCCGCCATCGGGATCGGCGAATACCGCGTCGATGCGACCGCGCACCACGGTATCACCGATCGGCATTTCGAACGGCACCTCGACTGCGATGGGAATTCTTGCGGCCCATGGCGATTCGACGAAAGCCTGCTGCAGCACGGCCAATTCCCGGGTGTCGCCGACGTCGGAATCCGCCGCGCCCGGCAGGTCGGCGAGATCGAACAGCCACTCGGCGCCGTAGAACTTTTGAACCCAGGAATGAAACGCGTTGCCGAGCAACGCGTGCGGGTCCGGACGGGTCGGCAGCCTGTGCATTATCCGCTGCGCCGCGCCCGCCGGGTCGCGCGCCAGCTCGACCAGGCCGCTGACCGATAACTGGCTGGGCAGGGTTCGGGTCGTCGGCTCCGTCAGTCGCGCACGCTCAGCCAGTAACGCGTCGACGTCGGCGGTCCAGCCCTCGACGTCGAGGCTCCCCTCGGTCGTCTCGGCCGACATCGCCTCGGTCACCAACGCCGCCCCGCGTTCGACATCGTGGCGCCGCGAAGCCAGCGGATCGGCCGGCCATATCGCCTCGACAACGCTGTCACGCAGCGGGTTTCGCTCACCATCGGCCGGTGCGGGCGCCCACGGCCCGACCACCCCGCAGGGATCGCCGGCCGCGGCCGAGCGGTCGACGACGTCCTTGATCTCACACAGGAAATCCGACGGTCCCCGCGGCTTGACTCCGGTGTAACCCCAGTGATGGCCGGACACCAGAAGGGTGTCCTCTGCCCGGGTGATGGCGACGTACAGCAGTCGGCGCTCTTCGTCGACGCGCCGCTGCTCGAGCTGGCTTCGGTGTTCGGAAATCTTGTCCGACAATTGCTTTCGATTGGTAACATCCGACGTGTCCAGCACCGGGATACCCAGGGCGCCAGCAGCGGCGCGGTCGCCGCGCAGCAGTGGCGGCAACTCGGCGGCATCGGTAAGCCAGGTGCTCTTCGACGCGGTCGACGGGAAGACCCCGCCCGAAAGGTGCGCCACCGCAACCACTTGCCACTCCAGGCCCTTGGCGGAGTGCACCGTGAGCACCTGGACACGGTCGCGGGCGACCGCCAACGGCGCAGACGATAAACCGTTCTCGACCGTCTCGGCCACATCCAGGAACGCCAGCAGGCCTGCCACCGAGGCCGTCGCGGACACGTCCGCTGCGCCGGATGTTCGCTCGGCGTAACCGGCGACGACGTCGGCGAAGGCGTCGAGGTGCTCGGTGCCCGACCAGCCGGCCGCGGCCGCGGCACGGACCTCGCAGTCCATGCCCATCACGCGGCGCACCTCGGCGACGAGGTCCGGCAGGGAATGGCCTAGGTGGCCGCGCAATGCCCTCAGTTCGCCGGCCAGCGCGGAGATACGCTGATATCCCGCAGCCGAATACGAGGCGGTCGGCCCTGGATCGGCGATCGCGTCGGCCAAGCACGCGCTGTCGGTGTCGGGACCGGCCGCCAGCGCGATCGACTCGGGCGAGGGTGTTTCGCCTGCAGCCATGCCTCCGCCGAGGGCCAGCGCGCGCTGCCACAGCGCCGCGATGTCCCGCCCACCGAGACGCCACCGTGGACCGGACAGCACCCGCATCGCCGCCGCGCCGGCTGTCGGATCGGCGACCAACCGCAGCATCGCGACAACCTCGGCGACCTCGGGGATGGACAGTAGACCGGCCAGCCCGACGACCTCGACCGGGATTCCGCGCGCGCGAAGGGCATCGGCGACGGGTGCGGCGTCGGCGTTGCGTCGGACCAGCACCGCGGCGGTCGGCGGGCTGACGCCGTCGGCCCGGGCACACTCGTAGTGGTCGTGGAGCTGGTCGGCGATCCACTCCCGTTCGGCCTGCACATCGGAGAGCAATGCGCAGCGGACCGTGCCGGGTTCGGCGTCGGGACGCGGGCGCAGCGCGCGAACCGCGACCGACCGCCGCCGCGCCTCCGCCGATATCGCGTTGGCCACCTGCAGGGCCCGCGGTGGATTACGCCAGCTGGTCCGCAACTCGAGGACCGGCGCGGGGGTGCCGTCGGACAGGGGGAAGTCGGTGGTGAAGCGCGGCAGGTTGGTCGCCGAAGCGCCGCGCCAGCCGTAGATCGACTGGATCGGGTCACCGACGGCCGTCAGGGCCAACCCGTCGTCCACTCCCCCGCCGAACAGCGCCGACAGCGCGATGCGCTGGGCATGGCCGGTGTCCTGATACTCGTCGAGCAGCACCACCCGGTAGCAGCTGCGCAGGTCCGCGCCAACTTGGGGGAAGGCCGCGGCCAGCCGTGCCGCCGAAGCCATCTGCATACCGAAATCCATCACCTTCTCAGCGCGCATCCGCTCGTTGAGCGCGTCGAGCAGCGGAACCAGCTCGGCGCGTTCGGTCTGGGTGCTCAGCATGCGCAGCAGCCATTGGCTGGGACCGCGGTCTCGCTGGTAGGGACCCGCGGGAAGGACGTGAACCAGCCGCTCCAGCTCCACGTGGGTGTCACTGAGCTGCCGGGTGTCCACCAGGTGTTCGGTCAGCTGCCCCCACAGGCGCAGCACCATCGAGGTGACGGCGGCCGGGGTCTTGTCGGTGCGCAGTTCCCCGCGATACCCGCTCACCACGTCGAAGGCCAGCTGCCACAACTCCGTTTCGCCGAGCAGTCGGGTGTCGGGCTCGACGGGCAACAGCAGCCCGTGGTCACGCAGCAGCGAACCCGCGAAGGCGTGGTAGGTGCTGACCACCGGAGCGCCCGCCGGCTCGGGACCCGCCTGGCCGGAGGTCGGGTCCAGACCGATCCCGCCCAGCCGGCCCAGCCGGGCCCGCACTCGGCGCAACAGCTGGCCGGCGGCCTTGCGGGTGAACGTCAACCCCAGCACCTGACCCGGCTCCGCATAGCCGTTTGCGATGAGCCACACCACCCGCGCAGCCATCGTCTCGGTCTTACCGGCGCCGGCGCCCGCGATCACCACCAGCGGCCCCGGCGGCGCCGCGATGACGGCCGACTGCTCGGCGGTTGGCGGGAAAAGCCCTAGTGCGCTTGCCAATTCGTCGGGGCAGTAGCGCGCGTTCATTGAGTTGACCCGTCGACATGCGCCGGGCAGGAGGGCCGTATCGAACAATGCGTACAACCGTCGTTGCGCCGGGCGATGAACTGCGGGCCGGCCGTCGCGTCGGCTGCCTGTCGCACGACGTTGCGCCATTCGTCTTGGCCGGCGGGGGTCAGTGGATCCTGTTCGCGCTCAACGGCACCCACGGCCCCGGTCTTACCGGGGTAGACCAATCGCGCACCACCGGGCACCTCGCCTTCGGCGACCATGCCTTCGGCCACCGCCAACTGGTACATCGCCAGCTGGGCGTGCTGTTGCGCGTCATCCTTGCTGGCCGGTGTCTTGCCGGTCTTGATGTCGACGATCACCAGCCTGCCGGCGGCGTCGCGCTCCAGCCGGTCGACTCGACCCCGCAGCCGAACCTCGCCGCCGTCAGCACGCGGCGTCGCCAGGGTTCCGTCGATTCCGACCTCGACGCCGACCTCAGTCAGTGCGCCTCGGGTTTGCGCGCGCCACTCGGTGAATGCCTGCACCATCGCGCGGTGCCGACCCAGCTCGTTGGCGCAATGCCACTGGGCATCGAAGGGCAGGTGCCGCCAGGCACGCTCCAGCTCGGCCAGTAGTTCCGATTCGTTCTTGCCCGATTCAGCGACCAATGCGTGCAGCACCGAACCGATGGTGGACCGCAGATCGCGCGGGCTGGTCCCGCCGTGGCGTTCGGCCAGCCAGCGCAGCGGGCAATCGCTGAGTGTCTGCAGCGTCGATGGCGTCAACGTGACGACATCGCCGGCGCCCCGCAATGGTTCACTGGTGCTCATCGGCGTCAGGCCGTGCCAGCCGGCCGGGTCGGCGCCTGGCACACCGGCTTTGGCCAGCCGGGCCAACTGTGTCGCCGCGCAATTGCGGGCGTCGTCGTCCACGGCACCCTCGGGCGCGCAGACGACGCCACGCAGCCGGCCCACCAGCGCTGCCGCGGACAATAACCGCGGGGCTGAAATCGGTTGCACGGCAGCGGGATCGTCGCAGTCGGCCCACTTCGCGATCTCATGGAAGAACGTCGACGGCAGCGCCGCTTCCTGGCCCGGCCCACCGGAGTCGCTGTCCACCGCCGTCACCAACAACCGACGCCGGGCCCGGCCCAGCGCCGCCACCAACAGCCTGCGCTCCTCGGCCAGCAGGGGCGCACGCACCGATGCGTCCTCGGTGATACCGTCCATGACATCCAGCAGCCGCTGGGTGTCGAGCACGCCGCCGCGCGGAATCATGTTGGGCCACAATCCGTCCTGCAATCCGGCGATGATCACGAAATCCCACTCATGCCCCAGCGCGGCATGCGCGCTGAGCACCTGGACCTGCTCCACCGAGGACACCGGCTCGGCATTGACGCTCGGCAGCTGCAGCGCCGCAATGTGTTCGACGAGTCCCCGCAAGGACGCACCGGAGGTGCGGGACACGTACTGCTCGGTGATGTCGAACAAAGCGGTCACCGACTCGAGATCCCGAGTGGCCTGGGCGCCGGTGGGGCCGCCGCGCTCGCTGGCTGTCAGCCAGCGGCGCTGCAGGCCGGACCGATGCCAGGCGGCCCACAGGGTGTAGCGCGGATCCTGGCCCGCACGATGGCAACTCGCGGCCGCGTCCAGCACCGCGCGCACCCGCTGCAGCGGGCGGGATTGCGGCCCCGCCGGCGACTTTTCGCCAGACAGCGCGTCGGCCAACAGATCCGCGAAGTCTCCCTGCCGACGCTCGGGGTTGGCGCGCAGCAGCGTTCGGCGCAGCTGCCGTAGCGCCACCGGATCGACGCGGCCGATGGGGCCGGTCAGCAGCGCCACCGCCTGTTGCCCGTCGAGTCCATCGGCGGTGGCCGCCAGCACGGTGAGCATCGCCCGTGCCGCAGGCTCCTCGCACAACGGTCCGCTCGCCGCGGGCGCCGCCACCGGCACGCCGGCGGCGGCCAGCGCCCGCGGCAATCGTGCGCCCGCCCGCGGCACCGACCGGACGATGACCGCCATCTGTGACCACGGCACGCCGTCGATCAGGTGCGCACGCCGCAGCGCGTCGGCGATCATCGCCGCCTCGGCGTGCGCCGACGCGGCCAGGCGCACCGTGACCGACCCGTCGTCGGCCCCGGTGCCGTCAATCCGCTTGCCGCCGCTACCGCCGGGCAACCGGTGCGCGACGCCGCTGACGGCGCGCGCCACCGCGGGAGCGCAGCGCTGCGACACCGTCAACGTCACCGACCGTGAATCGTCGGCCAGCAACCCGGCGGGTTCGCCACCCCGGAACCCGAAGACCGCCTGGTTGGGGTCGCCGGCGACCACCGCCAGCTCGGCACCCGTCGCGAGGGCCCGGACCAAGCGGGCAGCCTGCGGGTCGAGTTGCTGGGCGTCGTCAACCAACAGGACCCGCACCCGGCCGCGTTCGGCCGTAAGCAACTCGGGATCGATCGCGAAAGCTTCCAGAGCGGCGCCCACGAGCTCGGCAGCACCGAGCGCGGGGGTCGTCGCCTGCGGCGCCGCCGTTCCCACCGCCGCCCGAAGCAACATCACCTGCTCGTACTGTCGCGCGAATTGACCGGCGGCCGTCCATTCCGGGCGCCGACACCGGCGGCCCAGCCATTCCAGCTCCTTCGGGTCCACCCCGCGTTCGGCGCAGCGGGCCAACAGGTTTCGCAATTCGGTCGCGAAACCGGCGGTGCTCAGGGCGGGCAGCAGGTGAGGAGGCCATGCCGTCGCCGCGCGTGGTCCGTCTTCGAGGTCACCGGCCAGCAGTTCCCGGATGACGGCGTCCTGCTCGGCACTGGTGACCAGCCGCGGCGGCGCGTCGCCGGCCCGTTCGGCCGCCCGACGCAGGACCGCGTATGCGTAGCCGTGCACCGTGCGCACCAACGGCTCGCGAACGGCGATGCGGCACGGACGGCTGGAACGTGGTCGGAGCAACGCAGTGGTCAGGCTGCTGCGGGCGCGCACCCCGATCCGACCGGAACCGGTAAGCAGCAGAACCGTTTCCGGGTCGATGCCGGCGTCGATCTGGGCGACCGCGGCGTCGATCAGCAGGCTGCTCTTGCCGGTGCCTGGACCGCCGAGGACATGTACCTGCCCGCGCAGCCCCGGCACCAGCAGAGCCTGCGCCTCGCCGTCCCAGGTGTATGACATGGCTGCATGCAACCACCGAGGTGTGACAAGTTCATCCAGCCAACGCGAGCGCCCGCTCTTAGGCTGGAGGCGATGCAGTCACCGGTTAGGAGAGGTTGTAGATCGTGGAAAACGTCGAACGCGGCTTCCCCACTGACGAAGCACCCGAAGACGACGCCGACGAGGCGGGCTTGGACATCGACTATCTGGCCGCGGATCGCGACGCAAACGAAGCCGATGTGATCGAGCAGGCATACATCGTCCCCGAAGAGGACGATTGGAATGATAGCTGAATAGCTGAGTCGGGCACCGCAGCTTCGGACCGCCCGCGAGCAGCCGCAGCCGCGACTGGCACCATCGACGGGTGACCACTCCCCTGCATGTGCACCGCTACGGTCCACCCGGTCCGGTGCGGATCCTGGCGATCCACGGTTTGACCGGCCACGGGCAGCGTTGGGAGCATCTGTCCGGCTTCTTGCCCGAGATCGGCATGGCCGCACCCGATCTGCTCGGCCACGGCAGGTCGACATGGGCGGCGCCGTGGACCATCGACGCCAACGTCTCGGCGCTGGCGGACCTGCTCGACAACGAGGCCGAGGCGCCGGTCCTGATCATCGGTCACTCGTTCGGGGGAGGGCTCGCAATGCATTTGGCCGCGGCCCGTCCGGATCGGGTGGGCGCGCTGCTGCTGCTCGACCCGGCGGTCGGGCTGGACGGCATGTGGACGCGATACATAGCCGAGGCGATGCTGTCCTCCCCGGACTACCCCGACGTCGAGGAACCGCGGGCGGAGAAGGTTACGGGCTCGTGGGCTGACGTCGAACCCGCGTTGCTCGAGGCCGAGATCGACGAGCATCTGATCGAGTTGCCGAGCGGGCGTTACGGCTGGCGCATCAGCCTGCCGGCGATGATGTCGTACTGGAGCGAATTGGCGCGCGACATCGTGCTGCCACCGGCCGGAATGGCGACGACTTTGGTGCGGGCACTGCGGACCTCGCCGCCATACGTCAGCGACCAGCTGATCACCGGGCTACAAGAACGATTGGGATCAAAGTTCCGGCTGCTCGATTTCGACTGCAACCACATGGTGCCCTACGCCCGGCCCACCGAAGTCGCCGCGCTGGCGCGCGAGCTGATCGAAGTCCGCTGATCGTGGCGGCGGTGACCGACGAGCAGGTCGAGCGGGTGCGTGCGCTGGTCGCGGCCATTCCGTCCGGCCGCGTCGTCACGTATGGCGACATCGCCGCCGTCGCAGGGCTTTCCAGCCCGCGCATCGTCGGCTGGATCATGCGTACCGACTCCTCTGACCTGCCCTGGCATCGGGTGATCACCGCGTCCGGGCGCCCGGCGCGGCACCTGACCACCCGGCAGTTGGAACTGCTGCGCGCCGAGGGCGTTCTTGCCATCGACGGCAAGATCGCGCTCCACGAAGTTCGCTACGAATTCCCCGGCGACGCGTCTCGGCGCTAGACGACCAGCCGAACCAGCGCGGCGGTGCGGGCCAGCCCGGGGAACGCCTCGGCGGTCGACCGCGGGTGCAGCGCATGGACGGCTAAACGAAACATCAACGCCCGCAACAGCATCTGCGACCACTCCGGCAGCGCGCTCCAGCGTTCGATGAGGCCATCGTCTGCGTCTCCCCACGAAAGCGCGTCGACGACAACCACCCCCGCGGCCCATGACGCGGGCCGCCAGTACGGGGTGATGTCGGTGATTCCCGGCGCCGCCGTGCCAACGAAAAGCACTGTGCCGTAAAGGTCCCCGTGCACCAGCTGGTTGGGACTCTTGGTCGGCCTGCGCAGCGTGGCGAGCTGGTTGATCAGCTCCACCGAGCGCTGGGCGTCCGCCGTCTCCGGCGCGGTTCGCGCGCCCGGCGGCACCGAGGCCAACGGCCGTTCCTCCCAGGCGGCGCGGTCGGCCGCGATGAAGACATCGACGTCCCCCCAGGGCGTGCCGGGCCCCTGGGTGAGGAACCGGGGTCGCTCCAATTTGCCCGTCGCCTCATGCAGACGTACCGCCGCCGAGACGACTTCGTCATGCCTGGGTTCGGGCGTGCCGGCGACGAAGGTGTCGGCCCGCCACCCGGAAACCACGTATCGCCCATCGGTCGAACGCACCGGGCGGGCCAGCCGAACGCCATCGACGAACAACGTCTCGCGCACCCGGGCCGACCATGCCGCGCGGGCGTTGTCGGCAACCAGCGACAGGACGACCTCGCCGCAGCGCCAACCGCCCTCCCAGCTGGCACCCAGATAAACCGGCTTCACGGCGGTCAAACCGAACGCCGACAGCACATGCTCCGGCGGCGGCTCGACTGTCACACCAGCACTCTAAACGAGGCCACCAGCGGCAACCGCTAGCGCGGCGCAGCCGGGCGCGGCGGGTTGCCGCCAGACAAGCACCGCGGCTCAGTACATCGTCATGTCGGGTTGCATCTGCTGGGCCCAGGCCACGATGCCGCCCCGCAAATGCACCGCATCTAAGAATCCGGCCTTGCGCACCGCCGCCAGCGCCGCGGCCGAGCGCACGCCCGTCTTGCAATACAGCACCGGCATGCGGTCCTGCGGCAGCTTTGCCAGCCCCTCGCCGGAGGTGATCGACGACTGCGGGATCAGTTGAGCCCCTTCGATGTGCACGATGTCCCACTCGGCGGGCTCGCGAACGTCGATCAGCGCCAGTTTCTTGCCGGAGTCCATTAGGTCGCGCAACTCCCGCGGCGTGATGCCGGAATCGCTCCCCGCGTCTTGCGAAACCACGCCACATAACTGCTCATAGTCGACCAGCTCGGTGATCTTCGGCCGGAAGGCCTCCGACGGGTCCTTGCGGACCGTGATCGTGCGATAGCTCATGTCCAGCGCGTCGTACACCATCAACCGGCCGAGCAGCGACTCGCCGATCCCGGTGATGAGCTTGATCGCCTCGGTGCCCATGACCGACGCGATGGAGGCGCAGATGATCCCCAGCACGCCGCCTTCGGCGCACGACGGAACCATTCCCGCCGGGGGCGGTTCGGGGTAGAGGTCGCGATAGTTGAGGCCCCGCCCGTTCGGAGCGTCCTCCCAGAACACCGAGACCTGGCCCTCGAAGCGGTATATCGACCCCCATACGTACGGCTTGCCGGCCAGCACCGCGGCGTCGTTGACCAGATATCGGGTGGCGAAGTTGTCGGCGCCGTCCACGATCAGGTCGTACTGCTCGAACAGGTCGACGGCGTTGCTGGCATCCAGCCGGAACTCGTGCAACCGCACGTCGACCAGCGGATTGATCGCGGCGATCGACTCGCGCGCCGACCGGGTCTTCGGCCGCCCGACGTCGGCGACACCGTGAATGATCTGCCGCTGCAGATTCGACTCGTCGACGACGTCGAAATCGACGATGCCGAGCGTGCCCACGCCGGCGGCGGCCAGGTACAGCAGCGTCGGCGAGCCGAGGCCGCCCGCGCCGATCACCAGCACCCGAGCGTTCTTGAGCCGCTTCTGGCCGTCGACACCCAGGTCGGGAATGATCAGATGGCGGCTGTAGCGGGCCACCTCATCGCGAGTCAGCTGGTCCGCGGGCTCCACGAGCGGTGGCAGCGAAGTCGACAACGAAACACCTCCTCAATCACGCGGCGGGCTCGAAAAGGTCAGGCGATCGGGAAGGGCCACGGGTTGAATCGGCAGGTCTTCCCGTCGGCCTTGACGACATCGGGGTCGAACTGCGCGGCGTCATTGTTCGACGTGGAGAACGTCTGCTGCATCATCACCGGCGCCAGCGCGCCCTGCTGCTCGCACGGTTCGTGGTGCAGGTACCCGATGGCGTGCCCGACTTCGTGGTTGATCACATACTGCCGGTAGGAACCGACGTCGCCCTCGAAGGGGACGGCGCCGCGCACCCAGCGCGCCTCGTTGATGAACACCCGGGCCTCGCGGTTAGCGCCGTAAACCGGGTTGTAGCAAGAGGTCTCCAGCCGGAATTCGTAACCGCAGCCTTCGCGGACCGTCACCGGGGATACCAGCGAGATCCGGAAGTCGGGTTTGGCCCCACTGGATCCGTCGATCCGGATGAACGCGAATTGTGGATTGTGCGTCCAGCCCTTGGGGTTGGCCAGCGTCTGGTCGACCATCGTGGCGAATGCGTCGTCGCCGCCGAACATGGTGGGGTCGATGCCGTTTTCCACCTCGACGGTGTACTTGAACACCTTGGCGGTGCCCTGACCGATCTGGGGCGTGGTGCCGGGCGCCACACGCCAGGTCTTGTCACCGGCTTCGGTGAACGGGCCACCATCCGGCAGCGTCCCGGCCGGCAGATTGGCGTCGAACGCGGCCAGGCCGCGCGGCGGGGCGTCCATGATCGCGGTGCCCACCGCGCCGATCGCGGGTGGACCCTGAGCGGGCTGATTCGCTGTCGGCTTCGGCGCACCGGTGCCGGCCACCGTCTGATAGATCACCAGCGCGGTGAGCACCACCAGAACGGGCAAGGCGTACGCGCGCCAGCCATAGGTGGAGACGAAGCGTCCCAGCCGCGTTTGTTTGCGCCATTGATTCGGCCGGTCGCGATCGGCCCGGACTCGTCCGGACTCCCGGGCGGTCGGGTCACGCAGGGCCCGAAGTGGTTCCCGCCACTCGTCGCGCAGCACCGGCACCCGGCCGGAGCTACCCGTAGGCCGC
>DASYBR010000074.1:0-6227 GCA_036500645.1 Mycobacterium sp. | reverse complement strand
AGGTCGCCATCCAGGCCAGCTCGCCGGGCAGTTGGCTGCGCCAGTAGGCGATGTCGTGTCCGCCGAGGGAGATGCTGCCTGCCGGTTGAGTCTTCAATGAATACATGAATTCTTTTGTGGCGAAATAGAAGCGGTCGAAGTTGCCGCAGTCCACGCGCAGCGGAATCGAATTGAGCGCGGGCAGGCCCACCACGCTGTTCTGCACGAAGTCGTCGTTGCTGTCGAACGCCCCGGGGGCACTTGTCGCGTACGAGGTGTACAACGCCGGGCTGATCGCGCAGATGCCGGCGGTCCGTGACGGCCCCAGCTTGGCGCCCAGTCGCAGCGCCCCGTATCCGCCCATCGACCACCCCATGAAGCCCACCCGCGAGGTGTCGAATCCCATCGTGGACAGCATCGGTAGCAACTCGTCGAGCACCATCGCGCCGGAATCCTCGCCGGAAGTCCTTTTGTGCCAATAGGTGTTGCCACCGTCGACGCCCACCACCGCAAACGCCGGCTTGCCCTGCTGGACCAACTGGGCCAACGCGTCCGGGACGCCCATGTCGAGCATCTGGTTGGCATCGCCGTCCATGCCGTGCAGTGCGATGACGGGACGCAGCATCCCGGTCTGGCCGGGGGGCATGGCGATTACGTAGTTGGTCTTGACGCCCCCGCGTGCCGCCGACACGAACGATCCGGCGAGCCTGGTCGGTAGGGTCTTGCCCGCGGTCGGGGGCTCGAACGGCGCGGGTCCGAGCGGCACCGGCGCGGCTTGCGACCTGACCGGATCCAGCAGGGCGCTCAACGCGAACACACCAGCTCCCAGGCTGGCACCGGCGCCCATCCGGAGCACCGCACGGCGGGTCAGGTCAGGCATGATGGCAATGATGCCGCGCTGGGCGGGCATTACCTGCCGAGCCACGCCGTATTGGAAGCATTCGGTGATCTCGCGTGATCTTCCGGTCATGATCCGGTTACCTCCGACGCACCAGAGCGCGGGGCCGGGGCCCCGTTCCGGCTCATCAACCGCTCCGAGTTGCAACATCGCGTTATCCGGCCTAGGTCTCGCGGACGGCCCAGCGATCGCGCCTCTTAGGTGGTCGTATTATGTTTCGCCACAACGGAAGTCTCCTTGAAACCGTCGTAGCCGCGGTGGTCCGAATAGCCCGCAGGTTAAACGCCCACGCTGGCGGCGGCGGTCTCTGACACCGGATGCAATCTCGACGTTTTCAACCCTCCCGCGCCCGCCCGAAGTAGGAGAAGAATGCGGGAGTCCGACAGGGAGTGTGAATTGAGTCTGTCGTTTCATTGGTTTTTGCCGACCTACGGTGATTCGCGGAATCTGATCGCGGGCGGGCACGGGACGGCGATGTCCGGCGACCGGCCCGCGACGCTGAAGTACCTGCACCAGATCTGCGCGGCCGCCGAAGACAACGGTTTCGAGGCGGTGCTCACGCCCACGGGACTGTGGTGTGAGGACGCCTGGTTGACCACGGCGATGCTGGTCGAGAACACCGAGACGCTGAAATTTCTGGTCGCGTTCCGCCCCGGGATGCTCAGCCCGACGCTGGCCGCCCAGATGGCCGGGACCTTCCAGCGGCATTCGGAGGGACGGCTGCTGCTCAACGTCGTCACCGGCGGTGAACCGCACGAGCAGCAGGCCTACGGGGATTTCCTGGACAAAGAGGCGCGCTATGCCCGCACCGCCGAGTTTTTGGATGTGGTGCGGCAACTGTGGACGTCGAAAGAGCCGGTGACGTTTCAAGGTGAACACATTCACGTCGAAGGCGCGCAGCTGAACAACCCGCCGGACCCGACGCCCGCGGTGTTCTTCGGCGGATCGTCGGCGGCCGCCGGCCCGGTCGCGGCCAAGCACACCGACGTGTATCTCACCTGGGGTGAGCCGCCTCAGGCGGTCTCGCAGAAGCTCGACTGGATCCGCGGACTGGCCGTCGACGCCGGCCGGGTCCTGCAGTACGGTCTGCGGATTCACGTGATCAGCCGCGACAGCGCCGCCCAAGCGTGGGCCGAGGCGGACCGGTTGTTGGCGGCCATCGACCCGGCCGACATCGAGCGCGTGCAGGGAAGCCTGGCGCGCAGCGAATCAGAGGGTCAGCGCCGCATGCTTGACCTGCACGGCGGCAACAGTGGTCGGTTGCTGGTCGCTCCCAACCTGTGGGCCGGGGTGGGCCTCGTCCGCGGGGGAGCGGGCACCGCCCTGGTCGGGTCGCACGAGGAGGTGGCCGAGCGGCTGGCCGAATATGCCAGGCTGGGCATCAACCACTTCATTCTGTCGGGATATCCGCATCTGGAAGAGGCCTACTGGTTCGGCGAGGGCGTCCTGCCGCTACTGGAGCGCAAGGGGTTGTGGCAACACCCCAACCGCAAGTCTCACCCGGCAGCCGCGACGCCGTTCGCGGTCGCTTCGGCGCACTAGTCGTGGCGACGTCCGTGCCCGGCGCCCTGGAGGCTGATGAGGCTGACCTAGCGGCGGAAGGGCAGGACGAATCCGATGCCCAGCGCCGCCGGCGGTTGCGCATCGTCGTCGCGGCCAGCCTGCTGGGCACGACCGTCGAGTGGTACGACTTCTTCCTCTATGCAACGGCCGCCGGGCTGGTCTTCAACAAGGTGTTCTTTCCCAACGAAAGTTCCTTCGTGGGAACGCTGTTGGCGTTCGCGACGTTCGCGGTCGGGTTTGTCATGCGGCCCATCGGTGGCTTGGTGTTCGGCCACATCGGCGACCGGATCGGCCGCAAGCGCAGCCTGGCGCTGACCATGCTCATCATGGGCGGGGCGACGGCGTTGATCGGGGTGTTGCCAACCGCCGCGCAGATCGGGGTGTGGGCGCCGGTCCTGCTGTTGGTGTTGCGCATGCTGCAGGGCTTTGCGCTTGGCGGTGAGTGGGGCGGCGCAGTGCTGCTGGCCGTCGAGCACAGCCCCGGTGACCGGCGGGGGCGATACGGGGCAATCCCGCAGGTGGGCCTGGCGCTCGGATTGGCTTTGGGCACCGGCATATTCGCATACCTGCAGATTGCCTTGGGGCCGGCGCGATTCCTCACCTACGGCTGGCGCATCGGATTTCTGCTGAGTGTGGTGTTGGTCGTGATCGGCATCGTGGTCCGGTCGCGGGTCGACGAAACGCCGGCATTCCGGGAACTGCAAGACCTGCAGGCCGCGTCGACGGTGCCGATCCGCGACATCGTCCGCGAGCCCGGCTCGCGGCGGAACACGCTGCTCGGGTTGCTGTCTCGCTGGGGTGAGGGATCGGCGTTCAACACCTGGGGTGTCTTCGCGATCTCGTATGCCACCGGCGCGCTGGGCCTGCATCGCGTGTCGGTCCTGATCGTGGTGACCATCGCCGCGCTGTTGATGGCCGTGCTGCTGCCGGTTTCGGGATCGCTGGCCGATCGTTTCGGTCCGCGGCGGGTGTATCTGGTCGGCATCGCCTGCTACGGCCTGGCGGCCTTTCCCGCGTTCGCCCTTTTCGGTACCAAGAACCTGATCTGGTTCGGGCTGGCGATGATCATCGTGTTCGGCGTCGTGCACGCGCTTTTCTACGGCGTGCAGGGCACGTTGTACTCCGCGCTGTACCCCACCAACACCCGCTACACGGGCCTGTCGTTCGTCTATCAGTTTTCGGGCATCTACGCCTCCGGGGTCACCCCGATGATCCTGACCGCGCTGATCGCGGCCCTCGGCGGGGCGCCGTGGCTCGCGTGCGGCTATCTGGTGACAACCGCGGTCATCAGTGTCATTGCCACGGCGTTGATCCGTGACCGAGACCTTCATCTGTAAGCCGACGCGCTGGTAACCGGACGCCAAAGAATGGGATCCGCGAGGCCGACGACGGTCGGCTCGCATGGGAAATCCAGCATTTCATCAAAGCCCGGTTGATCTCGGGTGCGAGCTGCGCGGCGGGGGGCGTTGGATCAGACTGGCGTATAGGTCGCATCAAGATCCCCGACCGACGTGCAGATAGGCAGGCCCCGATCAATACCAAGCCAGGGCTGCGCTCCGGGTTGTCGCAGCGGCAGTTGAACATGATCGCGATCGGCGGTGTCGTCGGCGCCGGACTGTTCGTCGGATCCGGTGTGGCCATTGCGGCCACGGGTCCCGCGGCCTTCTTGAGTTACACGTTGTCCGGCCTGCTGGTCGTGCTCGTGATGCGGATGCTGGGCGAGATGGCCGCCGCGAACCCGTCGACCGGATCGTTCGCCGACTACGCGGGGCGAGCTCTGGGCGACTGGGCGGGCTTCTCTGTGGGCTGGCTGTATTGGTACTTCTGGGTGATCGTGGTGGGATTCGAGGCGGTCGCCGGCGGAAAAGTCCTCGGTTATTGGATTCACGCGCCGCTCTGGCTGCTGTCGCTGTGTTTGATGACGATGATGACGGCGACCAACCTGGTCTCGGTGTCGTCCTTCGGGGAATTCGAATTCTGGTTCGCCGGAATCAAAGTCGCGACCATTGTGGTCTTTCTCGTTCTCGGCCTCGCCTTCGCTTTCGGGCTGTGGCCCGGACATCACCTCGATTTCAGCAACCTGACCGCGCACGGGGGATTCTTTCCCAAGGGAGTGGGGGCCGTCTTCGCCGCGATCGTGGTCGTGATCTTTTCGATGACCGGCAGCGAAGTCGTGACCATCGCCGCCGCCGAAAGCCGAAATCCGGAACAGGCGGTCCAGCGGGCGATGAATTCGGTCGTGACGCGGATCGCGGTCTTCTTCGTCGGTTCGGTTTTCGTGATCGTGGTGCTGCTGCCCTGGAACGACGTGCAAGTCGGCACCTCTCCCTACGTCGCCGCCTTCAAGCACATGGGCATCCCCGGCGCCGATCAGGTCATGAACGCGGTGGTGCTGACCGCGGTGCTGTCCTGCCTGAATTCGGGCCTCTACACCGCGTCGCGAATGTTGTTCGTGCTTGCCGGCCGGGGTGAGGCACCCGCACGGCTGGTCAAGGTGAGCCGGCGTGGGGTTCCCGCTTTGGCCATATTGGGTTCGTCCGCAGTGGGTTTCGGCTGCGTCATCATGGCGCGAATCGCCCCCAACACCGTGTTTCTCTTCCTGGTCAACTCGTCGGGCGCCATCATCTTGTTCGTCTACTGGTTGATCGCGCTGTCGCAGATCATCCTGCGCCGCCGAACACCCGAGGAGAAACTACGGGTACGGATGTGGTTCTTCCCGGTGCTGTCGATCATCACGCTCGCCGCAATCACCGCGGTGCTGGTGCAGATGGCGTTCGACCACTCGGCGCGCAGTCAATTTTGGCTCGGCCTGTCGTCGTGGGTGGTGGTGATCGGGCTGTACCTTGTCCGCCGCGTCTGGGTCCGAGCCCAGGACCGGACTCGCGCCGACGAGACGCCGATGTCGGGCGAAGTCGCTTTGGAGGACTAGGGCGTCCGGGTGAGCAGCACCGCCTGTTCGAATGGCAGCCGTCGGAAAACCGTTCGGGCCCTGGGGGTCACGTACGTCGCCGCCTCGTCCCTACTGACCACTCGCGGATCGGCGATGCCAAAAGTCTTGCCGTGGCGTCGTATTCGGCCGCCACCGGCGGCGTCCAGGTTCTTCAACCAGTCCCGGTCGGGGCCGTAGGGCAGCAGGATCGCCACGCCGGCCTTGCCGTCGACGTCGGTGCTGAACACGTTCACCGGGGTGCGGTATGGCTTACCCGAGCGCCGACCGACGTGTTCCACGATGCCGAATGACGGGGCCCAACCGGCCCACATCCGCTGGATCGGGTTGGTGACGTGTCGGTTGAATCGGGCAAGCCCTTGGGGGAGTCGCATAGGACCATCCAACTCTTCGGCGACCGCCGACCTCAACCCTGCTTGGGGAGTCGCCGAGCGCGCAGCCGCTCCTGCGCGGGGAGGGCGAGAGCCGGCACCCCGGAAGACCATCACAAAAGCCGACGTGCGGCGCGCCGGCGAGCGCGCTGCCGCCGACTGACCGGCGGTGCCGCGCCTGCTGCTACACCCTGTAGTTGAATGTGCCGCGGAGGCTGGAACACTAGTCGTCATGGGTAGCAGTGACCAGGCGATCGCGCACGCGTCGGCGGCCAGCACAGCGGCGTCGGCCCGGCTGTTCGAGGATGCCTGCGCCGTCATCCCCGGCGGGGTGAACTCCCCGGTCCGCGCGTTCACGGCGGTGGGCGGAACCCCGCGTTTCATCACCGAAGCAAACGGGTGCTGGCTCACCGACGCCGATGGCATTCGCTACGTCGACCTGGTCTGCTCCTGGGGCCCGATGATCCTG
>DASYBR010000073.1:0-20182 GCA_036500645.1 Mycobacterium sp. | reverse complement strand
AGCCTCTTCCACTGGTACGGGTCATGCGGCGGATCTGTCGCGCCGCCACCGACAGCGTCGCGAGATCCTTCTCCCCACTCTCCTGGATCTCGGTAAGCGTTCGGCGGGCCCGCTCCACCCTGGATGCGCTGAGGTGTTCCCATTCGGCGATCTTCTCTTCGCCGCTTTCATCGGGCTCCCCGACGGCGAGCACGTCGAAGCACAACGACCGCAGCGAGGCGTAGATGTCATCGCGAATCGCCAAGCGCGCCAATGAATGCCAGCGGTCGTTGCGGGGCAGCCCCGACACCGCCGTCAGCAGGCCGTCGGTGCCCAGCCGGTCCATCAGCGCGAAGTACGTGTCCGCGACCTCGGCGGCGTCGATGTCGTTGATGTCGCCGATGTCGATGATGTCGAGCAGGCTGAAGCGGTACAGGCCGGCGGCGATCATGTAGGCCAGGTCTTCGGGCGCGCCCTGCGACGCGAACTCCGCGGCTTCCTTTTCGACGATGGCCTTGTCGTCACCCCGCAGCCATTCCGACATCCGCGGCGTCAGCGCCTTGACCTTGGCGGCGAACCGGTTGATCTCGGCGCCGACCGCGAGCGGCTGTGGACGATAGTTCAGCAGCCAGCGTGCGGCGCGGTCGATGAGCCGTCGGGTATCCAGCGTGAGCCGGTCAGACATCGCGACCGGCATGTCCGCCGCACGGATCTGCCGCCAGATCTCCCCGACGTCGAAGATCGCGTCGGTGGCGACCCAGCAGCGCACCGCATCGACAGGGCCGACACCGACGTCTTCGGTGACCCGGAAGGCGTAACTGATGCCGGCGGCGTCCACCAGGTCGTTGATCAGCATGGTGGTGACGATCTCTCGACGCAGCTGGTGCGTGCGGATCTCCGGAGTGAACCGTTCCCGCAGCGGCGTCGGGAAATACCGGGGCAGCCGGGACGCGAACACATCCTGTTCGGGCAGTTCGGTCTCCAGCATCTGCTCTTTGAGCCCCAGCTTGACGTGCGCCATCAGCGTGCACAGCTCCGGCGAGGTGAGCCCGAGGCCCGCCTCGAGACGCCGGTGGATCTCCTTCTCCGCCGGCAGCGCTTCCAATTCGCGGTTGAGACCACGTTCGTCCACCAGGTACTGGATGAGCCTGGCGTGCACCGGCAGCAGGCTGGCCGCGTTGGCGCGGCTGGTGCCGATCAGGTCGTTCTGGTCCTCGTTGTCGGTGAGCACCAGCTGCGCGACCTCGTCGGTCATCGACTCAAGTAGCTCTTTGCGCTCGCCGGGTTTGACCTTGCCAGCGGTGACCAGCGAGTCGATCAGGATCTTGATGTTGACCTCGTGGTCCGAGCAGTCCACGCCCGCGGAGTTGTCCATGGCGTCGGTGTTGATGCGCCCACCCGCCAGGTCGAATTCGACGCGGCCGAGCGCGGTCACGCCGAGGTTGCCACCTTCGCCAACCACCTTGGCGCGCAACTGGGTTCCATTGACCCGCACCGGATCGTTGGCGCGATCGCCCACGTCGGCGTCGGACTCGGATTCGGCCTTGACGTAGGTGCCGATGCCGCCGTTGAACAGCAGGTCCACCGGCGCCTGCAATATGGCCTTGATCAGATTGGGTGGGGTCATCTCGGTGACGTCCCCGTCGATACCCAGGGCCTCGCGGACCTGCGGGCTGACGGGAACGGATTTGTGTTCGCGGCTGTACACCCCGCCGCCCTCGCTGATCAACGATTTGTCGTAGTCGTCCCAGCTGGACCGCGGCAGGTCGAACATCCGCCGGCGTTCCTCCCACGACGACGCGGCGTCGGGGTCGGGGTCGAGGAAGACGTGCCGGTGATCGAAGGCGGCGACCAGTCGGATGTGCTTGCTCAGCAGCATGCCGTTGCCGAACACGTCTCCGCTCATGTCGCCGATGCCGACCACCGTGAAGTCCTCGCTCTGGGTGTCGACCCCCATCTCCCGGAAGTGCCGTTTGACGGCCTCCCACGCGCCCTTGGCGGTGATGCCCATGGCCTTGTGGTCATATCCCACCGATCCGCCGGACGCGAACGCGTCACCCAACCAGAACCCGTAGGACTTGGCGACATCGTTGGCGATGTCGGAGAAGGTGGCGGTGCCTTTGTCCGCGGCCACCACCAGATACGCGTCGTCGCCGTCACGCCGGATCACTTCGGGTGGCGGGCTGACCTTTCCGGTTGCGTGGTCGACGTTGTCGGTCACGTCGAGCAGTCCGGAGATGAACAGTTGATAGCAGGCGACGCCTTCGGCGCGGGTGGCGTCGCGGTCGGCGGCGGCGTCGCCGGTGGGCGCGGGCGGCTTTTTGAGGACGAAGCCGCCCTTGGCCCCGACCGGCACGATGACGGCGTTCTTCACGGCCTGGGCCTTGACCAGACCCAGGATTTCGGTGCGGAAGTCGTCACGGCGGTCCGACCAGCGCAGGCCACCGCGCGCCACTGGACCGAACCGCAGGTGCACGCCCTCGACGCGGGGCGAGTAGACGAAAATCTCATATTTGGGCCGCGGCAACGGAAGTTCGTCGACCAGCTGGGCGTCGAGCTTGAGCGCCAAGACGTCGCGGGCACGGGCCGAGCCCTCCCGGGTGACGAAGTAGTTGGTGCGCAGCGTGGCCTGCACCAGTGACGCGAAGGCCCGCAGGATGCGGTCGGTGTCCAGACTCATCAGCGCATCGATGTCGGCGGCGACGGCCGCGGCGGCCGCCTGCGCGTCGCGGCCCGTCGATGACGCCGACGGATCGAAGAGCGCCTCGAAGAGCGTGACCAGTGATCGTGCGGTCGAGGGGTGCTCGTTGAGCACCGACTCGATGTAGGACTGGCTGTAGGGGAAACCGGCCTGCCGCAAGTATTTCGCGTACGCACGCAGGAGGACGACCTGCTGCCACGTCAACCTCGCGCGCACCACGAGCTCGTTGAACCGGTCGACGTCGACGCGGCCGTGCCAGATGGCGGTGACCGCGTCGGCGAACCGTTCCGCCGTCGCGTCGCGTTCGGCCACGTCTGACGCCAACGAGATGGTCGGTGTTGAGACCTTGAATTGGTAGATCCACACCGGCAGCCCGTCCGGGCGGGTGATCTCGAATGGCCGCTCCTCGAGCACCTCGACGCCCATGCTCTGCAGCATCGGCAGCAGCTGGCTCAGCGACGCGGTTCGCCCAGCCATGAACCAGGTCAGCTGCGCACCGTTCCCGTCGCGCTCGGAGAACACCAGCTTGACCGAATTGCCCTGCAGCTCTTTGATGATCGCGATGTGCTCGAGGGCGTCGGCCGGGGTGAGGGCCTGCTTGTATACCTCGGGGAAAGCGACCGCGTAGTGCTCGGCGTCGGCCTGGTCGACGGGGCCTTCCGCGGCGGCACCGATCAGCCGGTCTGTCCAGGTTCGCGCGGCTTCGCTCAGCAACCCTTGGATGCGTATCCGGTTCTCTTCGGAGACGTCGACCGGCGCTGTTCCCTCGGGCAGCCGGACCATGAAATGCATGAGCGCCCAAGGCGATTCACTGACGCGAGCGGTGAATTCCAGTCGCGTGCCACCGAACTCGCGCACCAGGATGTCTTCGATCTGCAGCCGCACCGCCGTGGTGTAGCGATCGCGGGGCAGGTAAACCAGGCAGGAGACGAAGTACTGCAGCCGGTCGGCACGCAGGAACAACAACGCATGCCGTCCCGATCCCAGATCCACAACGGATTTGGCCATCACCAAAAGCCGTTCGGCGCTCAGCGTGAACAATTCCGAGCGGGGAACGGTCTGAATGACGTCCAGCAGCAGCTGGCCCGGGTGGATGGGGTCGCTGTCGGCCATCGCGAGCGCATCGCGGACCCGTCGCGAGATCGTCGGGATTTCGAGGACGTCGGCGTTCATGGCGGCGACCGTGAAGAGCCCGACGAAGCGGTGCTCGATGATGCCCTCGTCGCCGCCGACGTTTTCCCGGACCGCGATGGCATACGGATAGGCGCCGTAGCGCAGGTAGCTACCGACGACGGACTGCGCCAGCACCAGCAATTTGTCGTCGTCGGTCAACCGGGGACGCGAACTGGTGCGGGTGCGCAGAACACCGAGGCCTAAAGATCCGTCGCCGGAGACCTGATTGCCGCGCACATGGCAGCGCTGGTAGCCGAGCAGCAGGAAGTTGCCGTTGCCCAGCCAGCGCAGCAGCGCGGCGACGTCGTCGCGGTCCGGCGCCGAATAGTGTCCGCCGGCGTTGATTTCGACCTCGGCGGCCAGATCGCTGAGCGTCGTGATCAACGTGGACGCGTCACTGGCGACCTGTTGCACGTCGGCCAGAACCTTGGGCAACAACCCGCCCAGCTCGGTGATGCCCTTGCCGTCGACGGAGGGCAGCAGCTGCACATGTATCCACGCCTCGCCGACAAAGGGGGACGCGCCAGGTGGTTTGGGCTCGACGCTGACCAGGTCGCCCGTCGGGCTGCGATGCACGTCGAAGACCGGTGTCATAATCGCGGCGTAAGCGACGCCCAGCCGGTGCAGCAACACCGTGACGGAGTCCATCAACATGCCGCCGTGGTCAGTGACGACCTGCAGGGCGGGTCCGAAGCCGGCGGGATCGTCGGGCGGGTAGACCGCGACACGGCTTTCGCCGTCCGGCCGGTGCTCTCCGAGGCGATAGTGCGCGCTCAGCATGGCGGGCGTCACGATGGCCGCCGGGACGGTCAGGTCGATGGGACCGACCTCCGCCGACCCCGCTTCGTCGCCGTTCGGACCGCGGTAGCTCTCGATGTAGGCCTTCGAAATCCACTCAGGAATGTCGTGCTGCCGGGTGAAGTTGGTCCACGGTTCGAGACCCCGTTTGGCCCCGGGATCGATCGTCATGCCGATTGCTCCACTCCTCAGCGGCCGGTGCGGCCGCATCGTCGTCGGTGCCTCTCGATCGCCCTACTCCTGCACGGCCAGACTTGCCGCGTCATCGTCGGGCTGGCCCAGCTGACACTAGTCCCGCGTCAACTTGCGGTGGGTCACTCTGTGCGGTCGCGCCGCGTCGGCACCGAGCCGTTCGACTTTGTTTTCCTCGTATGCGCCGAAGTTGCCCTCGAACCAGAACCACTTGGCCTCGTTGTCGTCATCGCCCTCCCACGCCAGGATGTGCGTGCAGGTGCGGTCCAGGAACCACCGATCGTGGGAGATCACCACCGCGCAGCCGGGGAATTGCTCGAGCGCATTCTCCAGCGAGCTCAAGGTTTCGACGTCCAGGTCGTTGGTCGGCTCGTCCAACAGGATCAGGTTGCCCCCCTGCTTGAGCGTCAGAGCGAGGTTCAGCCGGTTGCGCTCGCCACCGGACAGCACGCCGGCCGGCTTCTGCTGGTCGGGCCCCTTGAACCCGAACGCCGACACGTAGGCGCGGGACGGCACCTCCGTCTGCCCGACGATGATGTGATCCAGCCCGTCCGAGACCACTTCCCAGACGGTCTTCTTCGGATCGATGCCCGCGCGGCTCTGGTCGACGTAGCTGAGCTTGACGGTCTCCCCGACCTTCACGGTGCCGCTGTCGGGTTGTTCGAGCCCGACGATGGTCTTGAACAACGTGGTCTTACCCACACCGTTGGGACCGATGACACCGACGATGCCGTTGCGCGGCAGGGTGAACGACAGATCCTTGATCAGGGTGCGTCCGTCGTAGCCCTTGTCCAGGTGATCGACCTCGACGACCAGGTTGCCCAGTCGCGGTCCGACCGGAATCTGGATCTCCTCGAAGTCGAGCTTGCGCGTCTTCTCAGCCTCGGCGGCCATCTCTTCGTAGCGCTGCAGGCGGGCCTTGCTTTTGGCTTGGCGGGCCTTGGCGCCGGACCGGACCCAGGCCAGCTCCTCGATCAGCCGCTTCTGCAACTTGGCGTCCTTGCGGCCCTGCACCGCCAGGCGCTCGGCCTTTTTCTCCAGGTAGGTCGAGTAGTTGCCTTCGTAGGGGTACGCGCGGCCGCGGTCGAGCTCGAGGATCCATTCGGCGACGTTGTCCAGGAAATAGCGGTCGTGGGTGACCGCCAGGATCGCGCCCGCGTAGCTGGCGAGGTGCTGTTCGAGCCACTGCACGCTTTCGGCGTCCAGGTGGTTGGTGGGCTCGTCGAGCAGCAGCAGGTCGGGTTTGGACAACAGCAGCTTGCACAGCGCGACGCGGCGGCGCTCACCACCGGACAGAGTCGTGACCGGATCGTCCGGCGGCGGGCAGCGCAGCGCGTCCATGGCCTGCTCCAGCTGTGAGTCCAGGTCCCACGCGTCGGCGTGGTCGAGTTCCTCCTGGAGCCGACCCATTTCGTCCATCAACTCATCTGAGTAGTCGGTGGCCATCAACTCGGCGACCTCGTTGAAGCGGTCGAGCTTCACCTTGATCTCGCCCAGGCCCTCTTCGACGTTGCCGCGAACGGTCTTCTCCTCGTTCAGCGGCGGCTCCTGTTGCAGGATGCCGACGGTGGCGTCGGTGGCCAAGAATGCCTCACCGTTATTCGCCTGGTCCAGTCCAGCCATGATCCGTAAGACGCTCGACTTACCTGCGCCGTTGGGGCCGACGACACCGATCTTGGCGCCTGGATAGAAGCTCAACGTGACGTCATCCAGGATCACCTTGTCGCCGTGTGCCTTACGGACCTTCTTCATCGTGTAGATGAACTCAGCCATGCCGCTGTTATGCCTTTCTGGTCTTGCAGAGTGATCTCGCGGACCATCCTAGGCACCGCTTGACAGCCGTCGGCCTCAGCCAACCGTCAAACCAGAACGGAAAGCGAGGCTGGGTCGGCGACGGCATCACCTGAGCGGGCCGGAACGTCACCGGTTTCATGGTCCTCGTCAGTACTAACCTCGTCAGTACTAACGTCGCCGGCGTCGCCCCTGGTTCCGCCGATCGCCGGGCCCTGGTCGGCGGCGGGGCCGGTGTAGCCGGGCTTCTCGATCCGCACGAATACCCGCGACAGGTCCGGCCCGACCGCCGTTGCCCGCATTTCCAGTGACGAGCGGCGATTGCCATCGCGGTCCTCGTATTCGCTGGTGTGCACGTGCCCCACGACGATCACCGGCGCACCCTTGCCCAGCGCGGCGCCCACACCCGTGACCAACTTTCCCCAGCAATTGACGGTGATGAACAGCGCGTTGCCATGCTCCCAGCTGCCGTCGCCGGTGCGGCGACGCGAATTGCTGGCCACCCGGAACTTGATGACCTCCTGATCACCGACCTTGCGACGCTGCGGGTCGTTGACGATGTGACCGACGATGGTAAGCGGGGTTTCGAACATGGTTGATCCCTTCTGAAGTTGCTCCCGGCGATGAACGCCTCATCGCCCCTCTGGCCGCCATTGAGCCCGGAGCTACCGACGGACGCGGAGGCAGGCAGACCGAAATCCGGGTGCGCCCGCCGCCCCTGTGGACGAAAGCGTGACTGTGTATTACTCGGCGGGTTGGCCGGAACGCTTGGGTGTCTCCCCGCGCGCCAGCTCGGCCAGCATCGCGTTGTACGCCGTCAGGTCGGCGTCATCGTCGCGGTCAGCGGCGCGGTCCAGCCGCCGCGCGGTGCGCTTATCGCTGCGTGCCCACTGCACGAGCAACGCGAGCATCACGATCACCAGGGGCAGCTCGCCCGCCGCCCAGGCGATGCCACCGCCCAGCCGCTGATCACCGAGCAGGTCGGTGTGCCAGCTCAAACCAAGCGAACGGTAATAGTCGGCGCCGAGCACCTTTCGGGTGCCCATCAGTATCACCCCGAAGAACGCGTGCAGCGGCAGCGAGGCGAACACGACGCCCACCTTGGCCAGCGGTGGGATCGGCCGCGGCGTGGGATCCACCCCGATGACGATCCAGTAGAACAGGTAGCCGCTGAGCAGAAAGTGCAGATTCATCGCAAGGTGGCCGGCGTGACTGCCGACCGCGGTGTCGAACAGGCTGGAGAGGTACAAGCCGTAGAAGCCCGCGACGAAGAGCACGGTGGCGACCACGGGGTTGGTCAAGAAGCGCGACAGTCGGCTGTGCAGCGCGGCCAAAATCCATTCCCGCATGCCGGGCGGGCCGTCACGGCCGGCGGCCGGCAGCGCGCGCAACGCCAGGCTGACCGGGGCGCCGAGCACCAGCAGGATGGGGACCAGCATCGACAGCCCCATGTGGGCAATCATGTGGATGCTGAACATCGCCGGCATGTAGCGACCGATGCCCGAGGACGTCACGAAGAGCAGGGCCAGGCAGCCGAGTAACCAGGCGAGGGTTCGGCCCGGCGGCCATCTGTCGCCGCGGCGGCGCAGCCGCAGCACCGCGGCCACATAGAGCGCGGCGATGATGATCGCGGCGCTGCCGAAGATCAGGTCGAAGCGCCAGTCGAACAATATCCGCAGCGGGGTGGGCGGTCCGTCGAAGTTGTAGCCGATCTCGGCCTCGGGAATCGATGGCAAGCGGTTCGGCGGCGGTGGCGGCGGGGTCCGGCCCAGCCCGACGGCGACCCCGAAGGTCAGTCCGAAGACGGCGGCCTCGGACAGCGCCAGCCGGATCAGGCGGCCGCGCGCGCCCTGCTGCGCGTTCTCCGCCTGCAACGCGGTGACGGCGGAGCGGCGCTGACGCCAGCCGATGACCCCCAGCACGCAGAGGGCGGTGAACTTGGCGACGACCAATCGTCCGTAGCCGGTGGTCAGCAGGTCAGCGGGCGTCACGCGGACGGCGGCGTTCATCACCCCGCTGAGTGCCATCGCGACCCAGCACCACAGCGCGATTGCGGAGAAACGCCGGGCGGCCAGGGCGATATGCCCGCCGCCGCGCAGCGCGTGGGCCAGCAGGACGAGCAGACCACCGGCCCACAGCCCGGCGGCGACGAGGTGAATCAGCAGACTGTTGGTGGCCAGGTCGTGCGCCCCGCCGGCCGACGAATGGCCGGTCAATCCGAGCGGAACCAGGGTGATCAACGACCCGGCGAGCAGCATGGGCGTCCAGGACCAGCGCAGCACCGCCAGGCTGGCCAGCGTCACCACCGCGGCCAGCGCCGCGGTCCAGCGCCACGCGGAGGCGGTGGTGACCAGGCCGGCCACCGACCAGATCTTCGCCGGGTCGAGGTTTTCCGCCAGCGGGTGGCCGGACACGTCGGAAATGGTCAGCGGGACCAGCAGCGCCGCACACACGGCCCAGATCCCCGACGCCACGGTTCCCAGGCGCAGCGCGCGGTAGCCGTCGGCGTCGAGGACGCCGTTGCTTTGCGGTGGCACCAGAAACGCCGCGAACAGGAATGATCCGACGGCCACCACCGCGGCGATTTCCCCCGCCGCCCGGACGAACGGCAGCCCCAGCGTGGTGGCCGGGCCCGGATCCGGCAAGCCGGTGGCGGTCAGCGCGTCGGCCAGCGAAAGCGCCCCGATGCCGGCAGCGGTGCAGCCCGCCAGCAGCGCGACGCCTGCCAGCACTGGCCACACCAGCGCGCGGCGCTTGGCCGGAGCAACGGTCATGCGTTCCAGGGTATTGGCGGGGGCGAACGGCTAGGGCGTTCGGTTCTCCAGACACTCTTGCCGCGCCTTGGCTTCGCGCGCCACGAACTGATTGCGCGCGATCAGCCCGACGTAGTCAAGATCGCGCTGAATATTGCGCAACTCCCGCCGAAAGGCGATTCGTCGTTCGGTGAGATCCGGGGCGAGTGCTAGCAGATCCTGATCGGCCACCACCTGGCGAGCGGTGGCGAACAGCAGCGTCGACACCGATTCGCTGCTGCGTATCCGGCTCTGCGCCACGTATTGCCGGCCGACCCCGAGCGCCAGAGTCGTCAGTTCCTTCTGCTCGATATCGGCCGGCGCATCGCGCAGCACGTCGGCGACGATCTCGTAGGCCTCGAAGAACACCCGCAGCATCGCCTCGGCCATCAGCGGACGCTTGGTGAACAGCATCGCGTCGATCTGCTCGCCGCCGGCCGCGAGCTGGGCTTCCCAATCGTCGTGCCAGTCCATCTCTTCGGCGATGTTGTTCCGGAACGCCGCCGAGTCCGCGAAGTAGAAATCGAATTTCAGCAGATCACGCAATCGCATCGCCTGGGTCCAGAACGCCTCCACCCGGTCGCCGTCGGCATGCCGTGCGTGTGCCAGCGACAGTTCGACGATCGAGGTCTCCAGAAAGGCGTGGATCACCGAGTTGCGATAGAAGGCGGCGGCGTGCTGCTCGTCGGGTGCGATCTGCCACACCGGTTCTCGGCCGCCGTCGACGCGGGTGATCGGGTGCCCGTTGGACAACGCGTCCAACGCCGCACGCACACCGTCGCGCGAGCGCAGCCGCAACGCACTCGTCGACATCGGCGTCTGTTTGCGTTCGAGATAGTCCAGTGAGTCCTGCAGGGTGTGGTGCAGCTGACCGAGCGTCAGCGCCGCGCCGCGGGTGGTCAGCAGCAACGCACACACCAAACCGGTGGCGGTCACCGGTGTCGCCTGCAAGATCCGCCATGCGACTTCGAACGACATCTTTTGCAGCGCACGTCTTTTGGCGTCCTGGTCGTGGGCGAGCGAGCCGTGCGCCGGTCCCAGGTGCCGCCGCATCGAAACCGCTTCGGGGAAGCGGACATAGATCTTGCCGTAGTTGCGTTCGCCCTGTGCCCGGATGAAGGTGTACAGCCAGCCGATGCCTTCGGGGGTTTTTTCGCCGCCGCGGGCGTAGGCGGCGTATTCGGCGGTCTCGTGCAACTGGTCGAAGCTGATCGACACCGGCTGCAGCAGGATGTCCTCGCTGCGGCCGTCCAGGTAGGCGTCGGCCACATAGGCGAGCAGACCGAGCTTGGGCGGCAACATCTTTCCGGTCCGCGAGCGAGTGCCCTCGATGGACCAGCTGAGGTTGAACCGCTTTTCGACGATGTAGCCGACGTATTCGCGCAGGACGTACTTGTAGAGCGGGTTATCGCCGATGTTGCGGCGGATGAAGATGACCCCGGAGCGACGCAGCAGCGGCCCCATCACCCCGAACGACAGATTGATACCGGCGAACACATGCACCGGCGGTAACCGATTCTCCTGCATCGCAACTGGCACCACCGCGCCGTCGATGTAGGACCGGTGCGAGAACAGCAGCAC
The DNA here is from genome assembly GCA_036500645.1 of Mycobacterium sp. Lineage (GTDB taxonomy): Bacteria > Actinomycetota > Actinomycetes > Mycobacteriales > Mycobacteriaceae > Mycobacterium. The sequence goes on along the minus strand of DASYBR010000073.1, from coordinate 9,175 downwards.
AGCCGGGTGGGATTCCAGCGCGGCCCGCATCGCCGCGACCTGATACCCGTCGTAATCGATCTCGGGATCGAAGCCGCGGCTGAGCGCCCTACCCAGCACGCCGACCAGGTCGACGGACACCCTGCTCCACCCGGTGGCGAGTTCGTCGAGCATCGTGCCGGCTTCTTCGACCGTGGCGCCCGGAATCTTCTTCAGGCCTTCGCGAAACCGCGTGGACGACAGGATCTCCGGCTTCAGCAGTCGCGGGGATTTGTACTGCGGCCCGAGGATTCGGTACTCGGCGCGTTCCAGCGCGAGTATCGCGCGACGGGCGACGAACCTGGCGAAGTCGCGCGGGTCGTCTCCGACGGTGGTGTCGCGCCACTGTTGACGCAGTTCGGATACCTTGGCCGCTTCGCCGGCGACCACCCGCGCGCGCAGTGGATCGTCGCGCACGATTTTTTGTTGCTGACGTGGGTTGGGGTGGTAGGGATCCCGGCCCGGGAGCAGCCCGGCCACCTTGGCAAGCCTGCCGCGATCGGGCGGCGGCAGCCAGAACACCCGCACCGGCACGATCGAGCGATCTTCACGGGATTCGAGCTCCTCGACGAGCGCCGTCGGGTCAGCATCAGGCGGCGGCAGTTTCAATACGTCGAACTTCGCCTCCGGCTTGCCGGCACGCTGTTGGTGGACCCATGCCGTGATGAGTTCCATCTCGACCGGCGAGGCCATGGACGCCAACACCAGCGAGTCTTGCCCGGTGAGGACAGCGCTGGTGTGTGCGGCCGGTTCGGTCACGGGCGCCCTCGGGGCCAGGATTCCGGTGGCTCGGCGCTGATGGATCCCGCACCGATTTCACCATTCTGGGAGCCGGCCGGTGGCTTTGGTTTGGTCGCAACCTTTTTCGTTGCCGCCTTCTTGGCCACCTGCTTAGTTGCTTGCTTTTTCGCGGGAGCCTTTTTGGCCGCCGTCTTCTTTGCGGTGGTCTTGCGCGGCGGAACCGGGGCCTTGCTTGCCGATTTCTTCTCGGCATTGACGTCGACCTCGGGCAGTTCGTCGACGGGCCAGTTGGCCAGCGTGTCCAGATACAGCTGACGTATCGCGGCAATGTGCTCCGGCAGCGTCTCTAATGTCCAGTCCTGCACCGAGATCGGCGGGAATACCGCGACGTCGACCTTGCCGGGGTTGATGGTGCTGGAATTGCGCGCGGCGACGATCTCCGCGTTGCGGATCACGATCGGGACGATCGGGATACCCACCGCCATTGCGATCCGGAATGCGCCCTTCTTGAACGGCCCCACCTCGGTTGTGTCGATCCGGGTGCCCTCGGGTGCGATCACGACCGAAAGTCCCTTTTTCGCAAGCTCTTCGATCTGATGCAGCGACTCCACGGCGGCAGCCGGATCGTCGCGGTCGATGAATGCGGCATCCATTGCCTTGCCGATCGTGCCCATGATCGGATCCTTGGCCAGTTCCTTCTTGCCCACCGCGGTCCAGTTGTCACGCACCAGCGCGCCGGTGATGACCGGGTCAACCTGGTTGCGGTGGTTGAAGATGAAGACCGCCGGACGCTGCGCGGTCAGGTTCTCCTTGCCCATGACGTTCAGCTGCACGCCGCTGATCGCGAGCAACGACTGGGAAAACGTGGAAGTGAAGAAGTTGACGCCGCGCCGCCGGTTGTTGGTCAGCAAACCGATGCCCACCGCGCCGGCCGCGACCGGGAGGATCGAGCCCATGCCGGCGAGTGTTCGCAACTGCCGCCGCAGGCCCACCCGTCCGCGGCTGTCGAATCGCAGTATCGGCCAGCCGCGCCGCTTGGCGACCGCGGCCATTTTTCCTTCGGGATTGGTCGGCCGTGGATTGCCGACCAAATACATCAGCGCGACGTCCTCGTCCCCGTCGGCGTAGAAGTAGCTGTCTTTGAGGTCGATGTCGTTCTCGGCCGCAAACCGTTGCACCGCAGCGGCTTTGCCCGGCCCCCACAAGATCGGTTTGACGACGCCGCCGGTGAGCAGGCCGTCCTCATTGGTCTCGAACTTGTTGGTGAGCGTGTTCAAGATCCCGAGGAACCGGGCCACGGGATTGACCTGGATGGTCAGCGCCGACGAGCTCAGCACCACGGTGTGACCACGAGCCACGTGGGCCCGCACCAACTCCCGCATTTCGGGGTAAATGCGCGACTCGATCCGCTGGTGAAACAGACGTTCGCCGATCTCGTCCAGATCGTCCAACAAGCGTCCGGTCAGCGCGCCGGCGGCCTTGCCGATGAGGTCTTCGAATTCGATGCGGCCGAGGGTGTGGTTCAGGCCGGCCTGCACCATGCTGAGCAGCTCGCCGACGCCCATATCGCGGCGCCGCAGGCGCTCTTGGGTGAGGATGACCGCGGTGAAGCCTGCCACCAGTGTTCCGTCCAGGTCGAAAAACGCGCCGATCTTCGGCCCGGGTGCGCTGGCCATGATCTCGGCGACCGAGCCGGGCAACCGCAGATCCTTTGCCGGCGTTGATTTCTCGCGGTCTTCGTCGACGGCGCTCATGAGCCGGACACCGATCGCGACGCCGAATCCGATTGCTCGACGAACGAAGCCGGCACTGCGCGCGGCGGCGGGTTGCCGGCCAGGGCGAGGATCTCGTTGAAGCCTTCCAGCAGGCACTGTGCGAACAGCGCTTCGTTTCGCACGGATGCCCTGTCGTAGCGCACGGTGATCGTGCACCACCCGCCCCGCGAGATCAGCACCACCATCATCGCGACACCCGGCAGCGGTCCGATGCCGTACTGCCGCAACACCTTTGCCCCGGCGATGTAGGTGTCTCCGGGGTAAACCGGGACATTGCTGGCCTGCACGTCGGAGCCGATGACCGAGCCGGTGATCCCCTCCAGCACGGCCGTCGGCAACACGCTCAACACGGGGGCGAGCGAGCCGATGATGTTCATCGCGGGCTCGTCACGGCGCTGCGTCATCTGCGCCCGGATCTTCTTCATCCGGGATACCGGGTCGACGGTGCCGATCGGCGCGGCCAGGTTGACCCCGGTGAACCGGTTGCCACCGGCGGTGTCGGCGTCGGCACGCAGGTTCACCGGCACCGCCATCGGGAGCGTGCCGATCGGCACACCAAGCGCCACGTGATAGCGCCGTAAGGCACCACACAGACCGGCGAGGTACGCGTCGTTGATCGATCCCCCACCGGCTTTCGCGGCCTTGTGCAGATCGGAGAGCGGAATGTCGATGGCTTCCGAACGGGTGACCAGGCTGCGCCGGCGCAGCAGCGGCGACGGTTCGGCGGCCCGGTTCATCACCCGCACACCCGAGACCGCGTATCCCACGATCCCCGAAACGGTGGACGCCGGTTCCAGAATCGCGCGCCCCGCCGCCGATGCCGCTCCGGACAGCGCGTTCAAGACGCCTCCGACCAGGGCAACCGGCAGGCGGTTGAGGCCTTGGCGCATCAGGTCATTGGGCGACAGATCCTGCGGAACCGGTAGCGGCGGGGTCGGCTTGGCGGGCGGGTCCCGCTCGAGGTCATAGATTTCGGCGAACATCTCGACACCGCCGACGCCGTCGGTGACGGCGTGGCTGACGTGCAGCAGCGTCGCGGCCTTGCCATCGGGCAGGCCCTCGACCAGGGTGGCCGTCCACAACGGCCGCGATATGTCCAGCGGTGACTGCAGAATCAGTTCGGCGAGATCGAATACTTCCCGCAGGGTGCCGTCCCCGGAGACGCGGACCCGGCGGACGTGAAAGTCCAAGTTGAAATCGGGATCGACCACCCAGCGCGGCGACGCCGTCGGCAGGGTCGGCACGACAACCTTTTGCCGCAGCCGCAGCACCCGCCGGGAGGCGTTATCGAGTCGGGTGCGGAACCGTTCCCAGTCCGGGGTGGTGTCGAGCAGTTCCAGGGCCATGATCCCCGACCGGGTCCGGGGATTCGCTTCACCCCGATGCATCAGATAGTCGACCGGCCCAAGCTCGTCGGTCAATCGCACGGCCTCGACGGACTCAGCCATGGACATCAGCTCGACGCGTCAACCTTGTCACCGTCGATCAAGCCTCCTGCCTCGGACCCACCAACCCCGAATGTCCACAACAACGCTAGTCGGGTTACCGCGGTGGTGAAAGGAGTGTTGCGGGGCTCAGCTGGCCGACGTGACCGACACCGGCACCGAATCCAGCAGCGAGTTGGCGCGCCGCCCGTAGACAACACCCAGGAAATCGGCGACGGCGCCGGCGGCAAGCCGTGACCGGACTGTCGGAGTGATGTCGAAAGCGTGGTGTGCGTTGGCGAGCTCGACGTGGCCCACCGTGGGAGCGCCCGCTTCGCGTAGCGCCGCGGCGAAGGCCCGCGCCTGGCCGCTGGGAATCAGCTCGTCCTTTTCGCCGTGCAGGACGAAGAAGGGCGGCGCGTCACTGTGCACGTACGAAATCGGCGACGCGTCGGCGAACCGCTCGGGGTAGTCGCTGTACCGGGCCTTGAGAACGAAGTGCTCGAGGAACGGCAACATCAGTTCGTGCATGTTGTCGGAGTCGGTGAAGTCGTAGACGCCGTAGTACGGCACGGCCGCCTGCACGGTCGTGTCTGCGCGTTCGAAGCCGGGCTGGAAACTCGGGTCGTTGGGGGTGAGTGCGGCCAGGGACGCCAGGTGCGCGCCCGCAGACCCGCCGGTGATCGCGATGAAGTCGGGGTCGCCGCCGTAGTCGGCGATGTTCTCCCGGACCCAGGCGATCGCCCTCTTCACATCGATGAGGTGCGCGGGGAACGTGGCGCGCGGGCTCTTGCAGTAGTTGATGGAGACGCAGATCCAGCCGAGTTCGGCCATGCGGCTCATCAGCGTGTAGGCCTGCACTCGTTTGTCGCCGACGGTCCACGCCCCGCCCGGCACCTGGATCAGCACCGGCGCGCGGTGCCCGGGCGCCAGGTCATGGCGCCGCCAGATGTCGAGCAAGTTGTCCCGTCCCCCCGGACCGTAGGAGATGTCGGAGGTCTGTCCGGCGTACCGGCGGTGCGGCCCGGGCCTGCCCAGCAGTCCGCTTTGCGGGGCAACCGTTGACGCGAGGTCAGCCGGGTGGCACACCTGCTCGTGGAAATCCGGCCCGAGGGACGCCTCGAGCGCCGCGATGAGGGCGCGATCCGCGCGCTGCGCCGCCCACGATTGGCCGACCCGCCCGATGGACGGATGCGCAACGCGAGACAGTGCATGCCCGGTCACTACATGCGGCGGAAACTCCGTGGAAAGCCAGCCGGCGAAGCAGCCCAGGGCGAATGGCGACCCGCGCAGCAACAGGGTGCCGGTCAGATAGGCATCCCGGGCGTCGGCGGCCAGGCGTAGCGCCTGGCTGCTGGCCCACGAGCAGCGCGAAGACAAGTTCATGGCCACGCTCATTAACAACGTCACCCCTCGACGTTTTGCACACGCCTCGTTGCGGTTAACCGCCGGTTGCTAGACGGTGTAGTGCGTGTGTCGAGGCTCCCCACCATAACTGATAATCGTGGCGCGCGAACACTTTTCATGAGCGTGGCGGCGGCGAGTCGGGTCGGCGGGCGCCGTTGGATAGACTGACCTGCACATTGCCTCCGTAGCTCAGGTGGATAGAGCAAGGGCCTTCTAATCCCTAGGTCGCAGGTTCGAGTCCTGCCGGGGGCGCAGGTCAGGCAAGGTTTCAGATATGCAGTTATCACCGCCTCTCACCGTTTATCCACCGCTTTTGCGTCGCCAGAGACCTGCGCGCTCGAGGAACGCCGCCGCGGCGGGTCAAGTAGGTCCGCGACTTCGGCATGCACCTTGCCGCGCCGCACGTAGACGTCTTGAGTCATCGACACTTTGGCGTGGCCGAGTTGATCTGCCCCGACGCGCGCAGACAGGCCGCCGTCGTCGATCAGCGTCGCGACTGTCTTGCGGAAGCTGTGCGAGGTCACGTCGGGCACGCCGAGCGCGGCCCGAGCTTGCGCCTGGTCAGAAAAGTTGTCCGGGTAACGCAGCGTCCCTACCGACGACGGAAAGATGACTTCGGCCTGCCCGACGATGAACCGCACATGGCGCGCGTTCAGCACGTCGGCCGCGAATTTCGGCAGAGGCACAGTCCGCGCCGAATCCTCGGTTTCGTCTCGTCGACCCGCATCAAGCCCTTACCGGCCGCGCGGATCACCTTGCCTGACATAGTGACCGTTCGATTCCGGCGCGAGTAGTCCGACCACCGCAAGCCCAGCAGCTCGCTACGCCGCAGCCCTGTAGCGGCCAGCACCACGATCGGGTCTGACAGGTCGCGGTGCTGGCAATCCTCCGACGCCGACACCTTCTCGATCAGCTCGCGCAGCTGCTCACCAGACAGCACCGGGCGCCCTTCGGCCGGCGCTTAGACCGCACATCTATCCCCTGCACCGAACTGCGGTCGATGACCTCGGCCAACACCGCTAACTCCATACCGCCCGCAGAATGGTCCGGCGACTGCCGCGCCATCACCGCGCCGTGATACTCCCGCATGGACTTCACCGAAAGTAAGCGCGGTCGCCGACGTCGAACCGCAGCCCAACCGCGACCGTTGAGAGAGTCATGGACCTGGGTACGGCCGATGCGGCCCAGGCTGTGGAATTGGTTCGCGCGTTACGCGCGAAAGTGGACGAGATGTCCGTCCAGTTGGCGTTGGTCGAACACCGCGCCGTCTCCGCCAGGAGCGCCAGCATGGCGTTGGCACTGCGGTCGGAGGCAGCCGCACTGCGCCGCGACATCGCCGAAGCACTGTTTCTGATCACCCGCCTGCAGCACCGATACCCGAACGTCGATGACTACACCCGGCAGCCTCCACGCAGGCCACAGCCCAAGCCGCGTAGGTGAGGTACACGCCACCGCGAGCGGGATGCTGGTGCGCATGGTCGAACCCTGACAGTCCGCTACATCCTCGATCAGCAGCCATCAGTAACGCTTCTCGCCCTCATTACTACGACGCCCACATACGCAGGACTGCGCCACCACCTAGAAACGGCACCTAAGTCAGCTTGCCGACCCGGCTTCCTGACGGTATGTGTACAGCGCCGGTCGAGCAGTGCAGCTTTCAGAGGCCCGTCGGATAGGTCTCTGGTGCCTCTCCCGCGGTCCACTTGCTTGTGACGTCTAGCGGCTCCAGGGCGCGGGTGTGATCGATGTGGATCATCGCGTCGAACTGCTCGGACGGCCGGACATGGAAGTAGTGGCTCTGCCGTTCGGTATCTGGCCGGTAGATCACTCCGATCGCACGGGCCAAGCGGACCTCGTCGAGCGGTTCTGCCGCTGGTCTGCCCTCGCGGCGCATCGGGACGTAAAACGCGTCGGTACCTGCTTCGTGAAACAGTTCCTCGATGCCGCTGGGCAAGCCCGGCCGAACGGTCTTGCGTTCGGCGATTCCGCCCCATTCGCTGGCCGCGGTGACCGTTCCAGTGTAGGTGCTGAACCCGATGAGGCGCGTCTCGCTCCGATACATTTCACGGGCCAGCGTGCCCAGTGTGGTCTGCCCATCCGCGTATACCTCTGTTGCCCGCGCGTCGCCGACGTGGGAATTGTGCGCCCACACCACGATTCGCGAGGTTTGTTGGGGCGCGACCTCGTCATTCAGATGCGTGAGCAACGTATCCAACGTGTCCGCCATGTGGATGTCGCGCCGGTTCCACGAGTTAACGCGCCCGGAAAACATGGTGCGGTAGTAGGCCTCGGCATTGTGCACCACCATGGCGTTGCGTTCGGCATAAAACTGCTCATCCTGGCTGAGCAACCCGTCGCGACGCATGTATTCCAACGAGTTGCGCTGAAGCTCGACAAGCTGATCAATCGCTTGCTGCTCGCAGGACTGTCCGGCGCCGAAAGCCGCCGCGAATCCGTATGCCTGCCCGTCATCCTCCGCCGAAACGTGGTCGAAGCACGAATAACGTTGCCGTGCACGGGCGGCCGCCGCGGGATCGACGGTGTCCAGATATGCGATGACCTCCTGCATGGACCGGTGCAGACTGTACAGATCCAAGCCGTAGAAACCGGCCTGGTACCTACCGTCGACGCGCTGATTGCGCTTTCGCAACCAATCGGCGAAGTCGCGGACCACCGTGTTACGCCACATCCACGCCGGAAACCGCTCAAACCCGTTCAGCGCCTCGTGGGCGGTGGCATCGCCTATACCGCGGACGAAGCGGTTGACGCGATACGCGTCGGGCCAGTCTCCCTCGATGGCGACCGCGCAGAAGTCCTTGTCTTCGATAAGCCACTTCGTGATGTCGGCGCGTGCTTGGTAGAACTCGTGCGTGCCGTGGCTGCTGTCGCCGATCAGTACCACTCGGGCGTCGCCGATCAGATCGGCCAGCACCTCGCTTGGCGGAACGCCTCCTCCGGGCGCGTGAATCGAGATGCGGCGAACCTGATCGGCCGGGGCCTCAGCCGGGGCGGGCGTCGGCGGGGTAGCGAGCAGCTGGCGCACCTCCTCGTCGGTGGTTTGGTCGAAGCGCCAGTAGGATTCGCCGACCGCCAGGAACGGCTGGGGCATGGTGGCGACAACGAAGTCGTCGACCAGGCCGGCGAATTCCCGCCACGTCGATTCGGGTGCCGCAGGCACGGCGATGACGATCTGCGCCGGCTCCCTCTCACGCAGCGCCTGCACCGCGGCGAGCATAGTGACCCCGGTTGCCAGGCCGTCGTCGACGAGGATCACCGTCTTACCGGTCACCTCTACGGGCGGGCGGCCGCCGCGATACGCCGCAGCACGCCGGACCAGCTCGCGGCCCTCGCGTTCGGCGACCGCGCGAAGTTGCCCAGGGGTGACTCGCAAGGCCCGAACCGCGTCGTCGTTGATCACAACCCGACCGCCGAGCGCCATTGCGCCCAAAGCGAATTCTTCGTTTCCGGGTGCGCCGAGCTTGCGCACGATGCACGCGTCAAGTGCGGCGCCGAGTGCGGCCGCCACTTCCCACGCTACCGGGATGCCGCCCCGCGCCAGCCCAAGCACGACGACGTCGCTCTTCCCTCGGTACGCGTCGAGCAGATGCGCCAGGACTCGACCGGCCTCGCGGCGGTCGCGGAACATGCGCGGGGCTGTTGTCGCCGTTGTTTGAGTCATCGTCGATCCTTGAGTCTCGTCTTTGCAGGTCCCGACTGGGTGGACACGCGACTCGAACGCGTGGCCATCGATGCCCGTTGAACATTGATTTTTGCAAGATGATGCCGTGGGATGAGTGCTCCTCCTGAGGC
>DASYBR010000072.1:0-17311 GCA_036500645.1 Mycobacterium sp. | reverse complement strand
GTGGTCTGGGTGCTCATCAGAAGTAGCCCTCCCGCTTGCGGTCTTCTATGCCGGCCTCGGAGATGCGGTCGTCGGCGCGGGTGGCGCCGCGTTCGGTAAGCCGGGTGATCGCGGTCTCGGCGATCACCTCGTCCACCGTGGCGGCGTCCGATTTCACGCATCCGGTGCAGGTGACGTCACCGACGGTGCGAAATCGCACCGTCTCCTCGTACACCGGCTCGTCGGGACGTGGCTGCAGGTGCCGGTCGACCGCCAGCAGCATCCCGTCGCGCTGAAACACCTTGCGCCGGTGGGCGAAATAGATCGACGGCAACGTGATTTGCTCCGCGCCGATGTAGGACCAGATGTCGAACTCGGTCCAGTTGGACAGCGGGAACACCCGAATGTGCTCACCCTTGTGATGCCGGCCGTTGTAGACGTTCCACAGCTCGGGCCGCTGCGCCTTGGGATCCCATTGACCGAACTCGTCGCGGAAGCTGAAGACGCGCTCCTTGGCGCGGGCCTTCTCCTCGTCGCGGCGCGCCCCGCCGAATGCGGCGTCGAACTTGTTCTCCCGGATGGCGCGCAGCAGTGTCACGGTCTGAATCGGGTTGCGCCCCTGGCGAGGCTCGACCACCCGCCCGGCGTCGATGTCTTCCTGGACCGAGGCCAGCACCAAACGCACCCCGTGTTCGGCGACCAATTCGTCGCGGGTCGCGATCACCTCGTCGAAGTTGTGTCCGGTGTCGACGTGCATGACCGGGAACGGCAGCCGGCCGGGTCGGAACGCCCGGAGCGCCAGATGCAGCATGACGATGGAGTCCTTGCCGCCCGAGAACAACAGCACCGGACGCTCGAACTCCGCGGCCACCTCACGGATGATGTGTATCGCCTCTGCCTCCAACGAGCGCAGATGGCTCAATTCGTACTGGCCGGCCGCGGGGGCCGCCTTCAAATCGGCGGTCATAGCTTCCTTTGGTTTAAATCTGGTAGAACTGACCATATTTGGAATCTTTGCCATCTATACCAGCACCTCGTGCGGACGCTGTCAAGCAGTCCCTGGTCACGATGGCGCGGACACCAGCAATCGGACATATCGCGTCAAGACCGGCGCTTACCCTTTCGCCGCTGGTTAGCGGTACGAAAACATGGACGGATGACCTCTCCTTCGGGGCCGCCTGGCCCGTCCACACCGTCCAGCGGCCGCGACGTCATCGCGGACTTCCTCCCCCGATCGCCGTTCGTTGCCAAGCTCGGCGTCGTCGCGGACCGGCTCGAAGCGGACGAAGTCAGGCTGCGGCTGCCATGGGATCCGTCCAACGTGACCGTCGGCGACATGGTCCACGGCGGCGCCATCGCAACCTTGGCCGACCTCACCGTCATGGCGGCAGCATGGTGCGGCGCCGAAGCGCCACCCGAACTGCGCGGCGTGACGGTGTCGATGGCGCTGGACTTCATGGCCCCGGCGCGGGCCACCGACGTGATCGGCGTCGGCCGTGTCCTGCGGCGTGGCCGGTCGCTGGTCAACTGCGAAGCCGAGATCGTCGATCCGCAGGGCAGGCTCGTGGCGAAGGCGCTCGCCACCTACAAGGTCGGCTGAGAAGTCAAGGCTTGATTTCCTCGAGCTTGCCGGTGGCGACGTCGAAGACGAATCCACGCACCGACACGTGCTTGGTCACAAACGGACTGCCCTCGATGCGGCGCAACGATTGCCGCACGTCCTCGGCGAGATCGCCGAAGGCCTCGGCCGCCCAGGGCGGCTTGACGCCGGTCTCCTCGGCGATGGTGCGCTTGAAGTCGTCGTCGGTGAAGGTGAGCATCCCGCAGTCGGTGTGGTGAATGAGGATGATCTCCCGGGTACCCAGCAATCGTTGGCTGATGGCCAGGGACCGGATGACGTCGTCGGTGACGACCCCGCCGGCGTTGCGGATGACGTGTGCTTCGCCCTCGTTCAGCCCGAGGATGCGATAGACGTCGAGCCGGGCGTCCATGCACGCGACGACCGCGACGTGTTTGCCCGGCGGCATCGGCAATGGCCCCGAGAAGCCGCTCGCATATTCGGCGTTATTGGCCAGGTAATCGTCGGTAACCGTCACGAGAGCCTCCTCGGGAGTAGCCGGAATGTGCCGCCTTGGCAGCACGGCTCGGTACCGCCGTGGATTTTAACAATCGAGCGCGCGGCTTTCATGCATGGGAATCAGCCGGATCGGAAGTCAGGCCCGCCCGGGTGCCGCGGACGCGACGCTCTAGCACCTCGCTCGCTAACCTGTCCCAATGCGGTACGGGCGATGCGGTTGGGCATGACTCGTTTTCTGGCACGCCGCTTGCTCAACTACATCGTGCTGCTGGCGTTGGCGTCGTTCTTGACCTTCTGCCTGACTTCCTACGCCTTCCGGCCACTGGACAGCCTGCTGCAGCGCAGCCCGCGGCCGCCGCAGGCCGTCATCGACGCCAAGGCCCACTCGCTCGGTTTGGACGAGCCCATTCCGATTCGCTACGCGCACTGGGCCTCGCATGCGGTCCAGGGCGACTTCGGGAAGACCATCACCGGGCAGCCCGTCGGCACCACTTTGTGGCGCCGCGTGGGAGTAACCCTGCGGCTGCTGGTGATTGGCTCACTGGTGGGCACCGTCTTGGGCATCGTGGCCGGCGCCTGGGGTGCCATCCGCCAGTATCGACTCAGTGATCGCGTCGTCACGCTGGTGGCGCTGCTGTTACTGAGCACCCCGACGTTCGTCATCGCGAGCCTGTTGATCCTCGGCGCCCTGCGGGTGAACTGGGCCTTGGGTATTCAGCTGTTCGACTACACCGGGGAGACGTCGCCGGGCGTGGAGGGCGGGATCTGGCATCACCTGAGCGACCGGTTGCGGCATTTGGTCCTGCCGTCGCTGACGCTGTCACTGGGCGCCGCCGCGGGATACAGCCGTTATCAACGCAATGCGATGCTTGACGTCCTCGGCCAAGACTTCATTCGCACCGCGCGCGCCAAGGGGCTCACCCGGCGGCGGGCGCTGGTGAAGCACGGGTTGCGCACCGCGCTGATACCGTTGGCCACCCTGTTCGCCTACGGGGTGGCCGGGCTCGTCACCGGGGCGGTGTTCGTCGAGAAGATCTTCGGCTGGCACGGCATGGGTGAATGGCTGGTCCAGGGCATCACGGCCCAGGACACCAACATCATCGCGGCGATCACGTTGTTCTCCGGTGCCGTGGTGTTGCTGGCCGGCCTGCTCTCGGATGTCATCTACGCAGCGCTCGATCCGAGGGTCCGGGTGTCATGACCATTCCTGCTAAAAGCGATGGCGCCCATGGGATCTCGAGTCCAGACGTAGCGAGATTCACCTCGCGCCGGACCCTGGTGCTAGGCAGGTTTGCGCGCAACCGGATCGCGGTGGCGTCGCTGGCGTTGCTGGTCTTGCTGTTCGTCGGCTGCTACGCGCTGCCCGCGGTGCTGCCGTATTCCTACGATGACCTTGATTTCGACGCCCTGCTGCAGCCGCCGAACACCAAGCATTGGCTCGGCACCAACGCGCTGGGCCAGGACCTGCTGGCACAGATCCTTCGGGGAATGCAGAAGTCGATGCTGATCGGAGTCTGCGTCGCGGTCATCTCCACCGGCATCGCCGCCACCGTCGGCTCGATCGCGGGCTATTTCGGCGGCTGGCGGGACCGGGCGCTGATGTGGGTGGTCGACTTGCTGCTGGTGGTGCCCAGCTTCATCCTGATCGCCATCGTCACACCGCGAATCAAGAACTCGGCGAGCATCCTGATGCTCATTGTGCTGCTGGCCGGATTCGGGTGGATGGTCAGCTCGCGCATGGTGCGCGGCATGACCATGAGTTTGCGGGAACGCGAATTCATCCGGGCCGCACGATATATGGGTGTCTCGAGCCGTCGGATCATCATCGGCCATGTGGTGCCGAACGTGGCCTCCATCTTGATCATCGACGCCGCACTCAACGTCGCCTCGGCCATCCTGGCCGAAACCGGCTTGAGCTTCCTGGGTTTCGGCATTCAGCCGCCGGACGTCTCGCTGGGCACGTTGATCGCCAACGGCACCCAGTCCGCCACCACATTTCCCTGGGTGTTCCTGTTTCCGGCCGGAGTGTTGGTGCTGATTCTGGTGTGCGCCAACCTGACCGGCGACGGCCTGCGCGACGCGCTGGATCCCGGCAGCGCGATGTCCCGGGGCGGCCCGCGATGAGCCCGCTGCTGGAGGTCGCCGACCTGGCCGTCACCTTCCCGGCGGACGGGACACCGGTGACCGCGGTGCGGGGCATCAGCTACACCATCGCCCCGGGAGAAGTCGTGGCCATGGTCGGCGAGTCTGGCTCGGGCAAGTCCGTGTCGGCGATGGCCGTGGTGGGCTTGCTCCCGGATTATGCGCGAGTGCGCGGCTCGGTTCGGTTGCACGACACCGAACTGTTGGGCCTCGGCGACGACGCGATGTCGCGGTTTCGCGGCAAGACGGTCGGTATGGTCTTTCAGGACCCGATGTCGGCGCTGACGCCCGTCTACACGGTCGGCGACCAGATCGCCGAGGCGATCGAAATCCACCAGCCACACCTAGGCAAGAAGGCGGCCCGCCGCCGCGCGGTGGAATTGCTTGAGCTGGTCGGCATTTCGCAGCCGGAACGACGCGCGCGCGCTTTTCCGCACGAACTGTCCGGCGGCGAACGGCAACGGGTGGTCATCGCGATCGCCATTGCCAACGACCCCGACCTGCTGATCTGCGACGAACCCACCACCGCGCTGGATGTCACCGTGCAGGCTCAGATCCTCGAGGTGCTCAAGACGGCGCGCGACATCACCGGCGCCGGGGTGCTCATCATCACCCACGACCTCGGCGTGGTCGCCGAGTTCGCCGACCGGGCGCTGGTGATGTACGCCGGCCGGGTCGTGGAATCCGCCGACGTGCACGACCTGTACCGCGATCGCCAGATGCCCTACACCGTGGGGCTGTTGGGCTCGGTACCACGGTTGGACGCCGCCCAGGGCACCCGGCTGGTGCCGATCCCCGGCGCGCCGCCGTCATTGGCGGGCCTGGACCCGGGCTGCCCCTTCGCACCCCGCTGCCCGCTGGCCATCGACGAGTGCCGGGTCGAGGAACCCGAATTGCTCACGGTCGGTGCCGATCACCGGGCGGCGTGCATCCGCACCGCACAAGTCAGCGGGCGCAGCGCGGCCGACATCTATGGAGTGAGCACCGAAGCCCCTAGAGCGGAGTCCGGGGGCTCGCAGGTCGTCGTTGCGGTGCGCGACCTGGTCAAGACCTACCGCCTGAGCAAGGGTGTGGTGTTCCGCCGCACCGTCGGCGAGGTCCGCGCCGTGGACGGCGTCAGCTTCGAGTTGCGGCGGGGCCGCACCCTGGGCATCGTCGGCGAGTCCGGTTCCGGCAAGTCGACCACACTGCACGAGATCCTGGAACTCGCTGCGCCGCAATCGGGTTCGATCGAGGTGTTGGGCAACGATGTCACCACCCTGAGCGCGGCACGCAGGCGGTCACTACGGCGTGACATTCAGGTCGTGTTCCAAGACCCGGTCGCGTCCCTGGACCCGCGGCTGCCGGTTTTCGATCTGCTTGCCGAGCCATTGCAGGCCAACGGTTTCGGCAAGAGCGACATCAACGCACGCGTCGCCGAACTCCTCGATGTAGTGGGACTGCGCCGCGCCGACGCGACCCGCTACCCTGCCGAATTCTCCGGTGGTCAAAAGCAGCGGATCGGTATCGCACGGGCGCTGGCTTTGCAACCCAAGATCCTTGCCCTCGACGAGCCGGTCTCCGCCCTGGACGTCTCCATCCAGGCCGGGATCATCAACCTGCTGCTCGACCTGCAGGAGCGATTCGAACTGTCATACCTTTTTGTCTCCCATGATCTTTCGGTGGTCAAACACCTCGCCCACCACGTGGTGGTGATGCTTGCCGGCGCGATCGTGGAGCAGGGCGACAGTCGGCAGGTCTTCGGCAATCCGCAACACGATTACACCCAGCGACTGCTTGCCGCTGTGCCGCAACCGGATCCGAGCAAACGTGTCTAACCCCCGACGCCACGCCGGCCGGCTCGCGGTAGCGCTTTTCACCATCGCTGTTGCGGCGTCGGGATGCTCGCCGGCCATCAACCTGGCCCCGGAAACCGGCCATAACGCCGCGATCGGCACGACGAGCGATATCAACCCGCAGGATCCCGCCACGTTGCAAGACGGCGGCAATCTGAGGCTGGCGCTCAGCGACTTTCCGCCGAACTTCAACATTTTGAACATCGACGGAAACTCGGCCGAGGTCGCCGGAATGATGAAAGCCACGTTGCCACGGGCGTTCATCATCGGGCCGGACGGGTCGACGAGGATCGACACGAATTACTTCACGAGCGTCGAGCTCACCGGAACCGCCCCGCAGGTGGTCACCTACACGATCAACCCGAAAGCGGTGTGGTCCGACGGCACCCCGATCACCTGGGAAGACATTGCCAGCCAAATCCACGCCCTGAGCGGCGCCGACAAGACCTTCGAGATCGCCGGGCCCAGCGGTGCCGACCGGGTCGCGTCGGTAACCCGCGGCGTCGACGATCGGCAGGCCGTCATGACCTTTGCCAAACCGTATGCCGAGTGGCGGGGCATGTTCGCCGGGAACGGGATGCTGCTGCCCAGGAGCATGACGGCCACCCCAGAGGCGTTCAACAAGGGTCAACTCGAGGGCCCCGGCCCGTCGGCCGGCCCGTTCATCGTCACGTCACTGGATCGCACCACCCAGCGGATTGTGTTGAGCCGCAACCCGAAATGGTGGGGCCCACGGCCGCGCCTGGACAGCGTCACGTACCTGGTCCTCGATGACGCCGCGCGCCTACCGGCGTTGCAGAACAACACGATCGACGCCTCTGGCGTCGGCACGGTAGACCAGCTGACCATCGCGCAGCACACCTTGGGCATTTCGATCCGGCGGGCACCGGCGGCGGCCTGGTCTCACTTCACGTTCAACGGGGCGCCCGGGTCGATCCTGTCGGACAAGGCGCTCCGCATGGCCGTTTCCAAGGGAATCGATCGCGGCACCATTGCCAAGGTCGTGCAATACGGACTCACCAGCGACCCGGTCGCCCTGGGCAACCACATCTACGTCGCCGGGCAGGAGGGCTATCAGGACAACAGCTCCGTCGTCCCCTACGACCCAGCCGAGGCCGGCCGGGAGCTCGACGCCCTGGGATGGAGGCTGAATGGCCAATTTCGGGAGAAGAACGGTCGCCCGCTGGTCATCCGCGATTTGTTCTACGACGCCCAAGGCAGCCGGCAGTTCGCCCAGATCGCGCAGCACAGCCTCGCGCAAATCGGCGTCAAGCTGGATCTCGTAGCCAGGGCCGGCAGCGGCTTCTTCACCAACTACATCAATGTCGGGGCATTCGATATCGCCCAATTCGGTTGGCTTGGCGACGCATTCCCGCTGTCGGCGCTGACTCAGATCTACAAGTCAGACGGGGAAAGCAATTTCGGCAGGATCGGCAGCGCTCAGATCGACGACGCGATCGAGCGGACGCTCGAAGAACTCGATCCGGGCAAGGCGCGAGTGCTGGCCAATGATCTCGACAAACTCATCTGGGCGGAGGGATTCAGCCTTCCGCTGACTCAATCTCCCGGTGATGTCGCGGTGCGCAGCACACTGGCCAATTTCGGCGCGCCGGGTTTGGCCGACCTCAACTACACCACGATCGGATTCATGCGGAAGTGATCCGCCGCCGCAGCGGTTCGGGTACCGGCAGCGCACCCTCGACCGCGGCAGCCAACTCGACCGCCTTCCACAGCAGACGGACCTCGGGACGCGCCGGAAGCTCGTCCAGTGCCGCCTCTTTGGCTGCGAGCCCGTCCAGCTCCCCGCGCCACACCGCTCGGGCGACATTGAGTGCGGCCGGCTCGCGGAAGTCGATTGCGCTGTGCGCCATGCTGGGCAGGTTCAAGAGCACGGCCCTGGGGAGCAGCGAGGCGACGCGCTGCGCCACCGCGGGCGGAGTGATGAGATCGCGGCCGCCCGAGACCACCGCGGTGGGCCAGTCGAAACGCTGCATCTCTTCGGCCAAGTCGTAGGGCTCGTCCTCGAACGCTGCGGTCTGGGTGTGCGCCTCGCGCTCGGCCACGGCGGGGTCCAGCGGTAGTCCGTCGGGTTCGGCGGCGTAGTCAAGCTCGCGAAACGCGATGCGACTCACCAGGTCCTCCTCATACCGGTACGGCAGGTTGCTCAGTGTGGTGAATCGAGATAGCAGCCACCACAGCATTTTTCGGCCATCCAGCAACAGGTCGAGCTGGCGGTCCAGCAGCGAGGCACCACCGTACCCGTACATGGTCGCGACGATATGTGTTGCCGACGCGGGCATCCGCCCCGCATCGACAAGTTTCCGTACTTTTGGCGCCAGCGCAGCCGTTTCAGGGCTGTCACCCCTGAGCAGCAGCCGCCGGATCGCTCGGCGCACGATCACGATGTCATGATGCGACAGCAGCGGTGAATCGAGGACCATCGCCCGCACCCGGCTCGGATGGAGCACACCGACTCCGGCGGCGATGTAGGTGCCGTACGACGCGCCATAGATGACGGCCGACGCCGCATGAGCATCATCGAGCACCGCCGCCACATCGTCGACAACCTGATTGACGGTGAACGCGTCCGGTGGCAGGTCGGCGCCGGAGTCGTCGTGGCGCGACAGACCGACCCCGCGGTGTTCGATCATGATGACGTCGAGGCCCGCTGCCGCCGCGCGCCGCCGAAGCCCCTTGTACAGCTGCACCGACGCCACCCCCGGACCTCCGGGGATGATGACCAGCGGGTGGGGAGATTTACGGCCGGTGCGCACGTAGTACAGATCGAACTCTTCGTTGGAACCCGGCGAGATCGGCCGGCGGATGGGACGCACACCGGGCAATCCCGCGAGCTTCTCGTGAGCCCGGCGCCGCTTGGCATTCATCGTCATCTGTGTCGGCCCACCATGGTCTCATTCTGCAGACGCGGCCGACAAGCACCAACGCATGGTCGTAACTCGGGTATCGGCGCTGGTCGGCGGTCGACTGCTACGCCGAGAGGTCGATGCGGTGCGCGCCTTTGACCCCGTCGTAGCGGTCGGGGCTGCAGGTAAGCACGATCACCTGCCCGTAACTGCCCACGCTGTCGAACAACTCGCCCATCTTAGTCAGCCGGTCGGGGTCGGTGAAGCCCAGCGCATCGTCGATTACCACCGGGACGGCGTCCTCCTTGGCGACCAGCGCGGCCCCGGCCAGCCGCCCCAGGATGCCGAGTTGCTCCTTTGCGCCGCCGGACAGGGATTCGTACGGCACCGTGATGCCGTTCAGCGTGCGGCTGCGGATACACAGGTCGCTGTCGATGCCGACTTCGAACGTCGGCCCGAAAACCGGGCGGCCGAGCCGCTGCAGTTCGGCACGGTAGGGCTCGACGTACCCCAGCCGGGTGGTGTCGCGGTGGCGTGTCATCACCGAGCGCAGTAGCTGCGCGGCCCTGGCCCGGCCGCCGACCCGGGTGTGCTCGCCGGCCGCGTGCTCGCGCTCGGTTTCCGCGGCGTCGAGCTTGCCTTGGCGGCCCTCGCTGCCGAACACGGCCAGTTCGATGGCGATCTCGCGCAACGCGCGGGAAGTGTCTTCGTAGCGCTCACGCAGCGACTCGTCTTCCTTTTTGGCAATGGCCAATTCGGCCTTCACCGCGTCCGGCCCCGCGGCCGCCAGCTCGTTGGCGAGTTCGGTGACCCGCCGCTGGGCGGCGTGCGTTGCCTGCAGCGCGGTAGCCGCCGATGACGCCAGATCGGCATCGTTGACCGAGGCCCGCTCCTGGGTCAGCCTTTCGGTGGCCGCGCCTAGTTCGGCGCGCTGAGCCTCCAGCTTGTTCTGCAGAACGGTTGTCTGCGTGGATGACTCGGCCAACTTCGCGGCGGCGGCGGAGGCGGCCCGGCGGCGCGCATCGCATTCGACGTTGGCGGCCCCGCGAGCCGTCTCGAGCGCTTCGAGTTCGGCGCGGGCGGTGCCGATGTCGGTCGCAAGGAAGTCGGGCTCGTCCGGCTGCCCGGCTCGTAAATGCGCCAGCCGTAACCGCAACTGGTCGGTCTGTTCGTCGCCGCGCAGCCCGGCGAGGGTGGCGTTCAGCTGATCGCGGCTGCCCTGCAGGTCGCGGCGATGCTGGTCAGCGGCTCGTGCCGCGGCCAGGTCGGCCACCTCACCGGCGGCCAGCGCGGCAGTCAACTCCTGTTGTGCCGCAGCGTATTTCGCGTGGACGTCGAGTGTGGTCACACCGGGGACGACCCGCGCGGTCAAAATGCCGGGGACTTCCACCGTGGTCGGGCCGGCCGCCGTGATCGTCCAGCTCCGGCCCGCCGACAAATCGACCTGTTGGTCGCCGACGGTGAGTTGGATGTCGGAAGCCGCGGTGAATTCGACCGCCGCCGAAGTTAACGCCAACTGGTCACCGACGCGATCGACAGCGACCGCGGCGTCCTCGATGCGTCGCAGCAACTCTGCGGTGACGACAATCGTGTTGAGCTCCGCGCAAACTCGGTCACGGTCCCGTTCGATCGCATCGATCTTGGCCAGCCGGGCGCTCAACCGGTCGGCCTCCTCGCGGTTGGCGAGCAGGTCCACGGTGCGCCGGGCGGCCTCGGCGCGGCGTTGCAGGTTGGCGAGCAACTCGTCGGCTTCTTGGGCGGCGGCGTCGGCGGCCTCGCCCTCGGCATGCGCCGCCGCGCGCGCATCGGCGGCGTGCTGCGCCTCGGCTTCAATCGCGGCGATACCGGCGGTGCGGGTGTCGATTTCGGCCAGCAACTGTTGACGTCGGTTGTGGGCGGTGCCCGCAGCGTCGCTGTTCGCCGCCGAGGCAACGGCGACCAACTCGGCTTCACGGGCCTGCGCGCTGAGTTCGGCGATCTTGTCGGCGGCGTCCTGTGCGGCGGTCAGCCGCGGGCCGACAGCGAGCCGCTGCTGCGACAGTTCGGCCACCTGCTCTGTCAGCACGGCGTGGCGAGACACCCGGTCGTCGACCTCGGCGACCGCCGCGACGCACTCCGCCACCGCGCCCTCCGCGTCGGCCAGCCGCGCGATCGCCGCGGCCCACTCGCCCGTGGGCCGTCCGGTGGGAGTGAAGTAGCGCCCGTACTCGGCATCGATTCGTTCGATGAGCAACGGCTCGGTACCCGACAGCGCTCCATTGTCCCCGGCGGCGACATCGAGCGCACGCGAAAGCGCGTCGCAGCCAGACAGATTCACCGCGGAGGTCGAAGCGGCCTGCAGCACCCGTTGGGCATGCCACAAATCGCTGTCCACCGTCTCGGCCAGCATCGCCCGGACTCGTTCGTGGGCCTCGTCGCCGGTCAGCTGTTCGCGGTACGGCTTGAGCAGCGTCAACTCCGTTTCGCATTTCTTGTGAAACCGCTTGCGGTAGATGAAACGATAAGGACCACAGCTTATTTCGGCGGCGACCTCAGAACCCACGTCACTGTGGGTGGGCTTGACCTGTTTGACCTCTTTCTTCGTCGAGCGGTCCCTGGATTCCAGGAGCAGGTCCAGGGCTTCGATCATCGACGACTTGCCGATCTCGTTGGCGCCGCTCACCACCACCACACCGTGGTCGGGGAACTCGATCTCCCGGTGCGCGATCCCCCGGTAGTTGTCCAGCACCAGCCGGTGCAGTTTCATGCAGCCCCCCGATCGGTGAGGCGGAGCAAGAGAGCCAGTGCCGCCTGCGCGTCGGCGGCGGTCGCGTTATCCCCCTCGCGTGCCGTCTCCACCAGCTCGTCGACGGCCGCGGCGGCGAATCCACCGATACCGAGATCGCTGAATTCACCGTCGGCGGGAATGACCGCGAGATCGGTGTGGCGTTCCCACTGGCCCAGCCAGGCCAACAACCGAGAGTATTTGTCCAGGCAGGAATCCAGCGCGGCGCGGTCGGTGACCGTTAGCGAACCCGTCAGCGCCAGGCGCACCACGGTCCGGTCCTTCTCGGTCATCAGGTCCAGGTTCATGTCCAGATCCGCGATGTCGCGGCTGGTGTCGATCTTCCGGTGCATCGTGACGAACCGCCAGCGGCCGATGTGGCGGGATTCCACGGTGACGACGCGGCGGGGATCACTGTCGTCGATGTCGACGATGAGAACATGACCCGGGTCGGATTCGACGTCGTCGAAGTTGGTGACTTCCGGTGACCCGGAGTACCACACCCGGCCGGTCTCCCCGACCTGGGTGAGCGAGTGCTTATCCCCCAGTGCCACATAGTGCAACGCGCCTCGGTCCAGCGCTTCGTCTAGCTTGGCGAGCCGGATCAGCGAAGGCTTGTCGCGGTCGGGGTCCAACACGTCGACGCCGCCGTGGGCGACGAGTATCCGAGTGACCGGAGCCGGAGCCAGGTCCTCCAGAACGTCGGCGACCAGGTCGGTGGTCGGGGCCTTGGAGCGCCACGGCGCGGCGACGATCTGCAGACCGGGGCGAACCTCGTGGATACCGGCACGGTCGAGCACTACCACGTTGTCGGGACATTCAACGGTGAACAGGGTGCTGGTGTACACCGAGGAGGCGTCGAGCGGATCGTGGTTGCCCGGGAGCAGGTACACCGGAATTCCGATGGCGCGCATGGCTTCTAGGGATTGCCCGACCACTTTCGGCGGAAGCTGATTGTGCTCGAAGACGTCGCCGGCGACCACGACGAACTCTGCGCCCACCTCCGCGGCGAGCGCGCCCAGCTCTGCCACCGCGTCACGGCGGGCGCCCGAATACCGTGGCTGGGCATCGCCGGCGAGAAAGTGCCGGGTCATGCCCAGCTGCCAGTCGGCGGTGTGCAGGAATCGCATGCCGTAACCCCCTTTCGAACTGCATGAATACCAGGGCATCGCGAGTTTAGGTCCGCGGACCGACAAGAAGCGGGACCTCGCTCGGCAGGTCTTCGACACAGGGTGCTGGCGGCACCTGCGCCGCATTGGTTAGCGTGACCCCGTGTACACCCCGCGGACCCTGCTATTGATGCGTCATGCGAAATCCGACTACCCGCCGGGTGTGGCCGACCATGATCGGCCGTTGGCGCGCCGCGGCATCCGGGAAGCCGGACTGGCCGGAGACTGGCTGCGTGCCAACGTGGATGCCATCGACGGCGTGCTGTGCTCCACGGCGACGCGCGCCCGGGAGACGTTGACCAACACCCGAATCGACGCCCCGGTGCGCTTCACCGAGCGACTCTACGACGCCATACCCGGCATCCTGATCGAGGAGATCAACACGGTGGTCGACGAGGTGACGACCCTGCTCGTCGTCGGCCACGAGCCGACGATGTCGGCCCTGACACTCGGCCTGGCCGGCGATGATGACACCGACGCCGCTGTGGCCGAACGCATTTCGACCAAGTTCCCGACGTCGGCGATCGCTGTGCTATCGGTGCCGAGCGGGTGGAAAGCCCTAGAACTCGGTCGGGCCGCGCTGATCGGCTTCGAGATTCCCCGCTGAAGCCCGATTGCCCGGCTCCTCGGCGCCCCCCCCGCTACCCGGGACGCATCGTCACCGGGCCGAGCCCCGCTGCCGCCCTTACGAGTTGGTGGCGAGCGTGAGTTCCATCAACTTGATGGCCTGCCCGCAGGCGTCGATGCCGGGCGCCTGCGGGTTGATCCACCACCCGACCACGCCCGCGGCGTCGCTGGCAACCCCGCATGCCCCGTTCGCGTCGTCCGGGTGCATCACGATCGAATCAATCCCCGCGATATTGCGGCTCTCGATCTTGTACTTCAAGAATTCGGCGACCTTGCGCTCATTGGCAAGGCTGCCCTGCTCGAACCAGAACCGGGTGATGTCGATCAGACCAGCCGGGTTGGCCGCCTGCCACCGGCAGATCGCGCCGACGAAGGTGCTCTGAATATCGAGCGGATCGGCGCCCACGGTCTTGGCCAAGATGTCGCTCGTCAGCACCTCACACTCTTTGAGCAGGTTTGGGTACTGCTGCTGGGAGTTGTTGTTGCGCGGTACCCCGCCCGAGCCGGCTTTCACCGCGTTACCCGCGACCGAGCGCGAACAACCGGTCAAGACCAGCAGCGCGGCGATCAACACCGTCGCGACGACACGGGCACTTCTGCTGAAGCGCGAACCGGGACGCATCGACGGGGTCATTTCGAGTTCGCAATCGATTGACGAGCCAGTTCTTTGGCTATGTCGCAGGGCGGCGGGAAGGGCTTTTGACTGAAGCTGATCGACCATTCGATGAAGTCGTCCTGGAACTGGATGCCCACCTCACACAAAGAGTCACCCAGGTTCGGTTCGTTGCCGACGGCGATGAAACCACCGTGGCCGTTGATGTTGATGTCGTCGACGCTGGCGCGCGAGAGCTCCTCGGTCTTGCGCTCGCGTCCGATCGGGCTGCCGCGGTACCAGGAAAAGGAGAAGTGCGGCCCGAGGATCCCGCCGCCTGCGAGCCACTGGCACCCCACGGAGTTACGGGCGGTGTTCATCAGCCCGGTGACTTTGGTCAGCTCCGCCACCGACTGATCAGTGACGCCGCCGCACTGCGGGAACATCGGCCCATGGTGGCCCTCCCCGCTGCCCGGCGTCGTCGACGATGTCGCCCCCGGTTTACCGGCGCCGGAATCGGAGCACGCTGAAACCGCGGGGATCATGATCGTCAAGGCCGACGCCGTAAGAGCTAGCGCCCTAGCGTTACGCCGCACGGCCACCCCACTTCTGTTCAGCCTGCTGCTGGTCCACACGATGCACTGTAGCGGCAGCTCAGCGGGTCAACCAGCGACGCGCCTGAGCAGGCGTTTCGCTTCCGCCGGTGAGCGCGGCGCGTGCGTTAGCCGTCCGCCGGTTGAGGGAACCGCCGGTCGCGGTATGCAACAGTTACCCCATGCTCCTGGCACTGCTGCGCCAGTACATCCGGCCGTACCGCCGGCTGGTCGCGGTGCTGATGGCACTTCAACTCGTCAGCACCCTGGCGTCGCTGTACTTGCCGACGGTCAACGCCGCGATCATCGATGAGGGCGTCGCCAAGGGCGACACCGCCACCATCGTCAGGCTCGGAGTGGTGATGCTGTCAGTCACCGGTCTGCAGGTGTTGTGCGCGGTCGGAGCCGTCTATTTCGGCTCCCGGGCGGGGATGGGCTTCGGCCGCGACCTGCGCTGGGCGATGTTCGAGCACGTCACCACTTTCTCCGAGCGCGAGACCGCGCGATTCGGCGCGCCAACCCTGTTGACGCGCAGCACCAACGACATCCGGCAGATCCAATACCTGGTGCAGATATCGGGAACCGTGCTGGTCACGGCGCCGATCATGTGCCTCGGCGGAATCTTCATGGCCATCCACCAGGAGGCCGCGCTGGCGTGGCTGCTTTTGATCAGCGTTCCGATCATGGGCGTGGCCAACTACTGGGTGATGACGCACATGCTGCCGCTGCTGCGCAGAATGCAGGGCCTGATCGACGGCATCAATCGGGTGATGCGCGACCAACTGACCGGCGTCCGGGTCGTGCGCGCCTTTGCCCGCGAGGGCTTTGAGCGTGACCGGTTCGCCCGCGCCAACGCCGCACTGTCGAATACCGCGCTGCGAACCGGTAACTGGCAAGCGCTGATGCTGCCGGTGACCACACTGACCATCAACGTGTCCAGCGTTGCGCTGATCTGGTTCGGTGGGCTGCGCATCGATCGCGGCCAGATGCAGGTCGGCTCGCTGACAGCCTTTCTGGCGTACTTCACCCAGATCCTGATGGCGGTGGTGATGGCGGCCATGACGCTGGTGGTGCTGCCGCGTGCCGCCGTGTGCGCCGAACGAATCACCGAAGTGCTCTCCACCCGTGCCGCAGTCGACAATCCGCAGAACCCGAAGTACCCGCCGGGCGGGATTACCGGGGTGGTGCGGCTGGACGGCGCGACGTTCACCTATCCTGGCGCCGACAAGCCAGTGCTGCAAGACATTTCGTTCACCGCGTTACCCGGCACCAGCACCGCCATCGTCGGCAGCACCGGCTCGGGAAAGTCGACGTTGGTGTCGTTGATCTGCCGGCTCTACGACGTGACCGGCGGCGCGGTTCTGGTCGACGACGTCGACGTCCGCGATTACCGAACCGAGCGGCTCTGGTCGGCGATCGGTCTGGTCCCGCAGCGCGGCTACCTCTTCTCCGGCACGGTCGAGGACAACCTGCAGATCGGCGCGGCCCCTGGTCAGGCGGCTAGCGCGGAGGAGATGTGGGAGTCCTTGCGGGTGGCCGACGCCGACGAATTCGTCCGGGCAAACGGCCCGGCCGACAACGGTCTGCGTATGCGCGTCGCGCAGGGCGGGATCAATCTCTCCGGCGGGCAGCGCCAGCGGCTGGCGATCGCGCGTGCGGTCATCCACCGCCCGGCGATCTATTTATTCGATGATTCGTTCGCGGCCCTCGACGTGCACACCGATTCAAGGGTGCGCACGGCCCTGCGCGAGATATCCGGTGAAGCCACGGTTATCCTTGTTACCCAACGGATTTCGATCGCCGCCACAGCCGACCAGGTTATCGTCATCGACGACGGACGATTGGTGGGCGCGGGCACGCACGAGTCGCTGTTGGCCGACTGCGCCACCTACGCTGAGTTTGCCGACTCGCAGTCGATGACGGCCGTGCGATCGGGTCAAACCGGGGGTTCGGCATGACGACCGCAACCGAAGGTCCGCGGTCCCATGACTTCTGGCGCTCGGCGGTGCGGCTGGTGAAACGCCTTGTACCACAACGCAGGCTGAGCATCGCGGTGATCACGTTGGGCATCGTCGGCACTGCGATCGGAGTGATCGTTCCGCGGATCCTCGGACATGCAACGGACCTGCTGTTCAACGGCGTCATCGGCCGCCGGTTGCCAGCGGGGATCTCCAAGGCGCAGGCCGTCTCCGCGGCCCGGGCGCGCGGGGACAACACCTTCGCCGATCTGCTCTCGGGCATGAATGTCGTTCCGGGCCAAGGCGTCGACTTCGGGGCGGTCGCGCGGACGCTGACGCTGGCCCTGGGCCTCTATCTCGTTTCCGCGGTGCTGATTTGGGCACAGGCGCGGTTGCTCAACGTCACCGTGCAGCGCACCATGGTCGCGCTGCGTTCGGATGTCGAAGACAAGGTTCACCGGCTGCCGTTGTCGTATTTCGATGGGAGACAACGCGGTGAGCTGCTGAGCCGGGTCACCAACGATATCGACAACGTCCAATCGTCGGTAGCGATGACGATCAGCCAACTGCTGACATCGATTCTGACCGTGGTGACGGTGCTGGCGATGATGATCTCCATCTCGCCGCTGCTGGTGTTGATCACCTTGCTGACGGTGCCGCTGTCGCTGCTGGCCACCCGGACGATTGCCCGACGTTCCCAGCGGCTGTTCG
>DASYBR010000071.1:0-6157 GCA_036500645.1 Mycobacterium sp. | reverse complement strand
CTGCCCAAGCTGGTCGAGTCCGGCGACGGACTGATCGTCACCATCACCTCGATCGCTGCGATGGAGACCTACGACGGCGGTGCGGGTTACACCGCGGCCAAGCACGCCCAGGGCGCGTTACACCGGACGCTGCGCGGCGAGCTGCTGGGCAAGCCGGTACGACTCACCGAGATCGCACCGGGCGCCGTCGAAACCGAGTTCTCGCTGGTCCGCTTCGACGGCGACGAGCAGCGCGCGGACGCGGTCTACTCCGGCATAACACCGCTAACAGCCGCCGACGTCGCCGAAGTGATTGGGTTCGTGGCCTCCCGGCCGTCCCATGTCAACCTGGACCAAATCATCATCCGGCCCCGCGACCAGGCCAGCGCTTCGCGGTTTAACCGCCAGGCCTAGACGTCGTCGTCGTCGTTGTGGTGGTGGGGGTGCCCGACAAGGTGGGGGCATCCGATGGCGTGACGGGTGCGGTGACGGGGATCTGCGACGCGGGCGGATGCGCGGTCGGCGGCGGGAGCGCCGACATCGCCACCCAGGTATCCCAGTCCACGGCCCAGTCCCAAATGTCGCCGTCGGAGTAGGACAGCTGGATCGAGCTGCCGGTCACCTCGACCGGGTCGCCGTAGATCGCGGTGCTGTAGTACTGCTCGGCGTCGCCGGTGGACAGGTTGATGCAGCCGTTGGTGACGTTGGTGTTGCCCTGCGCGCCCGCGCTGGACGGGTTGGCATGGATGAACTCGCCGTTGTTGGAGATCCGCACCGCCCAGCGTTCGTGGGCGTTGCTGTAGCCGGCGGCGGGGTTGGACATGTAGAAGTCCGAGTACTTCTCGGTGACCACGTGAATGCCGTTGCGGGTGACGTTGCGCGCCTTGTCGGCCTCGCCGTAGCTGCACGGGAAGTCCATGATGACGCCCTCGTCGCGGAGCACCTGGATGCGGTGCGAGGAAACCTCGGCCCTGACGACCTGTTTCCGCCCGATCTGGATCTTCAGCGACATGTCCTGGGCGCCGTAGGCGCCCTCGCCGAACGGCAGCCCGTAGAACTTGGCGTCGACGTTGACCGTGGTGCCCGCGGGGTAGTACTCGCGGGAGCGGTAGTGGATCCGGGCGCCCTTCGCTTCGTCGGGCAGCCAGGCCCAGCTGCCCTCGACAGGCGGCTCGGTGGTGATCGAGATGGCCTTCTCGACGGCGGCCTTATCGCTGATCGGCGCGTCGAACTGGATGATGATCGGCACCGCAACACCGACGGTCTGGCCGTCGGCCAGCTGGAAGCCTCCGTCGATCTTCTTGGTGGGAGACACCGTGCTGAACTTGCCCGCGACCGGGATCGCCTTGCCGTCGTGCCCGACGGCCGAGCCACTCCAGGTATAGGCGGTCTCGTAGCCCAGGGGCTCGGTGGTCGTGTAGACGGTGCGGTCCTGGTTGAACGCGCCCGCAACGGGCTTGCCCGAAGAATTGGTCAGCGCGACGTGCTGGAACCAGCCGTCGCTGACCTCGACGCTGATCGGAGCGATCGGCACCACGTTGTCGGCCGCTGGGGTGTTTAGGGCCGGCTGGAACTTGATGTGCGCCGCCGGCGTCTCCTTCTTCTCGGCCTGTTTCGACGCGGTGCCGCCGCAGGCGGCCAGCAAACCGGGAGCGAAAACGCCCAACCCAAGGGTCGCCAAAGCCAGGCGCCGGTTGATCGGCGGCGGGGCGGTGGACTGGCTCACGAAAGACAAAGATACCGGGCAAAATCGACCAGCCCCGCGACGACGAAACGAGGCCGGCCTTCTTAATCCTGAGAATTTGGGCCTATAACCTGCAGCCAAGCAGGACGGGCTCGGGTTCCAGTGTGATGCCAAACACGTCACGAACCCCGTCGCGGATGGCGCGGGCCAGCGTGATCACGTCTTCGGTGGTGGCGCCGCCGCGGTTGGTCAGGGCCAGCGCATGCTTGGTGGACAGCCGGGCGCGGGCCGTTTCGTCGTCCGGATATCCCTTGCAAAAGCCCGCCCGCTCCACCAACCAGCCCGCCGCCAGCTTGACCCCGTCCGGCG
Organism: Mycobacterium sp.; assembly: GCA_036500645.1. Lineage (GTDB taxonomy): Bacteria > Actinomycetota > Actinomycetes > Mycobacteriales > Mycobacteriaceae > Mycobacterium. The sequence goes on along the minus strand of DASYBR010000071.1, from coordinate 4,125 downwards.
CCGGGTAGTGCGGAACCGACCCTTCGACACCGGCGGCCAGCCGTTCGTAAACCTCCGGAGCGACGACCGGGTTGGTGAAGAACGAACCCACGCTCCAGGTGTCGTGGTCGGCCGGGTCGAGCACCATGCCCTTGCGCCCGCGCAGCCTCAGCACCGCCTCGCGGACCGCGCGCGGGTCAGCGCGCCCGCCGCCGTCCACGTTCAACTCGGTCGCGAGTTCGCCGTAGCGCAGCGGCGCGCTGCGGCCCGACGCATCGAGCGCGAACTCCACTTCCAGCACCACAGAAGGCATTTCGGGTCCGCGCCGCTTGAACACGCTGGTGCGATAGCCGAATCCGAGCTCACTACCCGGCACCCACCGCACCTCGCCGCTGGCGCGGTCCAGCACCCGGACCCGGGTGATCGTGTCGGAGACCTCCGCGCCGTAGGCCCCGACGTTCTGCACCGGGGTGGCCCCCGCCGACCCGGGGATCCCCGACAGGCATTCCAGCCCGCCGAGGCCGTGCTGGATGGTCTGGACGACGACGTCGTCCCACACCGCGCCGGCCTCCGCGCGCACCAGATTGCCGTCGATGCTGATGCCGTCGTTGGCCAACCGCACGGCGGTCAGGTCGGTCAGCGTGTCGGAGATCACCAGGTTGGAGCCGCCGGCGAACAACAGCACCTGGCGACCGTCGCCCGCGCGTTGGTCGGCGTCCAGCCGCCGCACGACGGCGATCACCTGGTCGCTGGTGACGCAGGTGACCAGCCGGCGCGCGAGCGGTCCGACCCGCAGCGTGGTCAGCGGCGCCAACGGCACCTCTTCGGCCAGTTGCACACCGGCGGGCATCGAACCCACGCCGCTGGGTTTCATGGCCCGTAACGGTAGCCTCACCAGCTATGCCGCGTTCATTCGACTTGTCGGCCGACTACGAAGGCAGCGTCGAAGAGGTTCATCGCGCATTCACCCACGAGGACTACTGGCGGGCCAGGCTGGCCGAGTCCGGTGTTGACGTCGCCTCGCTGGAATCGATGCGGGTCGGAGACGACGACACCGTCGAGGTCGTCACCCTGCAGGTGATTCGCAGTCACAACCTGCCGGGCATGGTCACGCAGCTGCACAGCGGCGATCTGTGCATCCGGCGTGAGGAGACCTGGGGACCGGTCAGCAATGGCGCTGCGCAGGGTTCGGTCGCCGGCTTGATCGTCGACGCCCCGGTGAACCTGATTGGCGAAGCCGTGCTGTCGCCGATCACCGAGACGAAAGGCAGCCGATTGGAATTCCAGGCCACCGTGCAGGTGCGCGTCCCGATCATCGGCGGCAAGTTGGAGAACATCATCGGCGCCCAACTCGCAGAGCTGGTGACCGCAGAACAGCGCTTCACCACGAAGTGGATCGCCGAGAGGGCCTGACCGCTCGCGCCTGGGCTTGATTGCCCACTTCCCCGCAAGCGGGCGGTACCCCCACCTCACGCGGCTTTGCTGCGCGCATCGTCGCCGGGCCTAAGCTGGCGGCCATGCGAATCGCGTTGGCGCAAATCCTCAGTGGCACCGATCCGGCGGCGAATCTGCGGCTGGTGCGCGAGTACAGCGCTGCGGCAGCGGACGCGGGCGCGAAGCTGGTGGTGTTCCCCGAGGCGATGATGTGCCGGTTCGGCGTGCCGCTGGCCCCGATCGCAGAGCCGGTCGACGGTCCCTGGGCCGACGGCGTGCGCCGCATCGCGACCGACGCCGGGATCACCGTGATCGCCGGCATGTTCACCCCCGCCGGGGACGGACGGGTGAAGAACACGCTGATCGCGGAGGGGCCGGGCACGCCCAACCAGCCCGACGCGTACTACGACAAGATCCACCTCTACGACGCGTTCGGCTTCTCCGAGTCGCGCACCGTCGCACCCGGGCACGAACCGGCGGTGATCACCGTCGACGACGTTCGGGTCGGCCTGACCGTTTGCTACGACATCCGGTTTCCCGAGCTCTACACCGAACTGGCCCATCGCGGCGCCCAGCTGATCGTCGTCTGCGCCTCCTGGGGCGCCGGCCCGGGCAAACTCGAGCAGTGGACGCTGCTGGCGCGCGCCCGGGCGCTCGATTCGATGAGCTACGTCGCCGCGGCGGGTCAGGCTGACCCTGAAGACTCGCTGAGCGGCCCGGGATCTGGGTCAGGCGCGCCGACCGGAGTTGGGGGCAGCCTGGTTGCATCCCCGCTGGGAGAAGTCGTCGCGTCGGCGGGCTCGCAGCCGGAATTGGTGGTGGCCGAGATCGACGTCCACCGGGTCGCGGAGGCGCGCAAGAACATCGCGGTACTGCGCAACCAATCAGACTTTGCTCAGATTGATAGGGCACAATCGGTCGGGTGACGAACCCACAAGGACCACCCAACCAGGACCCGTCGACGTGGGGCCGTCCGGGTAACCAAGGCCCGTTCAACCAGCCGCCCACCGAGCGACCGACCGAGCGGATCAGCACCGGCGGTCCGGGGCAGATGCCGCCGCCTCCACCCGCACCGCCGCCTGGTCAGACCGAACAGTTCGGGGTGGCGCCCCACACTCAGCCGCCCAGCTACCAACCGCCGCCCAGCCCGCCGGCGCCGCCGACCGACCGGCTGGCCACTCCCGGCGAAGAGCCGAGGCCGGAGAAGAAGAAACGCCGTTTCCTTCGCGACCCGATATCGATCGTGCTGGTCTTCGTCATCGTCTTCGCGCTGATCATCGCCGGGCTGATCGGGGCCGAGCTGTACGTCCGCCATGTCGCGGACACAAAGGTGGCCCAGGCGGTGGCGTGTGAGGTCAAAGACCAGGCCACCGCGTCGTTCGGGGTGACGCCGCTGATGCTGTGGCAGCAGGCCACGAAGCATTACACCAACATCTCGGTGCAGACGGCCGGCAACAATATCCGCGATGCCAAGGGCATGAAGCTTTCGATCAACATCAACGACGTCCGGCTGCAGGATTCCGGCAACTCGAAGGGCACCATCGGTTCGCTGGATGCGACCATCACCTGGACGACCGACGGCATCAAGCAGTCGGTGCAGAACGCGATTCCGGTGCTGGGCCCGTTCGTCACCAACACCGTGACCACCCACCCCGCCGACGGCACGATCGAGATGAAGGGCATGTTGGACAACATCACGGCCAAACCCGTCGTGTCGGGCACGGGGCTGGAGCTGCAGATCGTCAGTTTCAACGCGCTCGGCTTCACCATGCCGAAGGAGTCCGTGCAGTCGACGCTGGACGACTTCACCTCGAACCTGACCAAGAACTACCCGCTGGGTATTCACGCCGACAGCGTGCAGGTCACCGATACCGGTGTGACAAGCAAGTTTTCGACGCAGAACGCGACCATCCCCGCCGGGGACAACAACAACGACCCCTGTTTCGCGAACATCTGATACTCAGGCGCTAGCCGAGTCCGTCGAGCACTGCTCGGGTGCCCGACAGACCGAGCCGGGTGGCACCCGCATCGAGCATCGCGACCGCGTCCTGCGCGGTGCGGATGCCCCCGCTGGCCTTGACCCCCAGCCGCCCGCCGACGGCCTGGCTCATCAGCGCGACCGCGTGCGCTGACGCGCCGCCCGCGGGATGAAACCCGGTCGAGGTCTTGACGAAGTCGGCGCCGGCGTCCTCGGCGGCACAACACACCTCTAACAGCGTGCGCTCGTCCGCCAAGGCCAGCAGGGCCGCCGACTCGACGATCACTTTGAGCACCGCCCCGCCGACACCGCTGCGTACCGCCTCGATGTCCGCCCGCACCGCGGCGATCTCCCCGGCCCGTGCCGCGCCGACATCGATGACCATGTCCACCTCGCAGGCGCCCGATGCCACCGCCTGCGCGGCCTCGGACGCCTTGATGGCCGACACGTGCTTGCCCGACGGAAAACCCGCCACGCTCGCGACTCGCAGGCCGCTGTCGGCCTGCACAGCGACCGGAACCATCGATGGCGAGACGCACACCGCATACACGCCCAATTCGGCCGCCTCGGCGACCAATGCGGCGACGTCGGCATCGGTGGCCTCGGGTTTGAGCAGGGTGTGATCGACCATCGCCGCCACCTGCGCCCGAGTGGGTCTATTGGTCACTAGAACTTTTCCTCCGGACCGCCGGGATTGCAGCCGGATGCGACCATTTCGGCGTCGTCGACGACCG
>DASYBR010000070.1:0-2719 GCA_036500645.1 Mycobacterium sp. | reverse complement strand
GGTGTACGGGCGGCACCAGGCGGAGATCCGTACCATCGCCGGGGTCTACCGCGAGGAAGCTGGAAAGGCCGGAAACATGGCCAAGGCCACCGAACTCGTCGAGAAGTTCGCGGAAGCCGACGGGCGCCGCCCCAGGATCCTGGTGGCAAAGATGGGCCAGGACGGCCACGACCGCGGCCAGAAGGTGATCGCAACGGCGTTCGCCGACATCGGTTTCGACGTCGACGTCGGATCGCTGTTCTCCACGCCCGAGGAGGTGGCCCGCCAGGCCGCCGACAACGACGTCCACGTGGTCGGGGTGTCCTCGTTGGCCGCCGGTCACCTGACGCTCGTGCCGGCGCTGCGCGATGCGCTGGCTGAGGTGGGACGGCCCGACATCATGGTCGTGGTCGGCGGGGTCATCCCGCCGGGCGATTTCGACGAGCTGCATGAAGCGGGCGCCGCCGCCATCTTCCCACCCGGGTCCGTGATCGCCGATGCCGCAATCGGCTTGCTGCACAAGCTCGCCGAGCGGCTGGGTTACAGCCTGGACTAAATGACGTCCCGGAAGAACGACACCGTCGAGGAGTTGGCGGCTGCGATTCGCAGCGGCAACCGTGCGGCGCTGCCGCGGGCCATCACGATGCTGGAATCCACCCGCGCCGATCACCGCGAGCAGGCGCAGCAGCTGCTGCTGGCCTTGATGCCCGACTCGGGGGACGCGCATCGGGTGGGTATCACCGGAGTTCCGGGGGTGGGGAAGTCCACCACGATCGAATCGCTCGGCATGCATCTGATCGACAATGGCCACCGGGTGGCGGTGCTGGCCGTTGATCCGTCGTCGACCCGAACCGGCGGATCGATTCTTGGCGACAAGACCCGGATGGCGCGACTCGCACAGCATCCCGACGCCTACATCCGGCCTTCACCAACGTCGGGCACCTTGGGTGGAGTAGCAAAGGCCACCCGCGAGACGGTGGTGTTACTGGAGGCCGCCGGATTCGACGTGATTCTGATCGAGACGGTCGGCGTCGGGCAGTCCGAGGTGGCCGTGTCGAACATGGTCGACACGTTTTTGTTGCTGACGTTGGCGCGGTCCGGTGATCAGCTGCAGGGCATCAAGAAGGGCGTGTTGGAGCTGGCCGACGTCGTGGTGGTCAACAAGGCCGACGGCGATCACCTGCCCGAGGCGCGCAAGGCCGCCCGGGAGCTGTCGTCGGCGATACGACTGATCTACCAGCACGAAACCTTATGGCGGCCACCGGTTCTCACGATGAGCGCGATGGAGGGTAGCGGACTGACGGAAATGTGGGAGACCGTCGAGAAGCATCGCAAGGTGCTCACCGAGTCCGGACAGTTCGAGGCGCGCCGACGGACCCAGCAGGTCGACTGGACCTGGCAGATGGTGCGCGACACGGTCTTGGACCGGGTGCTGTCCAACCCCAACGTGCGCAAGATGCGGGCCGACGTGGAACGACAGGTCAAAGCGGGGGAGCTGACCCCGGCGCTCGCGGCCCAGCAAATACTGTCCGCCGCGTCGGACTAACGGATAGGTAAATAATCTAGATTTCGCTCCGGTGGGGTGTGAAATCGAAGTAAATTCAAAATCGTGACAGTGGATTCCCGAGTCGATCGTCGCGCGGTCGGAGGAGACGATGCCCTTGACGCAGGGCATCGCGTGTCTGGCGCGGCGGACTCACACTTCGGATGCGTCGTTCGCAGCTTCGCCACCATGTTCCCCGCGCGCCGGTTCGGCGGCGGCGCGCTGGCGGTGTATTTGGACGGCGAGCCCGTCGTCGATGTGTGGACGGGGTGGTCCGACCGAGGTGGTCAGCGGCCGTGGACGGCCGACACTGCCCCGATGGTGTTCTCGGCGACCAAGGGCATGGCCGCGACGGTCATCCACCGGCTCGCCGACCGGGGGCTGATCGACTACGAGGCGCCAGTCGCCGAGTACTGGAAAGAGTTCGGCGCCAACGGCAAGGCGGACCTCACGGTACGGGACGTGATGCGGCATGCGGCCGGCCTGTCGGGTCTGCGCGGCGCCTCCAAAGAAGATTTACTCGACCACGTGGCGATGGAAGAACGGCTGGCCGCGGCGGCCCCGGGGCGGCTGCTGGGCAAGCCGGCGTATCACGCGCTGACTTTTGGCTGGCTGATGTCCGGGCTGGCCCGGGCGGTGACCGGAAAAGGCATGGGCACGCTGATCCGCGAGGAGCTGGCCGATCCGTTGGGCACCGACGGCCTGTATCTGGGCCGGCCGCCGACGGAGGCGCCGACGCGGGCCGCAGAGATCATCGTGCCGCAGAACATGGTGGGTAACGGGATCGTTAACTACGTGACGCGCAGGGTAATTAACGAATTTTCCGGTGGATTCCGGTCCCTGTACTTCCCGGGCATGGTCGCCGCCGTCCAAGGGGAAGCGCCCTTGCTGGACGCCGAGATCCCTGCGGCAAACGGGGTGGCGACCGCGCGCGGGCTGGCACGAATGTACGGCGCGATCGCCAACGGCGGCGAGGTCGACGGCATCCGGTTCCTGTCCCGCGAGCTGGTCGCCGGCCTGACCGGTCGAAAGAGCCTGCGGCCGGACCGAAATCTGTATGTGCCGTTGGCTTTTCACCTGGGCTATCACAGCCTGCCGATCGGGAACATGATGCCCGGCTTCGGTCACGTCGGGTTGGGCGGATCCCTCGGCTGGACCGACCCGGCGAGCGGCGTGGCGTTCGCGTTGGTGCACAAC
>DASYBR010000069.1:0-4978 GCA_036500645.1 Mycobacterium sp. | reverse complement strand
CCGGTCTTGACCTGGGCCTTCACCATGACCGGCCGGCCGATCTCCTCGGCGATCGCCTTGGCGCCTTCCGGGGTGTCGGTCACCCGGCCGGGTGTCGTCGGGACGTTGTGCTTGGCGAACAGCTCTTTCGCTTGGTATTCGAAAAGGTCCATGGGCTCACTTCTATGTGTCGGCCTATTTTGCCTGTATGTAAGCGAGCCCAGGGTTTTCCGATGCCCGCTTGCGGGAAGCGTATCGACACGGCCGGGGGGTTCCGTCGTCGGCATCGGTGGATGTGGCAGATCTCACCGCGGCGTCTGAAGTGATTCAAATCACATTCACCCAGCCGATTTCCGGCCTTGGCTTGCGATGCCGCGGGGTCGGCGGTTAACGTCTCAGGGTCCAGATAACGCTTTGGTTACGCTCCGAGGGACAATCAGCTTGACCCAGCCCAGCCTTGCACGGTCTGCTGCGCCTGAAGGCGCACGGCAATCGCGCGACCGCGGGTTGGAACTCGATCGCAACGAAGTCACCGACATCATCCCGTTCAATGAATTTGGGGAGCTCGGCACCTTCGATGACCTGGACTTCAGCGATAATTCCGCGTTCGCCAAGGAAGCGCAGGTCCTGCGCGCACCCGAGCTCGACGACCTGGACGACACCGACAATCTCACTGTCATGGCGTTGGCCGGGCCCAGTGAGGACGAGACGAGTGTCCTGCCTCGGATCGGCTCGCCCGGGCCCGAGCTGCGCAGCCGTCGATACGATTTGGATCTGCCCGGACGCCGCGGCCAGCATCGCAAGCAGCCGACCGGCGCGGCCCGAGGCCGAGTGTTGATCGGGGCCATGGCCGCCGGCGCTGCGGCCGCTGCTGCGCACTCCGCGACCCACACGTCGGACCACTCCAAAGCCGAGACGGTGCTGGCCGCCGACTCGGCGACCATGAACGGCGGGCCCATCAGCACCTCGGCCCGCGGTATGCAGATGGTCGCCGTGCGGCCCGCCGCGAACGTCGCGGTGCACAACGCAGAGCTGGCCAAGGGCGTCGCGTACGCCCAGGAGCGCGCCGAGCGCGAGGCCCGGCTGGCGCAGCCGCTGTTCGTCATGCCGACGAAGGGCATTTTCACCTCGGGTTTCGGGTATCGCTGGGGTGTGCTGCACGCCGGTATCGACCTTGCGAATTCGATCGGCACCCCAATCAGGGCGGTGTCCGACGGAGTCGTCATCGACGCCGGCCCGACCGCGGGCTACGGGATGTGGGTCAAACTGCGCCACGCGGACGGAACGGTCACGCTCTACGGTCACGTCAACACCACGCTGGTTAGCGTGGGTCAGCGCGTGATGGCGGGTGACCAGATCGCCACGATGGGCAATCGCGGCAATTCAACCGGCCCCCACTTGCACTTCGAGGTGCTGCTGGGCGGCACCCAACGCGTGGACCCGGTGCCGTGGCTGGCCAAACGTGGCCTGTCCGTCGGCACCTTCGCCGGTTGACCGGTGACCGGACCCAACAACCCCACGCCAGGCGATCAGCCGCCCACCCAGACGCCGAGCGAGCCCATGCGCGCCCGCATGAGCTCTGCCGGCCCTGAAAGCGCGCCCCAGACGCGCATCATCCGGCGAGCGCCGACCGCGCCGCTCCCGCAGATAGTGGACGACGCCCGCACAACCCACATCCCGCGCCAGCCCCCGCTCTCCGCCTACGCCGCGCCGAGCCAGCGTCCCGGCACCGTGAGCAGCCTGCCGGGTGAACCCGTCAGCGCGACGGCGGTGGCCGCCGCCGCTGTCAGCATCGTCAGCGGCTGGGCGACCTCGGTCGTGGCAACCGACCTGATCGCGGGCTGGTGGAAATCCGACCGCCTGTTCTGCGTCGCGGTGGCGTTCCTCGCGATGGTGTTCGCGATGGCGACGATCTGCGGTGTGATCATGCTGCTGCTGCGTCGTTCGCTGGGCCGCTACCTGATCGTGGCCGGGTCCGTGATCGCGCTCTTGACCTACGGCGGCGTGTTCATCGCCGGAGCGCGCGTCGCCTGGATCGTGCACGCCCTGCCTCTGCTGCCGATTTCCACCGTGGTGCTGACGCTGTTGCCACGCACCAAGGAATGGCTGCTCGACGGCTGACGCTGGCTAAAGCTGAATTGCCCGGCTCTCCCCCGCAGGCGGGCGGTACCCCCACCTCAGGCCGTTCCGGCCTGCATCGTCACCGGGCTAAAGCTTGCTGACGGGAGCGTGGTTGTGCATCAGCTTGACCCGCCCTGAGCTGCCGAAGTCGATCAGCGACATGGCTGATTCGCCGACGCCGGACACCTCTTCCACCCGGCCCAGCCCGTACTTGTCGTGGGTAACCCGGTCGCCGGGTTCCAGCACCAACAGCGGGCGTTTGCTCGCCGACGAACGAGCCGGCGAGGGACGCGGCGAGCCGAATCGCCCGGCGCCGCTGACCGGCGCACTGAACGACGGGGTGGGGTCGGTGCGCCGCCAGTCGATGAGTTCCTGCGGGATCTCCCGCAGGAACCGCGACTCGGGATTGAGCATCGGCTGTCCCCACGACGACCGCACTTTGGCCCGGCTGACATACAGCCGCTGACGCGCCCGAGTGATCCCGACGTAGGCCAGCCGCCGCTCCTCGGAAAGCTCATTGGGATCGCCCAATGCCCGCATGTGCGGAAACATGCCGTCTTCCCAACCGGTGACGAAGACCACCGGGAATTCCAGCCCCTTGGCAGTGTGCAACGTCATCAGCGTCACCACACCGGCGCTGTGTTCAGGGATTTCGTCGGAGTCGGCGACCAGCGACACCCGCTCCAGGAATTGCGCCAGCACACCGGTGTCCGGAACGTCTTCGTCGTCGGGCGTGCCGACTGTCTCATCGAGCGCCGCCGCGTTCTCCAGGTCGGTGGCGAATTCGTGTGCGACGCTGACGAGTTCGTTGAGGTTGTCCAACCGGGCCAGGTCTTGCGGGTCGGACGAGGACTCCAACTCAGCGCGATATCCGGTGCGCTCCAACACCGCTTCGACCAACTCCCCGAGGGGTGCGTCGAGCCGGCCACGCAGATCGTCGAGCATCTCGACGAAAGCCGCGATCGCCTTGGCCGACCGGGTGTTCAGCATCGACACCTTGCCTTCGGCGGCGGCCTCGAGGGCGTCGGCGAAACTGGAACCGGTGTTCTCGGCGTATACCGCCACGCAGGCCTCGGCCCGATCACCGATGCCGCGGCGCGGCGTGTTGAGGATGCGTCGCATGCTGACCGCGTCGCCCGGATTGTCCAGTACCCGAAGGTATGCGACCAGGTCGCGGATTTCCTTGCGCTCGTAAAACCGCACGCCCCCAACAACTTTGTACGGAATGCCGGCGCGGATGAACACCTCTTCCAACGACCGCGACGAGTTGTTGGTGCGGTAGAAAACCGCCACATCGTTGTAGGTGAGATCGCCACCGCCGACCAGCGCGTCGACTTCCTCGGCGACGAATCGTGCCTCGTCGTGCTCATTGTCGGCGACGTAGCCGACGATCAGCTCGCCCTCGCCGGCGTCGGTCCACAGCCGCTTTTCCCGGCGTCCCGAGTTGCGCGAGATCACCGAGTTGGCCGCCGACAGGATGTTCTGCGTGGAGCGGTAATTCTGTTCGAGCAGAATCGTCGTGGCACTGGGGTAGTCGCGTTCGAAATCCTCGATATTGCGAATCGTGGCGCCGCGAAACGCGTAGATCGACTGGTCGGCGTCGCCGACTACGCACAGCTCACCGGGCGCCACACCATCTTCGACTTCGCGGCCGACCAACTCCCGCACCAGCACGTACTGGGCATGGTTGGTGTCCTGATACTCGTCGACCAGGATGTGCCGAAACCGCCGACGGTAATGCTGGGCGATCTGCGGGAAAGCCTGCAGCACCGCGACCGTCTCGCCGATCAGATCGTCGAAGTCGAGCGCGTTGGCGGCCCGCAGCCGATGTTGGTACTCGGAGTAGACGGCGGCCACCGTGCGCGCCAACTCATCCGCGTGATCGTCATCGGACAGGCTGGCCACCGCCTGCTGCGGATCGATCAGCTCGTTCTTCAAGTTGGAGATGCCGTTGGCCAACAGCCGTGGCGAATACCGCTTGACGTCAAGGCCCATGTCTTTGGCGATCATCTGCAGCAGGCGCCGCGAGTCGTCGGCGTCGTAGATCGAGAAGTTGGAGTTGAGCCCCGCGATCAGCGACGCCTGATTGCGCAGAATCCGCACGCAGGTCGAATGAAACGTCGACACCCACATCGAGCGTGCGCGCGGACCGACGAGAGCCACCACACGTTCCCGCATCTCCGCGGCGGCCTTGTTGGTGAAGGTGATCGCCAGAACCTGGCCGGGGCCGACGTCGCGTGCGGCCAGAAGGTACGCGATGCGCCGGGTCAGCACGGCCGTCTTGCCGGAGCCCGCGCCCGCGACGATCAGCAGCGGCGAGCCCTCGTGCAGCACCGCCTGACGCTGTTGCGGGTTGAGGCCGTCGAGCAACTGATCTGCCCCGGCCTCAGTAACGTGCACACTCAATACGCGCCGCTCCTCCTGTCTCTTTCGATCGCAATGCTCTGTTTATCGTCGTCGGCGGCTACATCTCGTCCAAACCTACCGCTGTTTGCCGACACCTTTGCGCTGGCAGGCCTTCAAGTGGCACACTCAATTCGTGCTCAACATGCAGCGGCGATTTTTCTACGGGTACCGGCCAGCGGTGCCCGTGGTCTAGCTGCTTCCCAGAGCCCCGCGGTCTGCTTCTGAGATCCGGGGCTCGTCTCTTGTGTGAGGCCCGATACCGGATGAGACCACGACCCCCACACAATGAGAATCCGGAGTCTGAAATGTCTATCGAAGCCGAACAACTCACCGATATCGATGACCTGCGCCAGGAGATCGACCGGCTCGACGCCGCGATCCTGGCCGCGGTCAAGCGCCGTGCCGAGGTGTCCCAGGCGATCGGCAAAGCCCGGATGGCCTCCGGCGGCACCCGCTTGGTGCACAGCCGGGA